>NZ_JBEXXE010000003.1:0-172715 GCF_040630255.1 Streptomyces sp. NPDC005820
GTGGGTCACCATCACCACCGTCTGGCCCAGTTCCCGCACGGAGTTGCGCAGGAAGCCCAGCACCTCGGGGGGGGAGAGGGGGGAGCCGGCGGCGGTTCATCGGACCCCTCCGACGCGTATGCGCTCACGGCCCGTTGCGGTGACCGCGAGGGCGCCCAGCAGGGCGAGGACGGCGGCGGGGGCGAGAACGGCCCAGGGTGCGCGTTCGGCATAGGGCTGGTTCTCGGCGAGCAGCAACCCCCACTCCGGGGACGGTGGTTGGGCACCGAGCCCGAGGAAGCCGAGCGAGGCGAGCGCGAGCGCGACCCCGGGCAGCCGCAGCAGGGCGTGCCGGACCACCGGCGGCAGCACGGCGGGCAGGAGCGCCCTCCGCAGCAGATACCCGCGTCCGGCGCCGAGCGCACGGGTGGCGGCCAGATGCAGGGTGGCCCGCTCCTGCCGCAGCAGCGCGGAGGTGTGCGCGGCGAGCGGCGCCCACGCCACGGCGGTCACCGCGACCACGGGAGTGGCGTCCCCACCGCCCCACAACGCGGTGACGAGCAGGGCCGCCACCACGGGCGGCACGGCGTTGACGGTGTCCACGAGCGGCCCCGACAGCCGGGGCACCAGCCCGAGCAGCACACCGACGACGAGGGCCGGCACACTCACGGCGAGGGCGAGGAGGAGGGTGTCGAGAGCGCCGTGGGCGACCCGGGCCAGCATGTCCCTGCCGAGGGCGTCGGTGCCGAAGGGGTGGATGGGGGTGGGGGGTTGGAGACGGGTGGTGGTGTCGACGGCGAGCGGGTCGCGGGGGAGGCCGAGGGCGAGGACGACGAGCAGCAGGAGGGCGTAGGCGACGGGAGGACTGTATGCAATGGGCGGGATCCTGCGGGCGGTCGACGGTCGGCAGTGGCGTGTATGCGATGTCCGGTGGAGTGCATGCGATAGCCGGTCGAGTGCGTGCGGTCGCCGGTGGAATGTATGCGGCAGCCGGTCGAGTGCGTGCGGTCGCCGGTGGTGTGTATGCGATGACTGGTCGACCGTGTGCGATGGCCGGTCGAATGTATGCAGTGGCCGGTGGAGTGTATGCAGCGCTCCGTCGCGCAGGGCGGTGCCGACGAGCCGCCCCCCTGCCAGGCGGGCCACCGCCGTGGTGACGGCGGCGAGCGCGACGAGGGCGAGCGTGCCGGCCTGCAGGACGGGGAGGTCCTGGGCGAGGGCGGCCTGGAGGGTGGTGCGGCCCAGGCCGGGGATGTCGAAGATCTGTTCCACGGCGACCGCCCCTCCGGTCAGCCCCACGGCGAACAGCCCGAGGTTGGGCAGCAGTTCGGGCAGACAGCGGCGCAGCGCGTGGCGGGCGACGGTGCGGCCGGGCAGTCCGCGGGCGAGGGCGGCCGGGGCCCACGGTTCGGCGAAGGCGGCGGGCAGTCGGTCGTGGAGGAGGCGGCCGAGGACGGCGCCGGCGGGCAGGCCGAGGGCGAGCGCGGGCAGGACGGTCCACTGCGGCCCGTACCAGCCGAGGGCGGGCAGCCAGCCGAGCCGTACGCCGACGACGGTGGCGAGGACGGACGCGATGAGGAACTCGGGCAGCGCGGCGAGTACGGCGGAGACCGAGCCGCCCGGGGTCCGTCCGTGCAGTCGGCGTCGGGCGCCGAGGTACAGGGTGCGGGCGCACACCCCGGCGGCCGTGCAGCAGGCGACGGCGAGGGCCACCGTCATCAGCAGCAGGGATGCGCCCAGGGCCTGGGTGACGGCGGGGGCGACCTCGGCGCCGGAGATCCAGGAACGTCCGGCGTCCCCGCGCGGCAGCCCGCCGAGCCACCGCCGGAGAAGCACCAACGGGCCTTCGTCCAGACCGAGTTGGGAGCGGACGGCGGCCAGGGTCTCGGGGTCGGGGTCGCGGTCGGCGGAGCGGGCCTTGAGGACGGTGAGCGCCGGGTCGGTGTGCGAGAGCCAGGGCAGCAGCCCGATCCCGCACACCAGGGCCGCCGCCAGTCCGGCACGCCACAGCAGTGCGCCCACCCGGATTCGCATGCGGTTCAGCGCCGGGTGCCGGTGCCGACCAGGGTGCGCTCGTACGGGTCGAGGAGCACCCCGCCGACGGTGTCCGCGACCCCGGTGATGACGCGCTGGTGGACGAGGGGGACGACGGCGTCGGTGCCGAGGATCACGGCCTCGGCGGCCAGTGCGGCGTCCTGCCGCTCGCCGGTGTCGGCGACCGCCTGCGCCCGCTCCACTGCCTGGTCGACGTCCTTGTCGCACAGCAGCGCCAGGTTGTAGCCGCCGTCGCAGGTGAAGTCACCGGCGAGCAGGGAGACCGGGTCGCCGGTGTCGAGGAGGCTGTTGCGGGCGCCGACGAAGGCGTCGAACTTCCCGGCCAGCGCGTCGCTCTCCAGGCGCGCGTACTCGCGCACCTCCAGCTTCACGGTGAACCCCGCCTTCTCCAGCTGCTGCTTCAACACCTGTGCGACTTCCGGGAGTTCGGGACGGTTGTCGTAGGTGGCGAGGGTGATCGAGGCGCCGTCGGGCTGCCCGGCCTTCGCCCGCCCGACCGGTGCGACGCGCTTGGCCTCGGCCCAGGTGACGGCGGGGCCGTAGAGGCCGGCGCCGGGGTCGGCGTGGCCCTCGTATACGCCGTCGGCGAGCGCTCCGGTGTCGACGGCGGCGCGGGCGGCGGCCCGCAGTGCGGGGTCCTTGAAGACGCCCGACTCCGTGTTGAGGTGGAGGCTCGTGGTGCGGGTGGTGGAGGTCTCCCGGCGGCTGTCGGCGTCGAGAACGGCGGCCTGGGAGACGGGTATCGCCTCGGCGAGGTCGATCCGGCCGGTGCGCAGGGCGTTGGCGCGGGCGGTGCCGTCGGCGATGAACCGGGCGTCGATGCCGGCGGCCTGGGCGCGGCCGCCCCAGTAGTCGTCGAACCGGTCGAGGGTGGCGGCCGTGGTGCCGGTGACCTCGGTGAGGGCGAAGGGCCCGGTGGCGGTGCCGACCGGGTCGACGGCGTCCTTGTCCTCGTACGCCTTCGGAGCGAGTACGGCGAGTGCGGGACTGGCCAGTCGCAGTGGCAGCACGGGGTCGGGTGCGGTCGTGGTGATCCGTACACCCGTCGTGCCCTGTGCCCGGGCCGTGAGGGTGACGCCGGACAGGGCGGCCGGGGCGGGCGCGGCGCGGCCGGCGCGGGTGAGGGCTGTGACGACGGCGGCCGGGGTGACCTCCGTGCCGTCCTGGAAGACGGCCTCACGCAGGGTGAACAGCCAGGTCCGGTCGGACTCGCGGCGCCAGGACGAGCCGAGGGCGGGTGCGGCGGCGCCGTTGGCGTCGAGGGCGGTCAGGCCCTCGGTCACGCCGAGGCGGCTGAGGATCGTGGCGTCGGCGCCGTACGGGGAGAGGTTCTCGGCGGGCGGGAAGGCGAGGGCGACGCGCAGCCGCGTTCCGTCCTTGCCGTCGGCCGCCTCTCCGGCATCGCCGGTGGAGGCGAAACAGCCGGTGAGCAGCGGGGCGAGGAAGAACGCGGCGAGGAGGCGGGGGCTTCGGGGGCGGCGGGGAGAGCGCATGGGGGAAGGACGACCTAGGGGGTGAGGGAGGGCAGGGGGACCTCGAAGTGGACGATCCGCTGGCCGCCGCCGGGGTCCTCGCGTTCGTCGTGCACGACCTCGCCGAGCGACCGCCAGAAGCCCTCGGCTCCCTCGACGGCCGGGTCGGTGTGCAGATAGACGGAGCGGTATCCGCCGTCGGCGGCGGCGAAGGCGAGGAGTTCCGTGACGAGCCGGCGGGCGAGACCGCGCCGCCGGTGTTCGGGGCGTACGTACACCCGGCGCAACTGCGCGCTCTCCCCGGACGGGAAGCGTGCGGCGACCCGTCTCGGGTTCGGCGGATGGGCGGGCCCGCGGGAGTCGAGCGCGGCGGTGCCCACGACGTCGCCGCCGACGCCGTCCAGCGCCACCAGCAGGGTGTGGCGGACCGGGGTGAGATACGCGGCGGCCGGGTCGATGATGTCGCCGTGCCAGCGGGGGACGTATCCGGTGCCGAAGTCGCGGTAGACGGTGTCGAGCATGACGGCACGGGCACCGTCGAGGTCGTCACGGCCAGCGGGCCTTATGCAGTATTCACGCACCTGCACATCATATGCATTAAGCCGCTCGGTAACGATCACCCGCGACCCTCCTATGCGCTCGACCCCGCCCGGCCCCACTCCGGCCCTCCCGACTTGACAGTGATCACGATCGAGCCCTAAATCTAGCCACATGACATTCATTTTCAAAACGGCGGGCCGGTAGATGCGCGTCGCGTTCGTCGGCAAGGGCGGCAGCGGCAAGACCACCCTGTCGGCGCTGTTCGCCCGCGAACTGGCCCGCTCGGGCGCCCCCGTCCTGGCCGTCGACGGCGACATCAACCAGCACCTGGCCGAGGCGCTCGACCCCGACGCCGGCCCGTTCACCGCCGCGCCCCTGGCCGCGCACCTGGGCGAGATCAAGGACCTCCTGCGCGGCGCCAACCCGCGGATCGCCTCCCGCGAGGCGATGGTCAAGACCACCCCGCCGGGCAGGGGCTCACGGCTGCTGCGCCTGCTGGGCGACGACGAGTTGCACGCACGCCACGTCCAACGCATCGGCGGCGTCCCGCTGATGGTCACCGGCGCGTTCGACGAGAGCGATCTGGGAGTGGCCTGCTACCACTCCAAGCTCGGCGCCGTCGAGCTCTACCTCGGGCATCTGGTCGACGGCCCCGGCGAGTACGTGGTCGTCGACATGACCGCGGGCGCCGACGCCTTCGCCTCCGGCCTGTTCACCCGCTTCGACATGACGTTCCTGGTGGCCGAACCCACCCGCAGGGGCGTCTCCGTCTACCGCCAGTACCGCGACCACGCCGCCGAGTTCGGCATCCCGCTCGCCGTGGTCGGCAACAAGGTGACCGGCGAGGACGACCTGTTGTTCCTCAAGGAGCAGGTGGGCGACGACCTCCTCACCCACCTGGCCATCTCCCCCTGGGTCCGCTCCGCCGAACGCGGCACGCCCCAGGGCGAGTTGGAGGCGCACAACCGCCACGCACTCGCCGTCCTGCGTGAGACGGTCGACGCCCGCCCCAAGGACTGGCCGACCCTCCACCGCCACGCCGTCGCGTTCCACCTGCGCAACGCACGTGCCTGGGCGGACGCGGCGACGGGCCAGGACCTGGCGGCCCAGGTGGACCCGGAGTTCGTCCCCGGCCCCGCCTCCCTCGCCTGACCACCCCAGCGGCTTCCCTTTTCCCAGTTTGTCCCCTCCCCCACTACAGAAACAGGACACCCATGTCTCTCGACGTCTCCCCGAAGCTCCTCGCCGAGGCCGAAGCCGGTGACATCCGCGAGGCGGACTTCGTGGAAACCGTCCGCACCTCCCTCCCATACGCCTACGACCTCATCGAATCCCTCTCCGTCCGGCTCCACGCCGGTATCACCGAGTTCACCGACAACCAGACCCCGCCGCCCTCCGAGCAGGAGCGCGGCCAGTTGCTGCGCGCCCTGGCCAGCGACGCCATCCGCGGCAGCCTGGAGCGCCACTTCGGCGTCGCCCTCGCCTTCCAGAACTGCCACCGCGTGGCCGCGTTCCGGCCGGAGGCCCGGGCCGGACAGACGTACACCCGGTTCACCTCGACCCGGGCGCAGGTGCTGAACCAGTCGGCGGAGCTGCGGGACTGCTGACCGGCCACCCGTCGACGACGGTCCGTCTGCCCGGGAACAGCGGCGCCGGGCAGACGGGCCCCTTCGGCCTCCTGGCACAGGGTCAGCCTCGCAGCAGTGCGGCAGGTCCCACCTGGGCCAGCAGCGACGGCTCAGTGTCCCCTTCGTAGCAGAGATGCAGTTCGCGCCGGGCGCGGGTGGCCATGACGTAGTACTCCATGCGCAGTGCGCCCGACGTGGGATCGGTGGCCGCGTCGGCGTGCGTGTCGGGAACTACGACGGTGTCGAAGCCCAGACCCTTGGCGCTTCTGCGGTGAACCAGGACGACGCCGGGGCGGTCCAGGTCCAGTCGGCGGTAGCGGCTTCCCCGCGGGGCCTCGGAGGTGTACAGCTGAGGCTTCAGCCTGGGTGCCCTGTTCTGGAGTGTGCCGAGCAGCGAGAACTGAGCGCTCTTGGATCTCGTGATCACCCCGATGGTGTCTTGCGGATGCTGCTGGGCCAGCAGTGCCACCAGGTCGGCGACGCCACGCTCAGGAAAGCGGTGCAGCCGTGGTGGCGGACCCTCCCGTTCCGGCATCGGAGGAAGGCCCGGCCCCGTATGGAAGTGTGCCGCGAAGGAAGCGATCTGCAACGTGTTGCGGTGATTGCCGTCGAGTTCGTGACGGGCGCAGTGTCCCAGGCGCTCGGCGATCTCCGCGAGGGTGGAGTTGGTGTCGGTGAGACGCTGGCACTCGTCCGCGTACACCGTGGTGCGGGCTCCGAGCAGTCGGCACAGGCGGTAGAACTCCGGGGGGAGGTCCTGCCCTTCGTCCACGACCAGGGTGAGTCCCGGCGGAGGGCCGGTCTCGGCGGCCCGCTCGTACAGGGCGGGCCAGTCGAACCAGCCGTCCTCGGTACTGGGCGGCCGCCCGCCGTACCACTCGGTGAGCCAGGCGTGCACGGTCCGCACCCGGACGCTGCGGTCCGCGGGTCCCAGGGTGTGCACGGCGCCGGCGAGAGACTGGTGCAGCAGGTTGGAGTAGGTCAACAGGACCACCGGCGTTCCCGTCAGGGCGAGCATGACGGCCCGCTGGGCGGCCAACAGGCTCTTCCCGCTCCCCGGCGGGCCGCTGATCAGGTGATTGCCGTCGAAGGGCAGCCCGTCCAGGCAGGAGCGCTGTTCCTGGGTGAGGTCGAGATAGGTGACCGTCACATCTCCTCCACGGCGCCGGCGGCCGCGGCGCGGGCCGCGGCGACGATGGATTCCAGGTAACCGGGCACGTTGTCGCCGCCGATCACGAGAGCGCGGTCCAGGAGGGTGTTGCCGGTCTCGCAGCTGGTTTCGGGGAGCAGCGCGCAGGCGTGGCAGGCCGCGCGGTTGAGGTTGCCGAATCCCTGGCCGGTGTGTTCGGCGCAGAGCGGGTCGGCAGAGCACCAGGCGGCGGCCTCCGTCATGCGCAGCAGCGTCTCCGCCAGCTGCGGCGGCTCGCCCTGCCGGACGAGGCCTCCGAGGGTGCCTTCGGCGTCGCCGGCGGCCGTGTAGACGAGGATTCCGTACTGGTCCTGCTCGGGGCGTGCATAGATCCGTTCCCGCAGACTCGCCGTCGTGTACCCGGACTCGAAGGAGAGCTGGCGGATCAGCAGATGCGCCAGGGTGTGCAGGAGCACGAAACGAGGCCCGAGCTCCGGTCCGGTCAACGCTTCCAGCCGGTCCTTCTGGAAGGAGCGGTCGAGATCGGCCCGCATGCCGGCAACGTGGCGACCGACCCTCATGTCGCCTTCCCACGCCGCGAGTTCCTCCCGGTCGAGGGTGAGGAAGATCCCCTCGCCGAAGACCTCCACGGCCGGCAGCCATCTCAGGCGCCGTGCGGTGTCGGCGGGGACGGCGGTGGCATCCGGGGAGACGCGGGTGAAGCCCGACAGGGCGCGTACCTCGCGCAGCCGGTCGGCGAGGACGATCCTGCCGAAGCGGCGGCCGAGGCCGGCCCAGGGCTCCGCGGTCTCCCCGGCGAGGCCGAGCGTGGTCTCACGCAGCGCGAAGTCACGGGTGGCCGGAGGTGTCGGTGCCATGAAGGCGTCCCATTCCTCTCGGCTCAGATCGGGCCGGGCCGGGGTCTCGGATCCGGAGGAGGAAGTCGCGGGGGTCTGCCCCGTCTCCTCGGCGACGAGTGCGTCGAGGAGTTCGTCGTCGGCGCCGGTGTCCTCCTGGATCATCGTACGGAAGACCTCCGCGCGAGGTGTCCCGGTCACCCGGCACAAGGACACCCACAGGTCGTGCCCGCGCACGCGTGCGGCCAGGGCGTCGTCCGTCAGGAGCGGTACGTCCGTCTCGGGGATGTCGAGCGCCGAGTGCACGATGGGGTAGTACAGGTTCCCCGCCGTGCGCTGTACGACCTGTACAGGCTTCACGCACTCCACGGCCTCACTCGCCCGCTGCCACGGATTGCGCCCCGAGCAGCGCATTCCGTGCGTGCCGAGGATGTCGAGCAGGTCCCGGGCGGCTCCGCAGTCCTTGGCGGCGCAGGCGACGGAGAGTGCTTCGAGGCCTGAGGCACGCTCGGAGACCAGGAAGCGCAGCTTCTCCCGTTCGCCGCACTGTCGCCGCTGAGCGGCCTCGCGCCGCGAATGGGCCCAGAACCACCAGTCGACGTCACTGAGATGCCCGGCCGCGCAGATCTGCACGAACCGCATGGGGGCGAGGGTGCGGGCCGGCGAGCACGACGGACAACGCGGCGGCTGCCCCGGCTTCTCGTCCGCGATGCGCCACCGCTTCATACGCCGGCAGGCGCCGCAGAAGAGCCACGACGGGAAGCGGATGTACGGCGCTCCGGGGGCGTCCGGCGTGTCGAAGCGGTCGTTGGCCGTCGCGGGCGCGGCGTAGAAGCCGGTTACGCCGAGCCGGGAGGCCAGCCGTGGTGACTCGACCCGCTGCTTGCCCCGGCCCGGCCAGTCTCCGATGCCGGTGGCGACGAACGATTCGCCCTGGATGTCGAAGACCGCTCCGACCCCGAACGGCAGCACCGTCTGAGACTGTCGTACCCGTAGCGTGCGGCTCACAGGTCGGCTCCCTTCACCATCACCTGGCATTCCCTGTCGACGTTGCGCATGGAGTTCGGCGTCTCCCACAGGCCGTACTTCTGCTCGAAACTCTTGATGAGGTTGGACTGGCCCTTGCCCTGACTGCGGTAGTACAGCTCCCGGCCCTCCTTACGGGCTTCGCGTGCGGCGTCCTCCCAGTCGGCGAGGAGATCGGCGAGTTCCTTCCGCACGGCGTCGCCGACTGCGGGTTCGCATGTCTCGGCGTGCACCGCCAGGTGCTCCGCGAGGGCCTGCACTTCGGGCATCCGGTGGAGCACCTCCCCCGCCCGGTTCTCCGCGGCGAGGCCGAGCCGGTGCCGGACGAGGATGACGAGGGCCGCGTGCAACGCTCGGCGGCGCGAGGGCACCGACCAGGGAGTGACACTGGTCGGCTCGACGTGGCGGTAGAGCGAGCGGTGGTACACGTCGAACGCCTCGTAGTGCGAACGGTCCCGGGGACGCGTCGCGTTGAAGAAGGTGACGACGAGGCCGGGGACGGAGTGACGGCCGACCCTGCTGGTGGCCTGGATGTACTCGGCCGTCGTCTTCGGCTGGCCCTGCATGAGCATCAGCGCGAGCCGCTTCACGTCGACGCCGACGGACAGCATGTTGGTGCACGGCAGGAAGGAGACGGACTCCGGGTGGTCCCATCGCCTCTCCAGCCGGTCGAGGAGCACCGGCTGTTCGGCCCGTGGCAGGTTGCTGGTCAGTTCCTGCACCTGGTGGTCCGGCAACTCCCGTGTACCTGCTCCGGATTCGAGGCCGGCGAGCTGAGCGGGAATGTCGTCGGCCGCGGCGGTCACGGTGCGCCCCAGCTCGCGGAGGCTGTGGTGGTAGGCGACGAGCGTCCAGTAGGCGTCCCGGTGTTCCTCGGGCAGTTCCCACGCACCCTGCAGCAGAGCCGCGGCGACGGCGACGGCGGCACGACCGGCCGTGTGTCCCTGAGCCATGACGCCCAGGTAGCGGCGTCCGGGGCGGGAGGTGTCGGGTTCGGCGAAGTAGGAGTGGCGGGCGTCGATCCCGGCGGGCGGAAAGAGCTGTGCCCGAGCGCCGTACAGGGCCCGGATCTGTTCTCCGGAGCGGCGGATCGTCGCCGTCGACGCCACGACCTTGGGTCCGATGCCGTCGGGCGTGGTGCACAGTCCGAGCACGGCGGACTCGTACATGCCCACGGTGGTGCCGAGGGGGCCGGTCAGCAGGTGCAGCTCGTCCTGGATGACGAGCGACGGTGGCAGGTGCGGGCCTCCGCTGCCGAACAGTCGTCCGGCGCGGGGCTCCCACGCCAGCCGGGCGAACTTGTCCACGGTGCCGAGGACGAAGGTGGGCGGGCGATCGTAAAGGTGCTCGTCCACCACGGCGACGGGAAGCTCGTCGTGGAAGGCGCACTCGTCGCGTGGGCAGAAGAAGGCGAACGAGTCCGCGCCGACCCGTACTCCGTAGTCCCGGATGTCGGGCGACTTGTGGGAGGGCAGGACGCGGGTGCCGCACCACGGGCAACGGTCCAGGATGAACACGTCCTCCGGGCGCGCGGCGGCGCGCACGTCGTCGAAGGCCGCGCGGGCCTTCTCGTACGTGTTCGGGGTGGTGGTCTCGCCCACCCACAGGCCGATCGAGAACGGCTCCTCGCCGTAGGTGGCGGGATCGGCGCGGCGGAGGGTCTCCAGGGCGCACACGGTGGTGGCCGCGCGCTGGAACTGCTGGGTGGTGAGGAGGCTGAGGGTGTAGCGGCTCAGGACGGCCGTGCCTCCCCCGTCGGGTTCGCGTCTGCGCAGGACCATGGTGAAGGCGGCGAGCAGGAGGTACGCCTCGGTCTTGCCTCCGCCGGTCGGGAACCAGATGAGGTCGGTGACGGTCCGGTCCCGGTGCCGTGCGTCGACCACCCCGTCCAGGGCGAGCAGGAAGAAGGCCAGCTGGAAGGGGCGCCAGACAGCTTCCGGGGCCGGCCCCGGATCCAGGGGTACGGCGTCACGGCGGGACCGGCGGGTGCCCGCCAGGTCGGGGGCGGAGTGACGCATCTGGAGAGCCATGGCACGGTTGGCCGTGCGGAAGGCGCGCAGCAGTTCAGGGCGGGACGGGTCGCACAGGGTGCGGACGCCGGACTCGATGCGGGTGACGGCGGCACCGATGCGGTCGAGGACGCGGTCGGCCGCCTCCCGGCCCCAGTCGGGGATGTCCGCGTTCAGCTGCCCGACGTACCAGGCACGATAGTCTGCGGCGAACTCCCATAGTTCTTCACGGAGTTGGTCGGCCGTGACAGCGGGATCGGCGAGGTGTGCGAGGTCGAGCACCGGGGAGCCGCTGAGGCCGGCGGCGCGTACGCCGGTGACCTCGGCTTCGGGCATGACGGCCGTCCGCAGCCCCGTCACCCGCTTCCCTGTGGCGTCGTACCGCTCCTCGACCGCGCAGCCGTGGCCCACGGCGTGGGTGCGCACGTGCCGGTACTGAAGGCGCAGTTCCTGCTCCTCCGGGTCCCGGCTGGCCAGCCGGACGCTCGGATACTGGAGCACCCGGCCGTCCACGGCACGGGCCTCCAGCTCCACCTGGAACAGCATCCGGTCCCATTGGGCGGCCCGGCCCAGGGCCGGTTCGTGGTGCGCGGCGTTGACCAGCGCCACGGTGACGAGTTGTCCGGTGCCGAACGCGCGGCGGCGAACGCGGAGCTCGGCGCGCCCGTCGAGGACGGTGACCTGGCTGCGGTCGGGACCGAGCGTATGCGTCTCGGCGGGGAGGGGGACGCGCTGCCAGCTCCGGCCCCGTTCGCTGGTGCCGGCGCGCGTCTCGTAGCGGGCGCCCGCGCAGCGGATCTCCACGGTGGTGGCGTCGGTGTAGAAGCTGAGGCCGAGCGAGGAGGGCAGCCAGGAGTTGGACTCCGGGACCGGGTCGCCGGCGGGGGCGGTGTCCTCGGCGGCGCGTTCCGTGCCGGCCCCCTCCGGGTCCTCTGCCGCGAGGTACAACTGCCTTTGCAGATCCGCCTCTTGGGGATAGAGGGTGCCCATCAGATACTCCCGGTCGGGCGGGGCTTCGAGCGTCTCGTCTTCGCCCAGGGCCGGACCTACGAGTCGGCGGTGGAGATGGGCGACGAGTTCCTGTCTGGGATCCATGGTGTTCCTCGAGAAGTACGGGCAGGAGGGTGCGACGGCTCCATGCGGTCAGGAGCGGCGCCAGCGGTCCCGGAACGACGCACGGCCGGCGGCGGCTTCCTGCTCGGCGGCGAGCTGTTCCTGTAGTTCGGTGATGCGGGCCCGGGCGTCGTGCTCGGCCTGGGCGAGTCGCTGCGCAGCCCACTGTTCGGCCGCCTGCACCTGTGCTGCCGCTTCCTGGCGGGCCGCGCCGAGGTCACGGTCGCGTCGACTCAGCTCGGCTCCAGCCAGCCGCAGCCGCTCCTCAAGTTCCTCGATGCGTGCTTCGGTCTCCTCGCGGTAGCGGCGCAACCGCCGGTCACCCTCGTATCCACGCTGCTCGGCGCGGGCCGCCCTCTGCTCGGTCTCGCCCGCCCGCCGCTCGATCTCGGCGGCCCGCTCCTCGGCGAGGGTCGCGCGCCGGTCCGCCTCCACCGCCCGCTGGTCCGCTTCGGCCGCCCGCTGCTCTGCCTGGTCGGCGCGCAGACGTGCCACAGCCACCTGCTGCTCGTCGCGGGAGGCGCGCCGGGTGGCGGACAGCGTCTCCTGCGCAGCGCGCTCCGCTCGCTCGGCCGTGACACGCTGCGCCTCTCGGTGTTCCTCCCTGAGCTGCGCGAGCCGCTCCTCGGCCTGTCCGCGCAAGTGCCGCTGCCGGCGCAGCAACGCGGTGTCCACGCGGCGCAGGAGCGTCTCTTCGAGGGTGTCGAGCTGTCGCTCGGTCTCCGCCTCCGCAGTGGCGACCCGGTCGTCGGCCGCCTGCCGCTCCTCGGTCAACCGCTCCTGGTGCTCCTGCCGCATGCGCGCGATCTGCGCCTCGTACGCGTGGCGCAGATCGGCGAGAGGGCGGTCGGCTGCGGCGCTGTGTTGCGCGGATTGCTTCTCGTCCTCGGAGGGCGGGACGCGATCGAGCACCGGGGCCTGTCGCACGGGCACGTCGTCCGAGGGACTCGGAGAGCTGCCGTTCGCGTTCGCGGGCTCCTCCGCCGTCACGGTTGACGGCTCCGCGGCCTTCTTCCGCCGCTCCATCGCGGCGGCGAACTCGCGCAGGGCGTCGCGTACGGCGATGCGCGACTCGGTGTTCACCAGCGGCCGCCTGGCCAGATACGTTCGCGGGGTCACGCCGACCAGCGCCTCGGTCCGCCGCTCGAAGAAGTCCTCCGGTCTCAGACCGGCCTCCTTCACGCTGTCGAAGACACGCTGCAGCACTTCCAGGGCTGCGAGTACCTGCTGGTCCGGCGCCTGCCCCTCCCGCGCCGCGCGCACCACGTCCGCCGCGGCGGACGGCCCGAGCAGCACCGAGAGCTGGGAATGCCCCAGCGCCAGCAGCGCGTACCCGGCGAGCCAGTCGATCGCTCCGTCGAACGTCGCCGACATGCGTACGGCCTTGTCCCAGTCCGCCGTGTACTGCACCGGCTGAGGCGCGTCGGACGCCGCGCTCGGCTCGTCGCTCCGCGGGGCAGCCTCGGGGAGGGAAGCCTCACTCGAAGACCCCGCAGGAGCCGAAGACGTGGTCGGCGCCGAGGGCGTAGGAGTCGAAGGCGTGGCGTGCGCCGAAGCGGCCGACTCCGCGAGCGGATCGGGCGCATCCCGTCCCCCGCTCTCCTCCGCAGCTCCGGTCTCCTCCTCCGCCGCCTCGGTCTCCTCCTCGGTGCCCGGCAACGGCTCCTCAAACGGCGGCGACGGCTCCTCGGGCGGCGGCGAGGGCTCCTCGTCCAGCGTGAGCGGGGGCAGCGCATCGGGCTGCGCCTGCGGCTTCTCGTCCCGCCGCGGATCCCCGACGGCAGCGGCACCAGCAGCCGACCGCTCGCCTCGAGCACGCCGGTTCGCCGACCGGCCTTCTCCTCCGTCCACGCCGGCTTCCCGTCCGTCCCCGTCCCCGTCCGCTCCGGGGATCCCCGCCCTGCGCAGTCGCTCCCGGAACGCCGGGAGCGCCTTGCCCTCCACCTGACGGATACGCTCCCGGGTCACCCCGAACTCCCGCCCCAGCTCGTCGAGCGTCGAGGGTTCGTCCCCGTCGAGGCCGAGACGCCGGACGAGGACGCGGGCGTCGCGCTCGGAGAACGTGTCCACGACGGCCATCACGGCCTCCAGCACGAGGGTGTTCAGCACACCGTGTTCCACCGACGGCAGGGCCTTGGCCTCGCCCACGAAGTCACCGAGCGTCGCGCCGTCCCCGATGACCCGGTCGAGGGAGTCGGTGCGCCGGCTCAGCTTCCGGATCTCCTCCACCTTCTGCACGCTCATGTCGCAGTGCACCGCCACGTCCACGGCCCGCGCGGCGCGCCCCTGTGCGGCCAGGGTGCGCTCGGCGGCGGCCACCTTGCGCATCTGTTCGTGCATGTGGACGGGGACCCGGATGAGGGCGCCCTCGTCCGCGATGGCCCGGGTGACCGACTGACGCACCCACCAGGTCGCGTACGTCGAAAACTTGTTCCCCATGCTGGGGTCGAACTTCCGCGCGGCCCTCAAGAGACCCAGCACACCGTGCTGGAACAGATCCTCGTAGTCCAGCCCCTGTTCCAGATAGCCGCGGACCAGGGAATGCACCAGGCGCTGGTTGTGCAGGACGAGACAGTCCCGGGCCCTGATCCGGAGGTCGTCGCGCGGCAGAGCCACCAGCTCCGCCTCCTCGGGCTCGCGCGTCACACGGTCGGCGCCGCCACGGAGCAGGACCGCCAGACCGACCTCCGCTTCCGCGGCGAGAATGCGGTTCTCGGGCCGCCGCTGAACGCGGTCCACGCCGAGGACGGACAACGCGGCCGCCACGGCTCCCGCATACGCACCGGCGTCCGGTCCGGGCCCCGCCTCCGCATCCTCCGGGTCGCTCGCGGCCCCGCCGCCGGGCACGGGCGGGGCCACCGAAGGTGCGGGAGTGTCCGCCCGGCCGTCCACGGCCTTCACCTTCGCGCCCTCGCGCAGTTCGGCCGCCTCCCGCGCGTTCAGCCCGGCCAGCCTGATCACGCCGTCCAGGGCCGGCGAGGCCACATATCCCTCAGCGTCCGCGTAACGCGTCAAGAGCGCCCGAACCTGCCCGACCCGTGCCGACACATTTTCTTCACGGTTTTGTGCAACCTTTTCCACATCCGGAGAGTCCGCGTCTACATGTACGCGGACGTTCCGGACCGGCAGGCCCAATCGGGCCAGCTCGTCCCGCAGCCGGGCAGACTCGGCCTCGCCGAGTCCCAGGGTTCTCACCTGCTGAGCGAAGACCGGCTCGGGCACGGCACCGTTCACGGCCGCGCGCCTCAGCCGATCCAGCAGATCCCCCAGCGCGGCTCTCCATCCGGGCGCACCTGCCGCACCGGTGACGCGATCCTTCACGCCATCCACCCCCCACTCACTTCACGGCGAGATTAGAAGCGTCGCGTTGACGATGTCAACAGATGATTCCCTATCGATTTCTCCCCCGTTCGTGTACCGTGACGACTGCCTCACTGTCCGTTCTGACACCATGGGCCGTGCGGCGGCAGAGCAGGGGGCGCGTTCCGGTTCGCAACCGCGAGAACGCAGGCAGAAGGCAGAGGAGCGGCAGTGAGCCACGAGCTCGTCGACGGCAGATTCCGCATCGGGCGTGTCATCGGCAGGGGCAACATGGGAGAGGTCCACCAGGCCGAGGACCTGCACACTCCCGAGGGGGCGCCCGGGCGGACGGTCGCCGTCAAGACGATCCTGCGGCGCCGCACCGGCATCCAGGTCGACACCACCGGTGACAGCAAGGCCGTGGACCGCTTCCAACGCGAAGTGACCATCATGCGCCTGCTGGATCATCACCCCAACATCACCAGGCTCGTCGCGGGCGGCATCGCCGCAGACCGCGACGGTCTGCCCTACCTGGCGATGGAGTTCCTGGACGGCGAGTCGCTGCGCGACCTCGTCGAGGAGGAGTCACAGCTCCCGATCCCCTGGGCCGCCGCCATCGGTGCCCAGATCGCCGCCGGTCTCGCCGCCGCGCACGCGCAGGGCGTGGTCCACCGCGACCTGAAGCCCGCCAATGTGATGCTCACCCGCGGCGGGGGCACGGTCAAGGTGCTCGACTTCGGCATGGGCAGCATCGTCGACGACCCGGACCAGACCCGTCTGACCAGCACCGGCGTCAGCGTGGGCACGGCCCGCTACATGGCGCCGGAGCAGTGTCAGGCCCGGCAGGTGACGCAGGCCGCCGACCTCTACGCGCTCGGCTGCGTGCTCTACGAGATGCTGGTCGGCGTTCCCCCGTTCACGAGCGAGTCCGCGTACGAGCTCGCCGAACGGCACGTACACCAGGAGCCCAGCCCGGTCCGCGTGATCCGCCCCGAGATCCCGGCCGAGCTCGCCCGCCTCGTGGACCGGCTGCTGGCCAAGGATCCGGCCGACCGTCCGGCCGACGCCGTGACCGTACGGGACGCGCTGCTCCCCCTGGCCACGGTGGCCGACGGCCCGAGCCTGGTGCCCGCGTGGCGTGAGCTGGACCCCACGCTCCCGCTGCGTGCCGCCGCCCCGGCGCCCGCCCCCGCCGCGGAGCAGCCGGCGCCGGTGACCGCGTCCGGTACCGGCATGGACGTCTTCGGCGTCCACCGGGCGCTGATCCGCGACTACCGCTCCTTCACGGAGGGCGGCACGGTCATCCGGGACGAGCGCGTCAAGGCGTACGTCGCGAAGGACCTCGACGACAAGTCCCAGTGGCCGAACCCCTGGCTGTCGCTCAACCCCTTCTTCCAGGGCGGCGGCACGGTGGTCGAGCTCGCCCAGCAGAAGGTGCTGCACCCCGAGTGCGCCCGCATCTTCCAGGCGAGGAAGACCGAGGGGGGCACGGTGTGCGACGGCCGCCCCCTCACGCTGCACCGGCACCAGCGCGACGCCATCGACGCGGCCGCGTCCGGGGCGTCGTACGTCCTGACCACCGGCACCGGGTCCGGCAAGTCGCTCTCCTACATCGTCCCGATCGTCGACAAGGTGCTGCGCGAGCGCGACGAGGAGGGCCCGAGCGCCCCCAAGCGGGTGCGGGCGATCATCGTGTATCCGATGAACGCGCTCGCCAACAGTCAGCTGCGTGAGCTGGAGAAGTTCCTGCGCGACGGCTACGGCGCGGGCCGGGAGCCGGTCACCTTCGCCCGCTACACGGGGCAGGAGGACGACGCGAAGCGCAAGGAGATCCGCGACAACCCGCCGGACATCCTGCTCACCAACTACGTGATGCTGGAGCTGATGCTGACCCGCCCGGCCGACCGGGCGAGCCTCATCCGCATGGCGCGCGGCCTGGAGTTCCTCGTCTTCGACGAACTGCACACCTACCGCGGCCGCCAGGGCGCCGACGTCGCCCTTCTCGTCCGCCGTGTCCGCGAGGCCTGCCAGGCGGAGAACCTCCAGTGCATCGGCACCTCGGCGACCATGTCGACTGAGGGCACGCTGGAGGACCAGCGCCAGGTGGTCGCCGACGTGGCGAGCACGCTCTTCGGTACGAAGGTCCGCCCCGAGCACGTCATCGGGGAGACCCTGGTCCGCGCGACCGGCGAGGCACCCGACACCGTGTCCGCCGGACGTCTCGTCTCTCCCGCCCCCCGCGCCTACGACGATCTCGTCCGCGACCCCCTGGCCCGCTGGGTGGAGGACCGCTTCGGGCTCGTCGAGGACAGGGCCGCGGGCCGCCTCGTACGGCGGCCCCCGGCCCAGGTCGAGGTCGCGGCACGGGAGTTGCACGAGCAGTCGGGCGTCGACGAGGCAACCTGCGCGGAGGCGATCCGCGCCACGCTGGAGGCCGGCTCCCAGGCGCTCAACCCGCGCACCGAACGGCCCTTGTTCGCCTTCCGGCTGCACCAGTTCCTGTCCAAGGGCGACACCGTGTACGTCACCCTCGAGGACAAGTCCTCCCGCCATCTGACCCGCTCCTACCAGCTCGAACAGCCGGGCAGCGGCGGCAAGGTGCTGATGCCCCTGGCGTTCTGCCGGGAGTGCGGCCAGGAGTACCTGACGGTGTGGCGAACCGAGAAGGACGACGCCATCCGCTACGAGGCCCGCCGCGACACCTCGGCGACGGGCGGCCGGCAGGGCGACGGCTATCTGTACGTCGACCACGAACGCGAGTGGCCATCCAATGTGCAGTATGCGGTCGACGATCGACGGTTGCCGGAATCCTGGCTGGAGCTGGACGACAAGGGCCAGGAGGTCCTCAAGCGCGCCTACCGCGACCGGGTGCCGAAGGCCGTCACCGTCGACACCTTCGGCCACGAGGGGCGCGGCGAGCTGAAGGCCGCGTTCATCCCGTCGCCGTTCCTGTTCTGCCTGCACTGCGGTGTGGCGTACGAGCAGACGCGCGGCCGGGACTTCGCCAAACTGGCCACGCTGGACCAGGAGGGCCGCTCCTCCGCGACCTCGCTGGTCTCGGCGTCGATCGTCCGCTCGCTGAAGTCGGTGCCGGAGGAGGCCCTCGACAAGGAAGCGCGCAAGCTCCTCACGTTCGTCGACAACCGGCAGGACGCCTCCCTCCAGGCAGGCCACTTCAACGACTTCGTGCAGATCACCCAGCTGCGCGGGGCGCTGTACCGGGCCGCGCTGGACGCCGGCGAGGAGGGGCTGCACCACGAGGAGCTGGCCGCGTCGGTGACCAACGCGCTGGCCGTCTCCCCCGCCGACTACACCGGCGAGGCCGATCTGCCGCCGTCGCTGGCCCGCAACGCGGCCCGCACCCTGCGGGACGTGGTCGCCTTCCGGCTCTACCTCGACCTCGAGCGCGGCTGGCGCATCACCATGCCCAACCTGGAGCAGACGGGCCTGCTGGAGATCGACTACGAGGACCTGGACTGGGTCGCCGCCAAGCAGGACCGCTGGGAGGGAACCCACCAGGCGCTGCGGGACGCCGACCCGGCGCTGCGGGCGGAGATCACGAAGGCGCTGCTGGACGAGATGCGCCGCTCGCTCGCCATCGACGTGTCGTACTTCCGCGACGACACCTTCGACTCCCTCCAGCGGGCGAGCGAGGAGCGGCTGGTGGACCCGTGGGTGCTGTCCTCTGCCGACAAGCCGCGCGTCGGCACGGCCTACCCGCACCCCTCCCGCCCCGGTATGGACCGCTCCAGCCTGTTCCTCTCCGCGCGGGGCAAGTTCGGCAAGTACCTGCGGCGCGCGGACCGCACCTTCCGCGACCTGGACCAGGACGACCTGCAGCTGATCATCACGGAACTGCTGAAGGTCCTGACCAAGGCCGGCCTGGTGAAGGAGGTGGAAGCGGCCCCGCAGCGCGCCGGACGCTACCGCCGGACGTCGTCGGCCACCGCGACCGGCTACCGGGTGGCCGCCCAGTCGCTGGTGTGGCGGGCCGGCCGGGGCGAGTCGGGCGCGCACGACCCGCTGACCCGCACCTACCAGAGCGGCGACGGCCCGCGCATCAACACGTTCTTCCTCAAGCTGTACCGGGAGACGGCCGACGCGCTGTCCGGCCTGTACGCCCGCGAGCACACCGCCCAGGTGTCCCCGGAGGACCGGGAGGCCCGTGAGGAGGCCTTCCGCAAGGCGGAGCTGAAGCTGCTGTACTGCTCCCCCACCATGGAGCTGGGCGTCGACATCTCCTCGCTCAACGCGGTGATGATGCGCAACGTGCCGCCCACGCCCGCCAACTACGCCCAGCGTTCGGGCCGCGCGGGCCGCAGCGGCCAGCCCGCCCTGGTGACGACGTACTGCGCGACGGGCAACAGCCACGACCAGTACTACTTCCGGCGCTCCGAGCGGATGGTGGCGGGCGCGGTCGCCCCGCCCCGCCTGGACCTCGCCAACGAGGACCTGGTCCTCTCCCACCTCCAGGGCATCTGGATCGCCGAGGCCGGACTGCGCCTGGGCCGCTCCCTCCCCGACGTGCTCGACGTGTCGTACCCGGAGGGCGGCGACCGTCCGGACCCCGCGCTCGCCCTGCTGCCCGACATCCAGGCGGCGGCGCACGACGACGGCGCGCAGCGGCGCACGGTGGACGCGTCCCTCCGCGTCCTCGGCCCTCTCCTGCCGTCGTTCGTCGACACGACGTGGTGGCACGACGACTGGATCCAGGACAAGGTCAGAACCGTGGCGGAGCGGTTCGACCGCGCCTTCGACCGCTGGCGGAGCCTGTTCCGCGCCGCGCTGGACGACCAGTACGTCCAGAACAAGCGCCGCCTGGACTACAGCCTCACCGAGGGCGACCGCAACCGGGCCAACGCCCGCCGCCGTGAGGCCGAGACCCAGCTGAACCTGCTCATGAACGAGAGCGTCGACAGCAAGTCGGTCCTCTCCGACTTCAACCCTTACCGCTACCTGGCCTCGGAGGGCTTCCTCCCCGGCTACAGCTTCCCGCGCCTGCCGCTCGCCGCGTACATCCCGACGATCGGCCGGCGCAGGGGCGACGGCGACTACCTCCAGCGTCCCCGCTTCCTCGCCATCCGCGAGTTCGGTCCCGGTTCGCTCATCTACCACGAGGGCGCCCGCTACCAGGTCACCCGCATCCAGCTGCCGCCGGACTCCTCCGGCGACCTGACCACGGGCGAGGCCCGCCGCTGCCCCCACTGCGGCTACCACCACGAGCCGAAGGACCGCGAGGACCGCTGCGGGTTCTGCGACGAGACGCTCGGCGCGGCGACGTACGGCCTGCTGCAGCTGCACACCGTGTACACCACGCGCCGCGAACGCATCTCCTCGGACGAGGAGGAACGCCGCCGGGCGGGCTTCAGGCTGGAGATGTCGTACCGCTTCCACGACCACGGCATCCGCAAGGGCCGCCTCAACGCGACGATCGCCGACGGCTCCGGCGGGCAGCTCGCCGCGATCGCCTACGGCGACTCCGCGACCGTCCGCATCACCAACACCGGCCGGGTGCGCGCCCGTACGAACGAACCGCCCGGCTACTGGCTGGACCTCGCCGACGGCCGCTGGATGAACGACAAGGACGCCTCCGAGGCGTCCGGCGACTCCAGCGAGCTGCCGGTGGTGGACGCCGACGGCAATGAGCGCCGCCGCAAGAAGCGGGTCATCCCGTACGTGGAGGACCGTCGCAACATCCTCGTCGTCACCCTCGACGAGGCGCTGCCGGAGCCGATCGCGCTGACGCTGATGTACGCGCTGGAGCGGGGCATCGAGGCCGCGTTCGAGCTGGAGGACGCCGAGCTGTCGAGCGAACTGCTGCCGCCGGACGACGGCCCGAGGCGGCGCATCCTCTTCATGGAGGCCGCGGAGGGCGGCGCGGGCGTCCTGCGCCGACTCCAGGCCGAGGACGACGCCCTCGCCAAGGCGGCCCGCCGCGCGCTGGAGATCTGCCACTTCTCGGCCGACGGCAAGGACGAGGGCGGCGAGGAGCACCGCCCGGGGCGGGCCTGCGCGCTCGGCTGCTACGAGTGCCTGCTCACGTACGGCAACCAGCTCGACCACGCCCTGATCAACCGGCACACGGTGGCCGCACTGCTGGTGCGGTTCGCGTCGGCCACGGCGCGGCGGGAGGCACGGGGCGAGTCGCGCTCGGAGCAGTACCGGCGTCTGGTCAGCGACCCGGAGCCGACACCGGTGGAGGAGTCCGCCGCCGAGCTGGCGGCGCAGTGCGACTTCCTGGGCTGGGCGAAGGCACGGGGCCTGCGGCTCCCCGACGAGAAGGACGTCTTCCTGACGGAGGCGAACGCGGCACCGGACTTCGTCTACCGGCTGCCGGGCGCGAACGTCGCGGTCTTCGTCGACGGCCCCGACACCGAGACGACCGCGTTGCGTGACGCCGACGCCGAGGAACGGCTGCTCGACGCCCGGTGGGACTTCGTGCGCTTCGCCCACGGCGCCGACTGGGACGCCGTCGCCGCCGCCCACACCCGCTACTTCGGCTCCCCCGCCACCGACTGACCGACCACCAAGAGGATTTGACGATCGCTATGGCATTCACGTTCTCCGCCGGATCCCTGGTGAAGGCCCGTGGCCGCGAGTGGGTGGTGCTCCCCGAGAGCGAGCCCGACCTGCTCGTCCTGCGCCCGCTCGGCGGCTCGGACGACGACATCGCTGCGGTGTTCCCCTTCGAGCCCGTCGAGGAGGCCCGTTTCGCGCCGCCGGAGCCGGCCGACCTCGGCGATCAGCGGGCGGCCGGCCTGCTGCGCACGGCACTGCGCGTGGGCTTCCGCTCGGGCGCGGGCCCGTTCCGCTCGCTGGCCGGCATCGCGGTGGAGCCGCGCGCCTACCAGCTGGTGCCGCTGCTGATGGCGCTGCGCCAGAAGACGGTGCGCATGCTGATCTCGGACGACGTCGGCATCGGCAAGACGGTCGAGGCGGGCCTGGTCGCGAGCGAGCTGCTGGCGCAGGGCGAGGCGAGCGGCCTGGCGGTGCTGTGCTCCCCGGCCCTGGCCGAGCAGTGGCAGCAGGAACTGCGCAGCAAGTTCGGCATCGACGCGGAGCTGGTGCTGTCCTCGACCGTGTCACGTCTGGAGCGCGGCCTGGACCTCGGACAGTCCCTGTTCGACCGCTACCCGAACGTGATCGTCTCCACGGACTTCATCAAGTCCACGCGCCATCGCGACGACTTCGTACGTCACTGCCCGAACCTGGTGATCGTCGACGAGGCGCACACGTGCGTGGCGGCGGACGACACGTCGGCGAGCGCGCAGAGCCAGCTCCGCTACGAGCTGCTGCGCCGGGTCGCGGCGGACGCCGATCGCCACCTCCTCCTGGTGACGGCGACCCCGCACAGCGGCAAGGAGTCGGCCTTCCGCAACCTCCTCGGCCTGGTCAAGCCGGAGCTGGCGCAGGTGAACCTGGAGTCGGAGGCGGGCAGGAAGCTGCTGGCCCAGCACTTCGTGGCACGCAAGCGGGCGGACGTACGCCAGTACCTGACGAAGGAGGACGGCCTGGCGGACGACTCCCTGGCCGAACGCACGGCCTTCCCCTCCGACCGCTACTTCAAGGACGAGACGTACAAGCTGTCCCCCGACTACCGGGCCCTGCTCGACGACGCGATCGCCTACGCGAGTGAGCGGGTCGAAGAGGCGGGCGGCCAGGGCAGGCGGGAGGCCCGTATCGCCTGGTGGTCGGCGATCGCCCTGCTGCGCTCGCTGGTCTCGTCCCCGGCGGCTGCCGCGCAGACGTTGACGACCCGCTCGGCGGCGGCGATCGCCGCGAGCGCGGAGGAGGCCGACAAGCTGGGCGCCCCCCTCAACAGCGACGCGGCGGACAGCGACGCCATGGAGGGCATGGACGTGGCGCCGGGCGCGGAGACGGACGAGGGGAGGGTGAAGTCCCGCCTGGCCGAACTGGCCGAACGGGCGGAGCGGTTGCGGGGTCCGGAGCAGGATCTGAAGCTGAAGTCCCTGATCAAGCATCTCAAGGCGCTCCTGGCGGACGGCTACAACCCGATCGTCTTCTGCCGCTACATCCCGACGGCCAAGTACCTGGCGGAGCAGCTCGCGAACGACCCGGAGACGAAGAAGCGCGGCCCCCTGGGCGCGAAGACGGTCGTCAAGGCGGTCACCGGCGAGCTGTCGCCGCAGCAGCGCATCGAGCGGATCGAGGCACTGGCGGCGGAGGCCGGCGAGGACGCGGCGGCCCGCCGCGTCCTGATCGCCACGGACTGCCTGTCGGAGGGCGTGAACCTCCAGCACTACTTCGACGCCGTCGTCCACTACGACCTGGCCTGGAACCCGACCCGCCACGACCAGCGCGAGGGCCGCGTCGACCGCTACGGCCAGCGCCGCGACGAGGTCCGCGTCATCACCCTCTACGGCGACGACAACGGCATCGACGGCAAGGTCCTGGAGGTGTTGATCAAGAAGCACCGCCAGATCAAGAAGGACCTCGGCATCTCGGTCTCCGTCCCCGACGAACTGTCGACGGGCGTGACCGACGCGATCGTCGAATGGCTGCTGATGCGCGGCCGCGAGAACGAGGACGCGCTGTTCAGCGCGGACGCGTTCAAGGTGAGCACGACGAAGCTGGACAACGACTGGAACTCTGCGGCGGAGCGCGAGCGGCAGTCCCGCTCCCGGTTCGCCCAGCGTTCCATCCACCCGGAGGAGGTGGCCCGCGAGGTCGCCTCGATCCGGGAGGCGCTGGGTGGCGCGGGCGAGATCCGGACGTTCGTACGGGAGGCGCTGGGGGCGCTGGGCGCGGTGCTGCGGGGCGCCGATGGTGAGTCGGGGAACTTCACGGCGCAGGTGGGCGGCACCCCGGCGGGCCTGCGGGACGCGCTGGCACCGGTGGTGGGGGCGGAGGTCGTGGAGAAGGACCGGGAGATCCCGTTCCGCGGCGACCCGGCGGTGGCGCGCGGCGAGGCGGCACTGGTGCGCACGGACCCGGTGGTGGGCGCACTTGCTTCCCATGTGCTCAACGCCGCGTTGGACACCCAGGCGGAGGGCGCCCGCCCGGCCCGCCGCTGCGGGGTGATCACGACGGACTCGGTGAGCACGCGGACGACGCTGCTGCTGGTCCGCTACCGCTTCCACCTCACGCTGCCGTCCCGGAGCGGCGAGCGGCAGCTGGTGGCGGAGGACGCGCGGCTGCTGGCCTTCGAGGGCGCGCCGAGGAACGGGACGTGGCTGACGCCGGAACAGGCGGCGGGCTTGCTGGAGGCAACGGCGTCGGAGAACACCGACCCGCACTTCGGGGAGCGCACGATGACCCGCATCCTCAGCCAACTGTCCGATGTGGGAGACCACTTGGAGCGGTACGGCGATGAGCTCGCCGCCGACCTGGACGCGGCCCACCGCCGGGTGCGGGCCGCCTCCGGCGAGATCGTCCGGGGTCTGTCGGTCACGGCCCAGAAGCCGGCCGACATCCTCGGCGCCTACGTCTACCTGCCCGCCACCGCCTCTGTCGCCGCTGGAGTGTCCGCCTGATGTCCGCCACCACCCGCAACCAGGTGTTCACCGCCGTCCACACGGTCGGAGGTCTGCTGCCGGCCGACATGCTGGTACGGATCTCCGAGGGCAAGGACGTCCCGGGTTCCAAGCCCGCCGACTACGGCCTGCCGTCGTCCCGTTCGGTACGGGACGAGTCCGAGCGCAGCTGGGAGTATCTCAAGCCGCTGTGGCGCGAGATCCGCAAGCGCCTCCCGGAGGACCGGGAGACGGGCATCCCGGCGAGCGACCCCACCGGGCTCGCGGAGAACGACTGGCTGACCCCGCTCTGGCGCGAACTGGGCTTCGGCCGCCTGACGCAGGTCGGCGCGTCGGGCATCACCGCCGACTCCGACGCGGAGAAGAAGTTCCCGGTCTCGCACCGCTGGCACCACGCCCTGATCCACCAGACGGCGTGGAACGCCGAGTTGGACAAGCGACCGGGCGGCGCGGGCACGGTCCCGCCCCAGTCGATGCTCCAGGAGTGCCTGAACCGTACGGAGGCACACCTGTGGGGCGTCCTGACCAATGGCCGCCAGGTCCGCCTGTTGCGGGACTCCAGCGCGCTCGCCACGGCGTCGTACGTCGAGTTCGACCTCGAGGCGATCTTCGACGGTGAGTTGTTCAGCGAGTTCGTGCTGCTGTACCGGCTGCTGCACGCCTCGCGGTTCGAGGTGGCGGAGGGCGCGGCGCCGTCCTCGTGCTGGCTGGAGAAGTGGCGCACGGAGGCCATCGCCTCGGGCACGCGCGCCCTGGACCAGCTCAGGAAGGGCGTGCAGGAAGCGATCACTTCGCTGGGCACGGGCTTCCTGCGGCACCCGGAGAACACTGCGCTGCGGAAGGACGTCCGCCCGAAGGCCCTCCAAGCTGCGCTGCTGCGCATGGTCTACCGCCTGCTCTTCGTCTTCGTCGCCGAGGACCGTGAGGCGCTGCTGTCGCCGGGGGCGGAATCGCAGGCACGCGAGCGCTACGAGACGTACTTCTCGTCGGCGCGACTACGGGCCCACGCCAGGAAGCGGCGGGGCACGGCTCACGGTGACCTGTACGAGGCCCTGCGGATCGTCCTCACCGCGCTGGGTGACGAGAAGGGCCGCCCGGAGTTGGGCCTGCCCGGCCTCGGCGGTCTCTTCAACGACACGGACGCGGACGCCCCGCTGCGCGACCTGAGGCTCTCCAATGAGGCCCTGCTGACGGCTGTACGACACCTCTCTCAGGTCCGGGACGGGAGCTCGGGCCGCTGGCGGGCGGTGGACTACCGGCACCTCGACGCTGAGGAGCTGGGGTCTGTCTACGAGTCCCTGCTGGAGCTGGAGCCGAAGTACAGCGCGGCCGACCGCACGTTCACGCTGGTGGAGGTGGCTGGCAACACCCGTAAGACGACAGGCAGTTACTACACACCGTCCTCGCTGATCGAATGCCTGCTGGACTCCACGCTGGACCCGGTCATAGGGGATGCAGTGCGGCGCGGTGAGGAGGCGGCGGCGCGTTCGGGGGCCGCCGATCCGGCCGAGGCCATCGTCGACGAGCTGCTCTCCCTGACGGTCTGCGACCCGGCCTGCGGCTCCGGGCACTTCCTGGTGGCGGCGGCCCGCCGCATCGCCAAGCAGGTCGCGGCCGTCCGGGAACGCAACCCCGAGCCCACACTGGACGCGGTGCGCCACGCCCTGCACGAGGTCGTGGCCCGCTGCATCTACGGCGTCGACCTCAACCCCATGGCCGTGGACCTGGCCAGGGTGTCACTGTGGCTCGAGGCACTGGAGCCGGGCAAGCCGCTGAGCTTCCTCGACGCGCACGTCAAGCACGGCAACGGCCTGATCGGCGCCACGCCCAAGCTGCTCCGCGACGGCATCCCCGACGAGGCGTTCATCGCGACCGAGGGCGACGACAAGAAGCACGCGAAAGCCCTGGAGAAGATCAACCAGCAGGAGCGGGTGGGGCAGGGCAGCCTGTTCGACCTGGGCGGGGAGGCGGTCAGCGTCGCCAACACCGTCTTCGCCAGCGGCTTGCGGTCCATCACGCTGGCCCAGGCGGAGGAGCTGACCGACGTACGCCGGCAGGAGGACGCGTACGAGAAGTGGACGGGCTCGTCGGACTACCGGCGTGCGCTGCGTGTCGCCGACGCGTGGTGCGCGGCTTTCGTGTGGTTGAAGACGCCGGAGGCGCCTCGGCCGGTGACGTATGCGGTGTTCAAGGCGCTGGAGGATCCGAGCGGTCAGGGGGTGGCCGCGGAGACCGAGACCGAGATCGGGCGGCTGCGCGGGCAGTTCGCCTTCTTCCACTGGCACCTGGAATTCCCCGAGGTGTTCTCCGTTCCGGAGAACGGCCGGAGTGTGTCGCCGGACACCGGTTGGGCGGGGGGCTTCGACTGTGTCGTGGGGAACCCGCCGTGGGACAGCGTCGACTTCCGCGAGCAGGAGTTCTTCGCCCAGCGGGCACCCGAGATCGCGGAGGCTTCCAGGACCGCCGTACGCAAGAAGATGATCGAGGCGCTCAAGGACTCGCCGGACACGCTTCCGCTCTACGAGGAGTTCGAGGCGGGCAAGCGGAAGGTGTACGCCGAGAGCCACTTCTTGCGGCGGTCGGGCCGGGTTCCGCTGACGGGGCAGGGGAACCTCAACACGTACGCGGTCTTCACGGAGACGGACCGCATACTGCTTGGGCCGGAGGGGCGGGCGGGGGTGATCGTCCCGACGGGGATCGCCACGGACGCGCGGACGCAGCACTTCTCCGGGGATCTGGTGCGGCGGGGGGCGATTGCTGCGCTGTATGACTTCGAGAACGCGGTACCTCTCTTCCCCGGCGTGCACCGCTCGTTCAAGTTCAGCATTCTGTCCATGGTCGGCCGTTCCCTGCGCGAAACGGCGGCTCGATTCGCTTTCTTCCTGCATGACCCGGCTGAACTGGACGACGCGAACAAGGCGTTCACGCTGACGCCGGACGAAATCGCGCTACTCAATCCCAACACGGGCACGCTTCCGGTGTTCAGGTCGAGGCGCGATGCCGAGATCACACTGGTTATGTACAGGCGACTGCCCGTCCTCTGGAAGGACGGTGTCCCCACGGGCAATCCGTGGAATGTACTGCTCTTCGCCATGCTGCACATGAGTCACGACTCGGCTCTCATGCACCCCCGCGATGAACTTGAGGACGACGGCTGGACGCTCGAGGGCAATGTCTTCACCCGGAACGGGGAGCGAATGCTCCCTCTCTACGAGGCGAAGATGCTCCACCACTATGACCATCGCTGGGCCACGTACGACACTTCAGGCGACACCAGATCCCTGTCCATGGAGGAGAAGGACGACGGTGACACTCTGGTTCTGCCCCGGTACTGGGTAGCGGAGGAAGACGCACCGTCCGGCAAGATCGGCAAGGACGGAGAGAAGATCTCCATTCCGGGTGTGCGCACACGCCTCGCCGACAAGGGATGGGACAAGGACTTCCTGCTTGGCTGGCGCGACATCTGTCGAGCCACGGATGAGCGGAGCATGATCAGCTCTCTTATGCCGACAGCCGGTGTCGGCGACACTTTCCTACTGGCGTTCTCACGCTCGCCAGAACTGCTGTGCGCTGCTTGGTCATCGTTCGCATTCGACTATGCGGCGCGACAGAACTTGAGCGGCACCCACCTGAAGTTCTTCACGGTGAAGCAGCTTCCCGTTCCCGCTCCCACTCAACTCTCACCACACGCCGCCATCATCGTCCCCCGACTCCTCGAACTCGCCTACACCACTACCGACATGGCGGGTCTCGCCAAACACCTCGGCGACACCAGCGCCCCCTTCCGATGGGACCAGGACCGCCGTCAACGCATCCGCGCCGAACTCGACGCCCTCTTCTTCCACCTGTACGGCGTATCCCGCGAAGACGTCGACTACATCCTCGACACCTTCCCCATCGTTCGCCGAAAGGACGAGGCCAAGTTCGGCACGTACCGCACCAAGGAACTGATCCTCGCCGAGTACGACCGCATGGCCGCCGCCGGCCTCACCCTGGAGAACCCACTCGTCGAGGGCGAGACCTACACCTCCACCCTCACCCCGCCCCCGGGCCACGGCCCCCGCCACCCCGCCTGACCGCGCCTCGCTCCCCGGGGGCTGATGTCGCGTCTCCACAAAGACACTTGCAAGGTCCAGACGGCGGTCACTGGCCAACCACGACAAACACTTCAGGAGCAGGCGTTGGACAACGAGATCCAGCTGATCAGTGACGGCGATGGACTGGCGGTCATCGGGAATGCGACGGACGTCGAACGCTTCCTCACCTCGGAAGGACTCCCGTCGAAGGACCTCGGGGCGCAACGATTCAAGTCCGTCTTCGGTACCGGGGCCACAGTCGCGCAGGCGGGTTCGGACATTGCCGCCAACTCCGGTCGCTGGGTGAAGCTGACCAAGGAGTCTGCGGAGCGTGTCAAGAAGTTCGGGCTGATGGAAAGCAAGACCCCAGGAATCAGCCACGCGATGATAGGGAAACCCGGCTCGATCAAGAATTGGCTTCAGATCGAGAAGGGGGCCGGCTCGTTCCTGACCAACCCCGCACGTCTGGCTGGTGCCGCAGGGCTCATGGCACAGCTCTCGATGCAGCAGACCATGGATGAGATCACCGACTACCTCGCCACGATCGACGAGAAGGTCGACGACGTGCTCCGCTCCCAGAAGGATGCTGTGCTGTCCCGCATGATCGGAATGGACCTCGTGATCGAGGAGACCATGACCATCCGAGAGCAGGTGGGTCGAGTCTCCGAGGTCACGTGGTCCAAAGTGCAGGCCGCGCCGACGACGATAGCGGAGACCCAGGCGTACGCATTGCGTCAACTCGACGCTCTCGCGGAGAAGTTGGAAAACCAACCCAAGATCGGCGATCTCGCCACGAAGGTCAAGGAAGTCGAGCCCAAGGTTCGGGAGTGGCTCGCTGTTCTGGCTCGCTGCTTCCAACTTCAGGACGCGATCGCCGTGCTCGAACTCGACCGGGTGCTGGACGCGCATCCGGATCAGCTGGATCAGCACCGCCTCGGGCTTCGGGCCGCCCGACAGAACCGGCTGGATCTCATCTCGCGGAGCACCGAGCGCTTGGTGGCCCGAATGAAAGCGGCTGCCGCCGCAGCCAACTCGAAGGTGCTGCTACACCCGACCAAATCTCCGGTTGTGGTGCAGTCGAGCAATCACGTGGTGACCGGCGTCCATGCCTTCCACGAGCGGCTCGGGATCGAGTCCGGTCGGCAGTCGTCGGAGGCAAGACGATGGGGGGAAGCGGCGACGGAGGTGAAGGACAAGGCGCTTGAGACTGGAGCGAAGGGCGTCAGTGCCGCCAGAAGCCTCGGCAGCGTGACCCTCGACCGGGCCAGTTCGGTCAAGGGCAGGCTCTCCAGCGAGATCGCCGAGCGAGCCCACCGCCTGCGCAGGGACGAAAAAGAACGTGCCGAGGAAGGCTGAGTGAGCGTCAAGTGCCCACACCGTGGGGCGAGCCATCAACCGCGCGCCCCACGGCTGGCCTCTGTCAGTCCCGCGCCGCCGCGAATCCCACGAACCGCGACCACTCCTCACGCCCGATGGCGAAGTGAGGGCGCGTCACATCCTTGGAGTCCCGGACGCAGACGGCCTGTTCGGTGAGGGCGACCTCAACACAGTCGTCACCCGAGCTGCCGCTGTAGCTGGACTTAAACCAGGCGAGTTGCGTCATGCTCATAGCTCTCCTCGGAGTCTCTCCAACAGACCCCGCGAGTCCTTAGGGTTCAGGGCCTGCGAGCGCAGTGTGTCATAGCGCTGGTGGAGGACCCTCACCTCTTTCGGGTCGGAGATCAGCCGACCGTTCTCCTGCCCTTCGCAGTACGCCAGCCCCTGGCCTTTCGGCGTCTCAAGCAGTCGTACAGGACCGTCCAGACAGGCGTGAAACTCTGCCTCCATCGGCATGAGTTGCAAGGTCACGTTGCGGCAACCCGTTCGCTCAAGGACGTGATCCAACTGACCCCGGAGCACATCCGCACCACCCAGTCTGCGCCGGAAGACACCTTCCTCCACGATGAAGTGGAACGGCACGGTGGGCCGCTCGTACAGCATTCTCTGCCGCTCGCGCCGCGCCTCCACCTGGGCCTCCAACTGCTCGTCCGTGAGCAGCGGAAGACGGTTCTCGAACAAGGCCCGCGCATACCCCTCCGACTGCAACAACCCCGGCACCAGCCTGCACTCATACGTACACAAACTCACCGCCTCCCGCTCCAGCCGAGCCCACCGCCGGAACCAGGCCGCCAGCCCGACATCCCCCCGCCCCCGCGTCACGTACCTGGAGCCCCTCCGCAGCGCGCCGGTGTTCCCCAACACCTCCTCCGCCCGCTCCACGAACGCCAGATCCGGCATTCGCCGCCCCAACTCCACCGACTCCACAGTGTGTTTGGAGAACCGGACCAGGTCCGCGAACTCGGCCCTGCTGTACCCCGCGTGCTCCCGCAGCGCCTGCGCGACCGCCCCGAAGGTCCGCAGGCTGTCCGAGGGATCTGGCTCGCGGTCGATCTCGCCGCCCGTCAGGTCGTGGTCGCTCTCCGTGCCGCCGCCGTCGGTCATCCGCGGCCACCTCCGTGTTCGTACGTGCTTCGTGGCCCCCACGCCCCGACAGCACCCAGGGTGACGGAAAGACCCCCGTACCGTCCACGGAATGTGCCCGTACGCTGACGCAGCGTACGTATCCAACAGCCCCGCGACACCTCTCGCACCCACCACCATGGCCCCATGAACGTGCCCCTCCCCCAACTCTTCTCGCCCGCACACACATTCGCCCAGCCGCTGTCCGCCACCCGACGCGCGGCCCGGCTCGCCCGCCTCCTCACCACCCGACAGCTCGAGGTCTGGCAGCTGTCACCCGCCGTGACCGACCGAGCCGAGCAGATCGTCGCCGAACTCGCGGCCAACGCCGTCCTCCACGGCCGCGTCCAAGGGCGCGACTTCCGCCTCGCCCTCACGCTCCACCCGGAGGCCGGCGTCCTGCGGATCGCCGTCAGCGACGCCCGCCCGGACCGCTTCCCCCTCGTCCCGGGAGACGTACCGCCCCTCCCCGACGCGGAGTCGGGCCGAGGCCTCCTCCTCGTCACCGCCCTCGCCGACCGCTGGGGAATGGACCTCTCCACCCCTCCCCTCAAGACGGTCTGGGCGGAACTCGACTGCCACCCTCCCCGCTCCCACGATCACCATTGATCGCGAAAAGTCCCCAGTTCACTGCCTCCCGGCACCCCTGAAGCGCTAGGGTCACCACGCACGCACCGGTGAGCGAACGTAGGTCCGGCGCACGAGTGACCGACGGGGGCAGCGGTGACCGAGACGACGCCTGGCGCGGACGACGTCCGTGGCCTCTTCGACGACTTCGGGGCTTTCCGGACCCCGACCGCCGAAGACTTCACAGCCGTACTGACGGGCGGCCTCGTCGCCCCGGACGCCAATGTCCTGCTCAACCTCTACCGGTACACCGAACAGGCACGGACCGACCTCCTCCAGGCGCTCGGCGCACTGGACGACCGGCTCTGGGTCCCCCACCAGGTACTCGTGGAGTTCTGGCGGAACCGGGAAGGAACCATCGGCGACGCGCGCTCGACCGGGACGAAGGCCGCGGAGGACATGGCCGGGCATGTGGCTCAGGCGGTGAAGACCCTGCGCACCTGGGCCAACCATGTCGCCCTGCCCGACGCGGAGTTCGACCGGCTTCGCACCCAGCTCTCCGAGGTGTTCGACGACGTCCAGGAGACGATCGTCAACGTCGGTGAGGGTGAGTGGCAGAACATCACGCCCGACACGAGCACCGACCCGGTGATCGCCCGCCTGGAGCCCGCGCTGGCGGGCCGCGCCGGGGCTCCCCTCGGTTCGGAGGACCACGACAAGGCCGTGAAGGAAGGGATGCGCCGGGTCGAGAAGCGCATTCCCCCGGGCTACATGGACCGGAGCAAGGACGGAGACGGGGCGTCCGGCGACTTCCTCGTCTGGGAGCAGATCCTCCGGGAGGCCGCCCACCGCAAGTGCGACGTGCTGTTCGTGACCGCGGACGGCAAGGAGGACTGGTGGCGGAAGGAGCGGGGCTTCAGTCGTGGACCCCGGCCGGAACTCACCGCGGAGCTCAAGGCACGCGGCGGTGGCCGACTCCTCATGCTCACTCCCAAGCGCTTCCTCGAAGTCGCCGCGCCGATCCTGAAGTTCAACCTGCGGGAGGGGTCGGTCGAGGACATCGAACGGGTCGAGCGGATCGGGACGGAGGACAAGTACGGCGGCTGGTCCGCCGCGGCACTGCACGAACTCTTCGACCGCCTGGCGTACGAGGGCTACCAGAACCGTGTCGACGTCATCAGGTACGCCGCCGAGATGAACGGCTTCGCGAGCGCCCTGAGCGTCTACGAGATCTGCGACTACGACGACGACCGCACCCTCAGGGGCTTCACCCGTCCGGTCAAGCGCATCGCCGGCCAGCTCCGTCAGCTCGGGAAGATTCCCGAGTCCGCGGTCTCCGTCCTGGAAACCCAGTACGAGCCGGGCGAGATGAAGGCCTCCGGATTCTCCGTCGACCCCCTCCTCGTGCCCTTGGTCAACGAGCTGACGGACGACGCCGAGGACTGACGCGAGGACACCCATGCCGTTCGAGGACGAGGACACGCGCAAAGTCCAGACCGCCGTCATCGGCCGGGCCGAATCCGACTGGCCCGTCTTCCTGCCGTACGACCACGACGACTTCGACCGCTTCATGCGCGGCCGGACCCGCGACGACTTCTACTGCGGCGTCCTGCTGGGCGGCTGCGGCAAGAAGCTGACTCCGAAGCGGTACACGGAGAAGAAGTGCCACTTCGCGCACCGGCCGCCCGTGCACTGCCGCCGCACGGAGACCGGTGAGGCCAGCGCCGACCACCTCTATATCGGGCAGGCGCTGCGGCGCTGGCTGCTGCGGCAGGGGTATCAGGACGCCGAGATCACGTACCTGGACCCCGGCTCGGTGCACGGTGGAGCTGTCGAGGTCCGGTTCGGTGAGGGCCGGTCCCGGCTCGTCCGGGTCCAGTTGGCCCGCCTCTCCCTCCGCGAGTGGCAGGAGACCCGCGAACGCCTCGCCGACCGGCACACCCACGTCCACTGGGCGTACGGACCGTACTGCGGGCTCTCGCACAACGAGGTGGACGCCGCCGGGCACGCCATCCGCATCTCCTGCCGCACCGAGGGCGAGACCCGCGAGGTGTACGTCGGCACGCAGTACCCGGACAACAGCCTCGCCTGGTCGGCCCTCACCGAGTGCCGCCTGTCGGACGTGGGGATCATCACGCCCCGCCTCGACGCCGAACCGCCCGCGAGCAGCACCCCCGTTCCCGCCCCTGCGCCCGTGGCCTTCCCGCTGGCTCCAGGCACCCTCGCCTTCACCGCGGCGACCGAACTCCCGGCACCGCGTCCCGACCCGGACGGCACCGCCGTACGCCTCTACGAGGCCGACCTCCAGCCGATCGGCTCGGCAGTCGTCCGGGCCCGGATCGCCCTGCCGCACGCCCATCCCGCCCCTCCTCCCCACCAACTGCACGTCATCTACTCCTCAGCGCGTCTGCTGCCGCTCACCGAAGCGGCTCCCTCCGGGCCCGCCTGGCTCATCCGCGCCGACGGCGCCTCGCCCCTGCCCCAGCAGACCGACTCACGCTGGCCGGACCTGCGCCCCGGATCTCCGCCGCCCGAGCCGGCTCCACCAACCCCCACGGCGACCGGACCGGCCGCCTCGACACCCCGCCCGCTCCCCCTCGGTGAGGCCGAGACGATCCATGTCTTCCGCTCAAGGCTCGGCGTCGTCGCCCGTGCCCGCGGCCTCATCAGCTGGGAGACGCTCGTCGGCCACGCGGGAGCGGCACCCGTCGGCATCACACCGGAGGAACGCGTCCGCCTGCTCATCGCGGTGGACCACCCCCGAGCCGACGGCAAGCCCGTGCTGTCGGCCCTCGTCACACCTGACCTCGCCCCAGCCGCACCCGCCCCGTACTTCGCTGAGGTCCTCGCCGGCCTCGGCTGGAGATCCGACCTGTCCGAGTCGAAGGTGGCGGAGATCTGGGAGCGCGAGCGAACGACCGCCTACTCCCTCGCGCCGGCGGCCGAAGCCGCAACCGCTGCGACACAGAACGAGGCGCGGCTCGTGGCCCGGTTCCGCGAGCATCTGGAACACGTCGCCAAGGCACACGGCATCATCAAGTGGTCGACCCTGCTCAAGAAGCAGCACATCTCGCCGTCCACGCTGTCGGACCAGGACCGGGTTCGACTGCTGGCCGCTGTGGACAGGTCCTACGTTCCCGGCCGACGGATGTTGTCGGCCCTGGTGAAGGCGGACGGCCAGACTCCGGGCCCGGCCCCGTTCTTCGGCGACGTGCTGGCCGAGTTGGGCTGGAAGCCCGATGCTGCCACCCCGACCGTGGAGGCGGCCTGGCGGGCCGCCGTGGACCGCGCCCACGCGCGGGGCACACGAGCCGTACCCGCTGTCGGCAGCGCTGCCGCCGATCGCCCCACCGAGGAGGACCGCGTGCGCTGGTCCAAGCTCGGGACCACCAAGAAAGCCGTGGTCGTGGCCGTTCGGCGGGCGCTGATCGACGCCGCCCGGCGGCAGGTCTGCGTGGGCTGGCACACGCTCGCCGCTGCCGCCCGGCTCAAGCCGACGGACCTCACCGACCGGACCAGGGAAGCGATCCTCGTGGCGGTCGACAGCCCGCCCACCTATGGGGTTCTGCTCTCCTCCCTCGTGGTCGCCTCCGAGCACACACCCGTGCCGTACTTCGACGCCATCCTCAAACGCCTCGGACGGCCCCACGGCCTGCGCCCCATCGAGCTGGGCCAGCTCCGAAAGGCGGAACAAGCCCGAGCGTTCGCGGCGTACAGCGCTGCTGCCGGCACTGACGGTTCGAAGGAGCGAACATAAGATCGAACCGCCACCGAATTACATCCTGTTGACAGCGCTAACAAGCTGTCGCCATGCTTGAAGTGCCAACAAGGCGCATCAGGAGCACGCCTGGCCCCTTTCGCCGCGCCCAGCAACGGGTATTGACGGTTGAACCCACTGGTTCACACAGGGGCATTGAGGCACCAAGGGGGAGACCGTGCCCATCTTCATACCATTCATACTCATCGGTGTCGGTGTGGCGACCGGCGGTAGCGGGGCCGTCCTCGGCGGCAAAGGCGCCCACGACATCAAGCGTTCGAAGGGCCGGCTCAAGGAGGCGAGCCAGTGCTACGAGCGACGCCGAGTCCAGACCGAGGACGCACTGGCAGCGACGAACACCGTCCTCGAGGCACTGGGGCAGCAGCAGAGGCAGGCGCGCCTCGATGTCGTCGCACGCATGGTCGACTTTCTGCGTCGTCACGAGCGACAGGTACGCGAGAGCGAGCGGCTGCTGGTGGAGGGCATCGACGCCACCATGACCAAGATCCCCGGACTTCGCGGCCTCGACGTGGACGCGGTGGCATGGATCGGCGGGGCTCTCGGATCCGCGGCGGCGGGAGCGGGCGCGGGCGCCGGGATCACGGCGGCAGCGAGCACCTTCGGGGTCGCGAGCACCGGAGCTGCGATCTCCGGCCTGGCGGGCGCCGCGGCCGAGAGCGCGACCCTCGCTCTCCTGGGTGGTGGGACGCTGGCATCGGGTGGCGGCGGGATGGCCCTGGGGGCCACGGCGCTCAACTTCGTCACCATCGGTCCCGCGCTGCTCGTCGGTGGACTGGTCCTCAAGGGCCAAGGAACGAAGGCGATCACCCAGGCGAGGGAGTTCGAGGCGAAGGTCGCCGTGGCGATCGCCGAGCTGGACGAGACTGACACCCGCCTGAAGGGCGTCGACGCCCGCGCCGCGGAGCTGCGTGAGCTTCTCACGGACCTCACCTCCCGAGCGCTCGAGGCGCTGGAGCTTCTGGAGTCCGAGCCGTTCGATCCGCCGAGGCACGCCGCGCGCTTCCAGCGGGCCATGGCACTGGTCATGGCGGTCCGCGACGTGGCGGCGACTCCGATCGTCGACGCCGAAGGCGAGTTGGACGAACGCAGCGCGAACCTCACCATCAGGTACAGCCCGTTGACCGAAGGAACTCAGAATGCCTGACCGACCCAAGGTGCATGTAGGCAAGGTCGTCAGCGCGGCCAAGAGCTCCGTTCAGGCGATGGACGGCTTCGCCGCGCTGAACCAGATCGTCGAAGCCGCCCGTGAGTGCATCCACATCCACGAGGTCGAGAGCACCAAGAGAGCCCGGCTGGAGGCCTACGAAGCCACGGAGGTCGCTCGGATCCGGGCCGCCGAAGCCGTCCTCAAGGACTACTTCACACAGGCATTCGCGGAGCGGCGCAACGTCTTCGAGGAGATGTTCGCCCGGCTGGACAGGGCGCTCGACGAGGGCAACGGCGAAGTGCTGAACACCGTCGTACGTGGGATCGTCGACATCGCCAAGAGCTCGCCGCTCGCGGACATCGGAGACCTCTCCCAGGTCCGGGCGGCCCTGGACGACCCGGATCAAGTGTGGGAACTCTGACCGCTACACGTTGAGAAGGGCGCGCCTTCCGGGGACCGGACTCCTCATCAGCAAGCGAACCGCCCCCCTCACAGAGGAGGCTTGACCCCGGGCACCCACTCGAAGCCGAAGCCGTACGCCTGGTCGATGAGCTGCTGGTTCGACGACCAGGGTGTGGCGGTGAACCAGCGGACCTCACGGCGGAGGTCGAGCGTGTCGCGCCCCGGGGTCAGCAGGGCGATCGCGCACGAGGTGGCCCCGGGCGGGGAGTCGTCGAGGTGGATCCGCCAAGTGCCGCTCGGCGCACTGATGGTGACGACGCCGCCGAGCGTCCGAAAGTCTGCGGCACCCTCGTAGATGTAGACGTGGACGAGGAGCTTCGCGAACTGACGCCGGTGCTCCAGGTTGATCCGCAGGGTCTCCCCGTCCGAGGTCTCGCCGGTCCGGTCGTCCTGGTCGAGGCTGACGTAGGGCCAGGCGTCGAGGTCGCCGAACACCGCTCCGAGCGGCTGCACCGCCGCACCCATGCCGTCGTGGGTGAGAACCATGCAGCCCAGGTCGAGGTCGGCCTCGGAGGCGACCGACCAGTTGAGGTTCACCTGGAGGACACCCCGCCCCGCGATCTCGGCGCGCGGCGTCTGCCGGGTGAGCTCGACCGTACCCGTACCCGTGCGCGGCGCCGGCTCCCGCGCCGTCCGCCTCCCGGACTCGACGGGAGACCCGCCTCCGGTCAGCTGGATGACACCCCGTCGCCTGCCGTCACCGCTCAAGAAAGCCCCTTGATTCAGCCCTTCGCATGACCGCTTCGCGCCATGCCGTCCACCGATGAGATCGTCGTCTATTATGGCGCGACTGGTGAAGAAGATGTGAAAGTCTGCGCCAGTTAAGTTCTGCGCGGCAGGGGGCATGCGCCGCTGGTCCCAGCCCAACCGTCGCCGCGCATTGAAGTGCAAAAACGTCCCGGCGTACACCGGGCAGGGGTGGGAATGTTCGCGGGGATACAACTCGACAAAGGGGTGACGGCACGTCACCTCGAGGACCTGGCGCAGGATCCTGCGCTCGCACCGCGCGCCGAGGAACTGCGCGCACTGGCACAGGCACTCGGCTCCACCGACACGGAAGCCCTCGACGCCTGGGCCGATCTCGACCTGATGGGGCACTTCGCCCGGCCCGAGAGTGTCGCCGAGCCCGTGGCCGAAGGCCGGGGCGCACGGTTCGACTCGGTGCTGGACTGGGTTCTCGGGGCCCTGGTCTTCCTGCCGCTGCTCTTCACCTGGTTCGGCCTGTGGCAGGCGTCGAGCGCGTACGGGGCGCTGACCGGTGACGACCCGAAGGCCGCGGGCCGGCCGTTCCTCCAGCTCTGGCAGTCCGGGTTCGACGGACACCTGGGCGGGATCTTCCGCTTCGGGCACGTCGCCGTGGGCGGGTGCCTGACCCTGGCGATGCTGTTCGTGCTCACCGCGGTGCACGGCTACCGGCGTACCGTCGCCGAACGCCGTGAGGAGGAGGCACGCGGGCGTACCCGTGCGGCTCTCGCCCGTCTGGCCCCAGTCCTCACCCGGGCACAGCTCTCGCTCAACGCCCACCGGTTCGCGTCCCCGCAGCGCTTCGCGGCGGAGCTGAACTCCGCGGCGGGGCGGCTCCAGCGTATGCAGACCAAGGCGATCGCCACGCAGGAGGAACTCACCCGGGCCGCCCAGGTGGTCGGTGAGGCCATGGACAAGGCTGAGCAGCGTCTCGCCCAGGCCGAGTCGTACGTGCGGCCGATCGAGCAGGTGGTGCTGCGGATCGAGGAGACCGTGCGCGACAGCGGGACGGCCATCCAGTCCGCCGTACAGGGCTTGGACGATCCGGTGACACAGGCGGGGCGGCGGCTGGCCGACGCCGTCAGCGGACAGACCGGTGTGCTCGACAAGGCGCTGGAGGAGCTGCGGACGGCCGGGGACGGGATGCGCGATCTCCTCGCCCGGACCGCGGACCGGCTGGAGACCGCGGTCGGCGCCAACGGCAGCAGCGTCCACAAGGCGCTGTCGGACGCGGCGCAGCAGGTCGAGGACTCCCTGACCGTGCTGGCGGCCTCGCAGCGCGGGTTCACCACCGGCGTCGAGGTCGTCGCGGACGTCAACGGCCGGCTGCTCCACGACCTCGGCGCGGTCGCCGACCGTACCGGTGAGGCCGCGGACGTCTCGCGCGAGGCCCTGCTCGGCATCGAGGCCCGCAGCCTCGCGCTCCACGAAGCCGCCGACCGCTTCACCGGCGTCACCGACGCCCTGGTACAGGCCCTGCGCGAGACGGAGACCGCCCGCGCCGAGACCGAGGCGGCGCGGGTCGAGGCAGAGACGGCACGCGCTGAGGCGGAGGCGGCGCGGGCCGGGGCCGAGGCGGCCCAGAAGCGGGCCGAGGACGAGCTACGGCAGGCGAAGGAGCTGCGGGCCGGGATCGGATCCGCGCGGTGAGCCCGTCGAGAAGAGGGTTCCGTTTCACGCCGCTGCATCTCGCCGGATGGCTCTTCGCCGACATGCTGCTCGTGCTCGCCCTCGTCTCCATGGGGGACCGGGGCGATCCGCTGGCCGCACAGGCCGCCACCCGTCCTTCCCCGTCCGCCTCGGCAGCCGACGCCGAGCCGTCGCCCGAACCGAGTCCGACTCCGCAGGGTCCCCGGTCGGTGGAACGCAAGCCGGTGAAGGTCCATGTGACGGCGGCGGTCGGTGACACGGCGCGGATGGTGAAGCAACTCCGTGCCGCCACCGCCCGCTACGAGGGCCGCGCCGCCGCCTTCGTCCTGACCTTCGGCCAGGCCGTCGAACCCAGTGACGGCCAGGCTTACGCCCGCGAGATCAACAAGTCTCTGCGCAAGGCGCGACCGGACATGTTCACCGACGCGACGACGCGGGACTTCTGGAACGGCGGTTCCGCGGGCGCGGCCGATCTGGAGATCTACTTCTACACCCGTTGACGGCTGCGCCGTCTCCTACGCTCAGGAGAGCTCATGCAGATCCTGCCCTTCTACATGGTGTGCGACGAGTCCGGTTCCATGGCCGGACCCGACGGCGTGGACACCATCAACGCGGCGTTGCCCGACCTCCACCACGAGATCAGCACCAATCCGAGCGTCGCGGACAAGACCCGCTTCGCGCTGGTCGGTTTCTCCACCCAGGCTTCCCTGTTGCAGCCGCTCGCCGACCTCAGCGAGCTGACGCAGCTGCCGTCGCTTTCGGCCGGCGGGGTGACCTCCTTCGGCGCCGCGTTCCGTCTGCTGAAGGACACCATCGACAAGGACGTCGCGGCCCTCAAGTCGGAGGGCCACGACGTCTACCGGCCGGTGGTGTTCTTCCTCTCCGACGGCATCCCCACGGACGACGACTGGCGTACCGCGCTCAAGGAGTTGAAGGAGTTCCGTTACGCGCCGAAGATCATCGCGTTCGGAATCGGCGACGCCGACGCAGCGATCATCTCCGAAGTGGCCAACTTCAAGGCGTTCATGCAGCAGGACCAGACGGTCACCCCCGCCGTCGCGCTCCGCGAGTTCGCCTCGAGTCTCACCCGGTCCATCGTCAATTCGGCGACCAGCATGGACTCCCAGGGCGGCGAGGGATTCCAGCTCGACGTCCAGGACCACGTGCCCGGCTTCACCCGCGTCTCCCTGGACAAGCTGTGAGCGGCCCGGCGTACGACGGAGGATTCCGCGACGCGCACGACGATCGGGGGCACACGGCCGCGGCCGTCGATCCCGACGGCCTCGACGCCCACATCGCCGGCCTGCCGTACGGGGTCATGGCGCGTGAGACCATCACCCGGGTCCCGGAGGCCCCCGTGCCGCCGGCGCCACCGGCCCCTCCGACGCCCGAGGGCCCCCAGCCGTACGCGGAGCCCGAGGCGGAGCCCCTGCGGGGGGTGCCGGCACACGTCGGCAACCGCCCTCCCAGCTATCCGCCCCACCCCCTGGGACGCCCCTCCGTGCGGGACACGGAGGACGCGTTGGCCGCCTTCTCCCCCGTGGTCCTGCTGGACGGGGCCCATATCGGGCGGTTGACCGTGCGGGCCGCCTCCGTGCGGGGCGACTCCCACAACTGGGAGGGCAGCTGCCGCCAGGACGCCATGACCGTGACGCGGATCGGCCCGCCGGAGGCGGAGATGCTCCTGCTGGCGGTCGCCGACGGGGTGGGCTCCGCGGTGTACTCGCACGTGGGCTCGTACGAGTTGTCCCGCCGGGCAGCCGTCTTCCTGGACCGGGAGGCGGAGAGCATCCACGCGGCGGTGTGCGCTCGCGACGAGAACGAACTCCGCGTCCTGGCCACCAAGGCGGTCGCCGGCGCAGCCGCCGAACTGCGCGCCGCATGGGCCCAGGCCGCGCAGCACAGGCCCCGCCCCTACGCCGACCAGGACTACGCCACCACCTTGCACGTCCTGCTGATCCCCACGGACCCCGGTATCCGCGACCGTGTCCTGTGCAGCGTCGGCGACGGCGGTCTGTTCGTGCTGCGCGAGGGCGGCTGGGAACACGGGGACCCGGACGACGGCGCGGGACTGCTCGACACCCGCACCGAGGCGCTCCCGCACGCCTACCGCAGCGTCAAGGCCACCCTGGTGCGCACCATGCCGGGCGAGGTCCTTCTGCTGGGCACCGACGGCATCACCAACCCTCTCACCCAGAAGGACCCGGAGTTCGCACGCCGCCTCGCCGAAGCGTGGGGCGGACCCGAGGTCCCTTCCCTCTCCGACTTCCTGTGGCAGGCGCAGACGCGGGCGAAGTCCTACGACGACGACCGGACCGTCATCTGCGTGTGGGAGGAGCGGGCATGAGCGCGGAGGACGGCGCCGATGTCCTTCTCTCGTCGCTCACCATGGGCGAGCAGGCCGGCAGTGGCGGCCAGGGCGATGTGTACGCCGTCGGCGACGGGGCGCTGCTCTACAAGCAGTACAAGGTCCCGGCCAAGGTCAACGGCGGTGCGCTCGCGGACCTGGTCGCGTTCCGGCAGGGGCTCGGCCAGGCCGACCGGACCCGCCTGGACGCCCTCGCCGCCTGGCCGTTGTGCCGTGTGGTCGAGGGCGGCCGGGCGCTCGGTTTCCTCATGCGGCGTGCCCCGTCCCCCATGACGTGGCGCACCGCGACCGGGGCGACGAAGCTCCTTGAGCTGCAGTACCTGATCAGGCCGCCGAAGGTGGCCTGGCAGGAGGTGTCGCAGCCGACTCCCGAGCAGCGCAGGGTGCTCGCGCTGGCCTGCGTCGAAGCCATCGGCTGGTTCCACGACGCCGGACTGGTGATCGGGGACATCTCGCAGGCCAACGTCCTGTGGTCCCTCACGCCCGACCCCGCCGTCCACTTCCTGGACTGTGACGGCTTCCGCCGGGTGGGGCGGGACGCCGTCCAGGCCCAGGCCGCCACTCCCGACTGGAACGACCCGCTCGCCCCGTCCACCGAGGCGAGCGTCGACACCGACGCGTACAAGACCGCCCTGACCGCCGGGCGCATCCTCGCGCGGGAGCCGTACCTCAGGCCGGTCCAGGCGTTGCGCCCCGTCGTCGGCTGTCTCAACGAGCGTCAGGCCGCGGCGGCGGAAAGGCTCTTCGCTCAGGCCGCCGGCGAGCGTGGAACCCGGCCCCGCCCGGCCGAGTGGCATACAGCGCTGAGCGACCGCGGCACGATCACCCTCACCGCGGCGACACCCCGGCCTCGTCCGTCCGTCGATCACACGGTCCTGGACGGGGTGCGCAACCGGACACCGATCGACTTGAGGGCACCACGCCAGTAGACGGGGATCCGGCGCTGAGCGGCCCCGGATCCTACCGATACCCCTCGACAGCCTCCTCGTACGGCAGCAACCAGGGCTCCAGCTCGGCCCGCACCACATCCGCGTCACCCGGCGGCAGGGTCAGCGACGCCCGCCGCATCCGTACGCTCCACGTGGCCGGATCGGGGAACACGGCCAGCCACGGCACCAGGTCACGCAGCACCAGCCCCTCCCGGAACCGCGCCAGAGCCGACACCTCCAGTCGACAGCCCTCCGTGAAGCTGCGCTCCCCGAAGACCACCGGGTCCTCCAGTACCCGTACCGGACTCGCCACGCGCGCCCTGGCGATCACGCGGCCAAGGTCGCGGGTCGGATTCCGGAAGCAGCCACGCGTCGTGTAGACGAAGATCTCGTCGCCCTCCTCCAGCGCCTGGGCCGCCTGGGAGCGCCCCGCCGGGAACGCCATGCGCTGCTCGGTCACCACCCAGCTCAGCGCGGCACGGTCACCGATGATCAGCAGGTGCGCGGAGGACATGCGGGGCACGCTAGCAGGGGATGTCCCCCTCCCCTGCGCAGGCTGCAGGTCACAAGCTCCACGCCCCGGCGAGCAGGCCTACGAGATGCCGTTGCTGTGCCTCCAGCACCTCCGGAGTCCAGTCGTCGTGCCGGAGCACCTGGCTGGTCAGAGCGAACGGGACGGAACCGCTGCTGCCGGTGAAGTACTTGGCCTTCTTCGTGGCGAAGTCGTAGTTCTGGGCGACGGAGTTCTTCACCCGGTTGAGCAGGACCAGATTGCCGAGCCGATGGGTCCAGTGCGCGCGCTGGTCCTCGTCGAACAGGTCGGTCCACCGGGAGCCGGGATCCGGATTCTGCGGGAGCACGTGCTCGACGGTGATGAGCGGCAGGTCGTACGTCACACCGTGGGCCTCGGAGAGCAGTTCGTCGACGCGGAGCAGCACATACTTGCGGATCTTGGCGACGAGGTACAGCTCGCCCTCGAGCCGGGCTCGGGTGTCGGCCCTCTCGGCGTCGGTGAGCGCGAGCGCCGGGGAGTCCAGGCCGAGGCCCTGGTCCAACTGGCGGAGGAGCTCAGCGAAACGGGTCACGCGCGGTGTGGTGTAGACGCGCCGGATGAACATACTGGCGGACAGACGCTCCAGGGCACCGAGGAAGCGGTCGAGCCAGACCGGGTCGTGTTCGTGGTTGTGCAGGGCCCACAGCGCGGCCGGCCTCCAGTCGTTGTTGTCGGTCTGCCGGAGGCGCTTGAACCAGGCGTTGACCTTCTCCGAGCCGGACGACGCCTCGTACCGCGCGTCGCGAATCTGCGCATAGGCTTCGGCGTACGGGACGATGACGTCGTTGACGAAGGTCTCGGCCTTGTCCGGCAGGTAGTGGCTGAGCACCTGCGCGGGGAACTCCTTGAGCAGTTTCCCCTCCGCCCGCTTCTTCTCGTAGATCATCCGCAGATGGAGGAAGAGGTCGGCGAAGTCGTCCCTGCCCAGAGCCTCTTCGGCGTCCTCCCACTTGCGGGCGCAGTCCTCCGAGTCCTGCGGGACCTTGATCGCCCCGATGACCGTCGACTTGAAGATGTCGGTGGGCGAAAGGTCGAGGCCGCGGGAGTTCATGACACTGAAGATCCGGTGCGCGCTCTCCAGGTCCGGAGTGGCCACCACGACCAGGAAGGTCCGTTCACCGAGCATCCGGACCAGGGCGAGCCGACGGTCCTCCGGCCAGCGGACCAGTTCGGCGCGCAGGGCCATGGCGTTGTCCAGGACAGCCTGCTGCGCGTCGGTCGGCAGGGTCGCCCTGTCGAGACCGAGCAGCTTCTCCAGGGCTCCGCTGGTCTGGACGTGCTTGCGGAAGAAGTCGGCGTCGCGCTGGCGGGGCGTCAGCCTCGGCTGGGGCTTGCGCCCGAGAATCGGGTCACCGGGCTGGTTGACCAGCTTGTGCAGGGCCTGCTTCAGCTCGGGGGCTTCCGTCAGGTCACGCAGGACGGACAGGAGGATGGTCAGGGTGGTGAGGCGCTGCTGGCCGTCGATGACGTCAGCCCTTGGCTTGCCGCTCTCCTTGACGAGGACCAGCGAACCCAGGAAGTACGGCTCTTCGGTGCCGCGCTCCAGCGCCTCCGTCAGGTCCGTGAGAAGTTGGACCGCCTGTTCCGGCTCCCAGGCGTACGGACGCTGGTAGTTCGGGATCCGGAAGTCGTAGTCGCTGCTGAACACCTTGTACAGGGGCATCTCGTGTGCCTCGAGCTTCTGCATGCGCCCCATCATGGCGGCCCCCTCTGACAGCCCGACATCCGCTTGCCCTGAGCCATCCCATGTCAGTGCCCCACCCGGCAGGGACGCGTCGGCACGCTCCCGACAAAGACCACTCCGAGCCATGTACACAAGTTCGAGGAGGTGAAATCTGTTGACGACGCTAACAGGCGATACTCATACTCGGAGCGAAAACACCCCGGCCTGCCCGTCGCGCCGGCACCTCCCGGCTCGCCCTGCCCGAGGACTCGACCATGACAGACCAGCCACACGTTTCCCCCGATACGTCCCACCCCTCGGCCTCACTGCCGGCCGCCGACGCCCCCTCCTCCCTCCGTGAGCTCCTCCTCAACCGTCTCGGCTCCTCCGGCCTCGCCCCGGAACCGCGGGCGCTCCTGCGCGAGTTGCTCCCCGACGAGCAGGCCATGCGCGGCGGAGGACGGGCCGGGCCCGTCGTCCAGCTGCGGTCCATCACCGCGGCCGGCTGGCGGGGCATCGGCCCGCGGACCACCCTCGCACTCCCGCCGGGCCCCGGCCTGGTCGTCGTCGCGGGCCCCAACGGCTCCGGCAAGTCGAGCTTCGCCGAGGCCGCCGAAACCGCGCTCACGGGGCGAAACTCCCGCTGGGAAGGGAAGCGGGCCACCGACTGGCAGAAGGGGTGGCGCAACCTGCACAGCCCCGACATCACTCCCGAGGTCTCGGTCGAGCTGTCCGTCGGGGAAGGCGGCGAAGCGGTCACCGTGCGACGAACCTGGTACGGGGCCAAGGTCGGCGAGGCCCGTACCCGGGTGGAGAGAGCGGACGGTACCGAGCGGAAGCTCGAGGAGGTCGTCGACCCCGAGGCGCTGGACCTGGCCCGGCCCTTCCTGCCGTACAGCGAACTGGGTTCGATGATCAACGGCACGCTCGGCGGACTGCACGACGCCTTCTTCAAGCTCCTCGGCCTCGAACTGCTCGCCGAGTTCGACGCGCAGGTGAAGGACGTCGTGGGCGCCTGCGACCAGGCGGTCAAGGACGGGGACGCGCTCACCGCGAAACTGCTCGACGAACTGACCGCGCTGGACGACCCCAGGGCTCGCGAGGCCGCCCAGGCGCTCTCGGGTCCCAGGCCCGATCCCGCTCGGGTGCGGGCGCTGCTGGAGAGCCGTTCCCCGGCGGCCGAGGTCGAGCTGACGCGGCTGCGGCGGTACGCGAGCCTCGCCGGGCCGGACCTGGAGGAGGTCGGCGGCGCCGTGACCCGGCTACGGGAGGCCGACGCCGACGCCGAGGAGGCCCGGTACGGCAGTGCGGAGGACTCCCGCCGCCTGGCAGGGCTGCTGGAGTCGGCCCTGGACCACCGGCGCCGTTCCCAGGGCACGGACTGCCCGGTCTGCGGCAGTGAGAACCGGCTCGACCAGGCGTGGGCCGAGCGGGCGCGGGCCGAGGTGGAGCGGCTCCGGACGGAGGCCGTCGGTGCCGAGGCCGCCCGGCAGGCGGTGGCGACCTCGCGGCGCGCCGTCCACGACCTCGTACAGCCGGTTCCGGTGTGGCTGCGCGGAGAGACGTCCGCGCTCGTCACGGTCTGGCAGGAATGGACCCAGTGCCGCGACATCACCCACCCGCAGGAGCTCGCGGAGCGTGCCGAGCGCGCCGCGGCCGTCCTGGACGACGCCTGCCGTCAGATCCGGGAGGAGTCCGCCCGGCGTCTCGCCGACCACGACGAGGCCTGGCAGCCCGCAGCCGTCCGGCTCGCCGAGTGGCTGGGTGTGGCGGAGGCGGCAGACACCGCGCGGAACCGTCGCCAGCATGCCCGTAAGGCCCGTACCTGGCTGCGGCCGATCATCGACGAGCTGCGGGACGAGCGGCTGCGGCCCTTCGCCCGGCAGTCGCAGGACGTGTGGCGGAAACTGTGCGAGCACAGCAGCGTCAACCTCGGGTCCGTCACCCTGGAGGGCACCCCGGGCCGCGGCCGGGTCAAACTGGACGTCTCCGTGGACGACATGGAGGCGCCCGCCTACAGCGTGATGAGCCAGGGGGAGCTGCACTCCCTCGCACTCTCCCTGTTCCTGCCGCGCGCCACCCACGCGGCGAGCCCCTTCGGCTTCCTCGTCATCGACGACCCCGTGCAGTCCATGGATCCCGAGAAGGTCGAAGGGCTGGCCCGGGTCCTCGACACCTTCGCCCGGGACCGGCAGGTCGTCGTCTTCACCCACGACACCCGCCTCGCCCAGGCCGTCGAGCACCTCGGCATCGAGGCGACCGTCCTGCAGGTCACGCGGCAGGCCGACTCGGTGGTGGGCGTCGAGACCGTCAACGACGCGGTGGAGCAGGCGCTCACGGAGGCGCGGGCCGTGTCCTTGGACCCCGGGCTGCCGCAGGACGTGGCCGATCACGTACTGCCCGCCCTGTGCCGTAGGGCCGTCGAGGCCGCCTGCATCGAGGTGGCGCGGCGCGAGTTGCGCGACGAGCACGGGCTCGGGCTGGCGGCTGTGGAGGCGCGGGTCGGCCGCCTGGACCGCACGAAGACGTACATCGCTCTCGCCCTGCTCGGAGACGAGCGTCAGCACGCCCGTGAGGCGGTCGAGGTGATCTGTCCCGGCGGATGGGCGCTGATCACCGCGTTCAACGCCGGATCGCACACTCCGCTGCCGACTGTCGACGACCGCAAGGACCTCGTACGCCGGACCACGGCTCTCGTGAGGGCGATCCGCGGTACCCGGGGCCGGTCCGCCGGAGGTGCCCGGTGACCGTGTCCCCCGAGTCCCTCGTCTCCAACGCCGGGCGTCTCCTGCAGCCCGTGCCGGGGGACGCGGCCACCCTGTCGCCCGGTCTGCGGGCCCGTGCCGCCGCCGTGCTGCTCCGTATGGCACTCGACGAGGCCCTCGACGCCTACTGGCTGCGGATCACCCCGTCGATGACCCGGATCGGCAGGCACCGGATGGTGTGCCTGGAGTGGTACGCGGGACGGGACACCGCCCGCAGATGCCGCGCCGTCTGGTCGGCGCTCAGCGCGGCCTGCCACCACCGCACCGGTGACCTGCCGCCGTCCCCGGCCGAGATCCGCACCCGCCTGCACGAGGTCACCGCTCTCCTGGCGGCCCTGAGGGCCGGGCAGCCGACGACGGCGCCGTTCACGCCCACGACGGGCATCTGAGGACGCGCCCCGACTCTGTCTCAGCCCCCTGTCACCGCCCCGGACTCGGGAGGAATCATCCCTTGCGCACCCGCCGTCACCGCACGGTCGTCACCCGCGGACCTGAACTAGCCCACGTCCCGGCGGCGCTCCTCCAGGCACTGCTTCCACAGCCGCACCGCCCGGCGAGCCTCGTCCATGGCATCTTCTGCGAACCGTTCATCGGCGAAGCCGGTTGCGGCTGCGGACCGGACGACCTCCACCACGTGATCGGATGCGGTCCTGATCCGCTCTCGATGGGCACGTTCCAACTCCGGCGCGAGCTGGGCTCCGCGGTCGGCGATCGCGATGAGGTCCTCGAAGTCGCCCTCACGGTACGCCGACGGCAAGGGTGGCAGACCGCTCTCAGTCAGGTGCACGACCCTTCGTCGGCCCGCCTCCACGTTCATGTCACGGCCCAGGACGTGACTCAACAAGCGGAAATCGGCCATCGCCCGCCGTACGTCTCCGGCTGCCTCCTCAAGTGCGCCCAGCTCGGCGTTGACACGCTCCGCGTCCTCGACGGCAAGCAGTTCCCGCAGGCGGACGGCGGCTGTCTGCCCCCGGGCGGCAGCTGTGTTGATCATTGCTTCGCAGGTGTCCAACTCGGCGAAGGCCCTCTCGGCGGTCCGTACGGACGCGAGCAGCAGGCCCGCCATGTCCGACTCGAACCGCCCCACCGCGGCTCCGAGTTCCGCTGCGGACATCGGCACCGCGGCCAACAAGGCTTCCATGCGGTGTCCGTGCACCGGTTCTCCACTCGCCAAGGCGCCCCCACCCCTCGATTCACCGGCATCGCCGAGCGGCCGGAAATGTGCGCGCCGTGAACCCAACGTGGCACGTGCATCACAGAATACGCACGTGATCACACACAAATCCGGGTTCGCGTTCGGCTCCCCCTCGAAGTCGTCTTCCGTGCCCCGACCACGGATTGGAAGAATGTCGACCAGCGCGGAGCAACCCGTAAGGTGCTGGTGAAAACGCCATCCAATGGGAGAAAAGACAGGGTGAGGCAATCGATGGCCGAGGAGTACCCAGAGTTCTTTCTCCGGCTTCCCAACGGCGGGCCGGAGGCCCGCGGACGACTGCTGACCGAGAAGGGGACGAACGGAAGTCAGAAGTTCGTCGTCCTGGCCGGATCCCCCGGCCGGGCCGAGGTGGTGCCCTCGTTCCCCATCCGCATGCCGTCGTCGTTCCGGCTGAGAGAGCGCCTGATCGACGAGGGTGTCCTCACCGCTTCACCCACCTGGCCCGGGTGGCTGGAGACGACGCGGGACGTCGAGTGCAACTCGCCGTCGGCCGCCGCCGAGATCCTCGTCGGGCGCAGCGCCAACGGCTGGCTGGAGTGGAAGACCGCCGACGGCCACCCGCTCTCCGACTACCTCGACCAGGTGTGGTGGGGGCCCAACCGGGCCTGGCTGGTGCGCGGCTCCAACGTCGCCGGCCTCGACCTCGTGCAGCGTCTGTGGCTGGCAGACGGGCTGGTCACCCTTCGGGCCCGGCATCTGCGACAGGGCGTCGAGCAGGGCATCAGCAAGGACCGGCTGCGAGCCGCCGTCGAGGAGGACTACGCCTCCACCGCGACGTACAACCAGAAGGTCCAGCTGGTCGAGGAACTGCACATGTTCCTGTCCCGGATGAGGCCCGGGGACACCATGTGCACGATCTCGGGCGGCCGGCTCCACGTCGGCAAGATCACGGGGGACGCCGAGCAGCTGGCCTCCGAGGACGGCCGGTCCGACCTGCGCCGGCCCGTGGACTGGGCGGACCAGGGACACGCGTACGAGGACCTGCCCGAGGCGCTCCAGCAGAAGCTCTCCGCACAGCATGACGTCGTCGACCTCACCGCGGTGAAGGATCTGATCGACGGCCTGGGGATCAGCGACGAGGATCTCCTCGAGGAGGCCGAAGCCTCCGATCGTGACCCGAGCGTGGAAATCCCCGCTCTCGCCGCCCGCCGCGAGCTCGAACTCCCCGAGCCGACGGACGAGCTGGCCGGCGAGTTGCTCGTGCACGACACCGGCTGGCTGTGCGAGGTGCGCGATCTTCTCTGGGACGAGCGGCAGCTGGTGCTGTACGGCCCTCCCGGCACCGGCAAGACCTACCTCGCCCTGAAGCTCGCCGAGTTCCTCGGCGGTGGGCCCGAGCAGGTCAAGCTCGTGCAGTTTCATCCCTCGTACGCGTACGAGGACTTCTTCGAGGGCTTCCGGCCGCAGGAGGACCCCCAGACACGCGAGGTCGCCTTCCGGCTCACCGCCGGGCCCTTGCGGGAACTCGCCGATCTCGCCTCCCGGGAGGGCAACCGGCACATCCCGCACTTCCTGATCATCGACGAGATCAACCGCGCCAACCTGGCGAAGGTCTTCGGCGAGCTGTACTTCCTCCTGGAGTACCGCAACAAGTCGGTCCGGCTGACGTACTCCGGCGACGACTTCGCGCTGCCGCCCAACCTCTTCGTGATCGGCACCATGAACACCGCCGACCGCTCCATCGCCCTCGTCGACGCGGCGATGCGGCGCCGGTTCGCGTTCGTGGAGCTGTCCCCGCGCACCGAGCCGACGAGCGGACTGCTGCGCCGCTGGCTCGCCCGCGAGGGTCACGACGCCGAACCGGCCGATCTGCTGGATGTGCTGAACTCCCGCATCGACGACGCCGACTTCCGCATCGGCCCCTCCTATCTGATGAAGAAGGGTGTCTTCCGGGACGGCGGCCTGGAGCGGACCTGGCGCACCAAGATCCTTCCGCTGCTGGAGGAGCACCACTACGGAGAAGGCGTGGACATCGAGAAGCGGTACGGGCTGGCCGCTCTGCGGGAGTCCCTGGGGTGACGCGGCTCGTCGAGCTCGTGGAACACGCGCCGGCAGTCGGTGTCGCCCTGCCGGACGGGGTCGGGCGGGCGCTCGCAGCCGGGGACATCGTGGAAGCCGTTCCCGATCCGTACGCGCCCGGACGCTGGTCACTGCGAGCCGGCAGCAAGGTCGGCGCAGTGACGGTCACCGCGCCCGGCGCCGAGGAACCGGTAACCGTCCGTGTCGTGCCCAAGGTTCCCATCGCCCGGCTGTTCTTCCTCCTCGGCTACAGCCTCGATCCGAAGGGCGGCTGGCGCGACGGTGACGTCCCGGTCGCCGGGCACCACGACCTGCTGCCCGCGCTCGCCCATGTCCTGGAACGCCAGGTGGACCGGGCCCTTCGGCAGGGGCTCCTCCAGGGATATCGAACGACCGAGGAGACCTCGTTCGTCGTGCGCGGCCGCATCCGGGAGGCCGATCAGACACGGCGGCGGTTCGGCGCGACGCTGCCGGTCGAGGTGGCGTACGACGAGTTCACGACCGACATCGCGGAGAATCGCATCCTGCGCACGGCCGTCGAGCGCCTGCTGCGGCTGCCCGGAGTGCCGCGCGAGGTTCGTCGCAGGCTGCTCCACCAGCGGGCCCGGCTGGCCGACGTCACGGTGATCGTGCGCGGCCGGCCACTGCCTCCGTGGCACCCGACCCGCCTCAACGCCCGCTACCACCACGCGCTCCACCTCGCCCGGACCGTGCTGGAGGACGCCTCCGTCGAGCACGCGCCCGGCGGTCTGCGTATCGACGGATTCCTGTTCGACATGAACAAGCTCTTCGAGGACTTCGTGACGGTGGCGGTGCGGGAGACCTGCCGCGCGTCGGGGCTCTCCGCGCGGCTCCAGGACCCGCACCACCTCGATGAGGCCTCGGCGATCCGCATGAAGCCCGACCTCGTGCTGTACGGGCCGGACGGACTCCCGTGCGCGGTGGCGGACGCCAAGTACAAGGCACAGAAGCGGAACGCGTTCCCGGACGCCGACCTCTATCAGATGCTCGCCTACTGCACCGCGCTCGGCCTGCCCGAAGGACACCTGGTGTACGCGAAGGGAAACGCCCCGCACGCGGCCCACCGGGTACGGCACGCCGGGATTCTCATCCATCAACACGCCCTCGACCTCGACCAGGAGCCCGCCGGGCTGCTCGCGGACATCGACGAGGTCGCCCGGCTGCTGGTGAACACCCCGCGCGTATGATCGACTGCGGAGTGTCCGTCCAGGGTGGGGAGTGCACCTCGTGCCACAGCTCGCGTTCGCCAACAGTTTCTGGGAGAGCTTCGACGTCCTGGAGAAGCCCGTCAAGGCCGGCGTGCGCAAGGCGATGCAGAAGTTCCAGCAGCTCACCGTGCCCGAGCTGCACGCGGACAAGGGACTGCACCTGGAGTCCGTGGAGAACGCGCGCGATCCCCGCATGCGGACCATCCGCATCAACGACTTCTGGCGGGGCGTGGTTCTCGCCCCCGACGACGGCAGTGATGTGTTCCTGCTCGTCAACGTGGTCCGGCACGACGACGCCTACACCTGGGCGGCCAAGCGGCTGTACACGACGAACTCCGCGACCCGGGGGCTCGAGGTCCGCAATGTCGTCGCCATCGAGCAGCTGACCCCCGCCCTGGAGAAAGCCGCCGCGGCCGCCGGCTCCCTGCTGTTCGCGAAGTACTCGGACACCGTGCTGCGCCACCTCGGCATCGACGACCAGGTCCTCAAGGCCGTACGGACCATCGTCGACAAGGCGCAGTTGCAGGCGTTCGAGACGCTGCTGCCGGAAGACCAGTGCGAGGTTCTGCAGTACCTCGCCGAGAACTTCAGCCCGGACGACGTGTACCGGGACGTGGTCGCCGTCCGCCGTCCCCTCGACGCGGGACCCGATCCGGACGAGAGCCTGGCCGTCGTCATCGCCAACACCAAGAGCCGTATCACCCTGGTCACCGGGCCGGAGGAGCTCGCCGACATCCTGGAGAAGCCGTTCGCGGCGTGGCGCGTGTTCCTGCACCCCTCGCAGCGCCGTGTCGCCTACCGGGTGTCGTACGGCGGTCCCGTCCAGGTCACCGGCGGCCCCGGCACCGGCAAGACGGTTGCCGCGCTGCATCGCGTCAGGCATCTCCTCGCCCGCTCGCCCGACACCCGCGTCCTGCTCACCACCTACACGAACGCGCTGGCCGCGTCACTGCGGCAGAACCTCGCTTTCCTCCTCGACCACGATCCCGCCCAGCTCGACCGCGTCGACATCACCACGGTCAACGCCTACGCCCACGGCATCGTGAGCCGCCTCGACGGCAGGTCCCCCTCCCCCATCGGTGACCGGGACGAGCGTCTGCTGTGGCAGCGCGTGGCCAGAAAGCTCGGGCTCCCGTGGACGGAGCAGTTCCTGGCGCAGGAGTACCGGCACGTCGTCCTGGCCCAGGACCTGCGCACCCTGGACGACTACCGCACCGCCGTCCGCCGCGGCCGCGGAAGCGCCCTGTCGTCTGCGCGACGCGAACAGCTGTGGCCTGCCGTGGAGCTGTTCGACTCGATGCTGCGCGATCAGAAGGTCACGACGCACTTGAAGGTGTGCGCCCGCGCGGCAGAGCTCCTGGCGGCCTCCGCACCCACCCATGACCATGTGGTGGTCGACGAGGCACAGGACCTGCATCCGGCGCAGTGGCGGGCCCTGCGGGGCGCGGTCGCGCCTGGCAGCGACGACCTCTTCATCACGGGCGATCCTCACCAGCGGATCTACGACGCGAAGGTCTCGCTCGGCTCGCTGGGCATACCGGTGAGCGGGCGCACGCATCGCCTGCGCATCAACTACCGCAGCACGGAGGAGATCCTCACCTGGGCCACCGGCATCCTCAGCCCGGTGTCCGTCGACGACCTGGGCGGCGAGGGAAGCGACACGCTGGCCGGATACCGCTCGCTGCTGCACGGCCGCAGGCCGCACACGGAGGGCCACGGCACCGAGCAGGCGGAGGTCACGGCGCTCGTCGAGCGCGTCGAGGACTGGATCGCGCAGGGCATCCGGCCGTCGGAGATCGGCGTGTGTACACGCTTCAACGTGCTGCTGGACAAGGTGTACGACAAGCTCGGTGCCGCGAACATTCCGGTGGTCCGGGTCCGGGACACCCCGGGGCCGGACGTGGACGGGGTGCGCCTCGCCACCCTGCACGCCATGAAGGGGCTGGAGTTCCGCTGCGTGGCCGTGGCGGGCGTGACCGCGGGCGCGGTGCCGTTCACCCGCGAGGTGACACCGCCGTCCGTGGACGCGCTGCAGCACGACTCGGACCTGCTGCGGGAGCGGTGCCTGCTGTTCGTGGCGTGTACGCGGGCGAGGGAGGCCCTGACCGTGTCGTGGAGCGGGACGGCCAGCCCGTTCCTGCCTCCCCGTGGGTGACGGGCCGGCCGCGTGCGGTCCGATGGAAGGTCACTCTTCGGGCGCGAGGGCTCCATTGCCCAGGCCGTCCCTGGCCAGTGCGGTCGCCTGCCTGCCCAGCTCGGCCACCCGCCGGCTCCGCTCCTCGAGCTCCTGGAGAGCCCGGAACGCCGCCCCGTAGCGGCGCTGCTCGGCAATGTCCATCTGCGGGATGCGGGCGCCCTTGCCGTCGAGGCGGAAGGTGCCGCTGGCGCTGGTGGACCGCCGGGTGTTGGCCGTGCTGCGCAGAAAGCCCTGGAGGAAGTCGGTGTCGAGCTGATCGCTGACGGAGACGGGCTGCGGCTCACCGTACTCGACGAGTCCGGCGCGTACGAGGTCGGCGACGCCGATGGAGGGGCCGTCCAGCGCACCGGGTCCCGCACCGGAGATCAGTTCCGGGAGCAAGGAAACCAGCGATCGCACCTGTTCCGTCAGTTCCCGCCGTAGTGCCTGGTACTCGGTCACGTAATCCCGGTGGGAGTCCTCGACATGCCGTCCGGGTGTGAGGTCCACGATGTCATCGAGCAGATCGATGAGGGGTACGTCAGCCGTCTGGTCGGGCCGGGGATCCAGGGATCCGTCCGGTTCGTTCGCCGTCAGGTCGACCATACGCACGCTGGTGGCCGCGTCACCGAGAGACAGCGGACGACGCAACTGCCAGAGATGCACGGGGAGGGCGTGTGAGGCCGCCGAGCCGGGCGGGAGGGAGACGATCCGGGTGAGGATGCCGCGCCGTACGAGTTCCGCGCGAATACGGCGGCCCGCCTTGCGGTAGGCCACGGACGCGTGCATGACCATGAGGACGCGCCCGCCGGGCGCTGTGTGTGCGTAGGCGTTCTGCAGCCAGGCGAGTTCGCCCTCCGCGCGGGAGGGCGTGCCGAGTTCCCAGCGCGGGTCGAGGAGGAGATCCTCCCGCCCCCAGTCGGCGTCACCGACCGGGGGATCGCAGATCACGAGATCGGCTTTGAGGTCCGCGAACCGGTCGTCCCGGAGCGCATCGCCAGTGACGATGTCCACGCCCTCGTATCCGGTCAGCTCGGCGCGCAGGCGTGCGAAGCGGGCGCTTCGGGCGTCGATCTCCTGACCGTATCTCGAGGGCCCTCGCTCGGGGCCGACGGCCAGAAGGAGCGTACCGATCCCGCAAGCGGGGTCGAAGACGGTCGCGCCTGGTGCGACATCACCGGCGAAGTGCCGTACGGCACGGATGATCCGTGGCGATGTGACCTGGTCGGAACCCGCCCGGCGCACGGACTCGGTGAAGCGGTCGGCGAGGTCGCCGACGAGTTCGCCGGGAGAGCCGTCTCCGACGAGACGGCGCACCAGGCGAACGCCGTCCGGCGGAAGCCCACTCCGTGACTTCCCCGCAGGGTCGGTGAGGAACTGTGCGACATCCGCCAGGCCACTGATCAGATCGTCGCCGTAGGCGCCGCGCAAGGCCTGCCAGAGTTGGACCTCCTCCGACACGTCCTGGCCCTTGCGCTGTCTGTCAAGCCACGCCTGGACCTCGGCGAGATCGAACTGGGGACTGTTCGCACCGCCGGCGACGGGCACGGGAAAATCGTCGTACCGCCGCCTCCAGTTGGAGACGGCGGCACGGGTGACGCCCGCGATCCGGGCGATCTCGGAGCCGGTGACCAGCGGCGCGGCCGAGCCAGCGGAAGTCTCTGACACATGGCCCACCGTACACAGAAACGACGCACCCATCAACGAAGAGAATTGTTGACGATGTTAACAACGGCATCCGCGCCGACGGACGTGCGCCGTGCCGCCCCCGCGCCCCGGCTCCAGCGGGCCTGCCGTCTCCTCGTACGGCTCGCGTGGTAGGACCGTCCACAGGCTGGCCGTCACCATCAGGCATGTCCCACGAGGGAGAGCGCCTGCGGCAGGCCGCGGCCGTGGCACGGGTCCTGTCTGAAGATCGCGGCCGCGATGCCGATCGGCTGGGGCGGGGCGACGGGAACATCGGTGAACGCGACGGTGAAGTAGCTGTCGAGGCCGGACCAAGCTGATCCGGCGGATAAGGCCAGGGCGCGAGGCAAGACGCCCTGGCCTCGCCGACCCGCGCCTTCTGCCGGGTGGATGCCGTGATGGCCCGACGCGGGTGGTGACCACGCTCCGGCGGCCGCATCGGCGAACGGCTCTTCGGAGGCGTACCGACCGCGGTCTCGCATTCACGGCCACGCCCATCGAACCGACCTGGGTGCCCGTGGCGGGGGCCCGACTACAGAGGGACGGATGCGCCTTCGTAGGTGTCCTCGCTCACGCCCCGGGACTCAAAGGTTGGCCGAGGCGGACCGCCGAGGAAGCACTCCACATTGCCGGCAGTCGACTGATTTCCGGCGCAGGCGACGATCCGCTCAGGCACTGCCCATGTTCAGGCCATCCGATCCTCGCCCCGAAGCCGCCGCCATGGTGATCCCGCTGGGCGAGCCGTTCGACCGCCGCCGTCCGCCGACGCACCCCGCTCGGAGAGCTCGCGCACCACCACTTGACTTACATGTTCGGGCAGTTGAAGCATTCAGCGACGAGAGAGCGCTCTCAACAGCGTGCACGTTCACTTCCTGAACCCGCCGTCTCCGTCCCGTGTGTCAGCCGTTCGCCACGAGCCGCCCGAGCCGCACCACCGAGGAGAGCCGCCCATGCCCCACACTCCGGAGCAGTCCCCCGAGCAAGCCGCAAGGCAGTCCCCCGGGCAGTCCACCGGGCAACCTGCCGCCCCGCGCCGCAGGGCCGTCCTCGCGGCGGCCGCCGCGGCCGCGCCCGCCCTCGCCGGGGTGTCGGCGGCACCGGCCGCGGCCACTCCACATGCCCCACATGCCCCGCGTGCCCCGCGTGCCCCGCGCACCCGCCTCCTGCCGGGAGGTGGCGATCTCGGCCCGAACGTCCTCGTCCTCGACCCGTCCACCCCGGACATCCAGGCCCGCCTCGACGAGGTGTTCCGGAAGCAGGAGTCCGCCCAATTCGGCACCGGCCGCTACGCGTTGCTGTTCAAGCCCGGCACGTACCACGGCCTCAACGCCCAACTCGGCTTCTACACCTCGATCGCCGGCCTCGGGCTCTCCCCCGACGACACGACCATCAACGGGGACGTGACGGTCGACGCGGGCTGGTTCGGCGGCAACGCCACGCAGAACTTCTGGCGTTCGGCCGAGAACCTCGCACTCGTCCCCGCGAACGGCACCAACCGATGGGCCGTCGCCCAGGCGGCCCCCTTCCGCCGCATGCACGTCCACGGCGGCCTCAACCTCGCGCCCACCGGCTACGGTTGGGCCAGCGGCGGCTACATCGCCGACAGCCGTATCGAGGGCCAGATCGGACCGTACTCGCAACAGCAGTGGTACACCCGGGACAGCGCGATCGGCAGCTGGCTCAACGGCGTCTGGAACATGGTCTTCTCCGGCGTCGAGGGCGCCCCCGCCCAGAGCTTCCCCGACCCGCCCTACACCACGCTCGAGACGACCCCCGTCTCCCGCGAGAAGCCGTTCCCGTACGTCGACGGCGGCGGCGGCGCCTTCCGGGTGTTCCTGCCCGCCAAGCGGACCGACGCGCGCGGGGTCAGCTGGGGCAACGGCACCCCGCGCGGCACCTCCCTGCCCTTGTCCCGGTTCTACGTGGCCCGGCCCGGCGTCACCGCGGCGACCCTCAACCGGGCCCTCGCGCAGGGCCTCCACCTGCTGCTCACCCCGGGCATCTACCACCTCGACCGGCCGATACGCGTCGACCGCGCCGACACCGTCGTCCTTGGCCTGGGGTACGCCACCCTCATACCGGACAACGGCGTCACCGCGCTGAAGGTCGCCGACGTCGACGGGGTCCGCCTCGCGGGATTCCTGGTGGACGCCGGTCCGGTCAACTCGCCCACCCTGCTGGAGATCGGGCCGCGCGGCGCCTGTCTCGACCACTCCGCCAACCCCACCACCGTCCAGGACGTGTTCGTCCGGATCGGCGGCGCGGGCGCCGGCCGGGCCACCACCGGCATGGTCGTCAACAACCGGCACACCATCGTCGACCACACCTGGGTCTGGCGTGCCGACCACGGCGACGGCGTCGGCTGGGAGACCAACCGCGCCGACTACGGCGTCGTCGTCAACGGCCACGACGTGCTCGCCACCGGACTGTTCGTGGAGCACTTCAACAAGTACGACGTGCAGTGGTACGGCCAGCGCGGCCGCACCATCTTCTTCCAGAACGAGAAGGCCTACGACGCCCCGAACCAGGCCGCCGTCCAGAACGGCCCGCTCAAGGGCTACGCCGCCTACAAGGTCGGCGACGACGTCACCACGCACGAGGCCTGGGGCCTGGGAAGCTACTGCTACTACAACGTCGACCCGACGATCGTGCAGCACCACGGCTTCGCCGCCCCGAACACCCCGGGCGTGAAGTTCCACGACCTGCTGGTGATCTCCCTCGGCGGCAACGGCCAGTACGAGGCGGTCATCAACGACACCGGGGCGCCCACGTCGGGGTCGTCGACCGTGCCGTCGACGGTCGTGTCGTATCCCTGAGCAGGTGTCTCGGAGGCAGTATCCGAGACGCTGCATACAGCGGACGATATCCAGGATCCTGCATCCCGGATATCGCCCGCCGGATGTCCCATACGGCAGACAGCCGACCCCGGTGAACCCCCCGGGGACTCCGTGTACAGGAGCCCCCGAGGGCGGCGGCGGAAACCTACGACGTCATCGCCGCCGCAGGCGCCGGGGCGTACCCCGTCGGCCGGGCCGTGAAGGTGCCGCGGCCCTGGGTGCGGCTGCGCAGCCGGGTCGCGTAGCCGAACAGCTCCGCCAGCGGGACGGTGGCGGTGACCACCGCCGACCCGCCGCGCACCAGCGAGTCGGTGACCCGGCCGCGCCGGGCGGCGAGGTCGCCGAGGACCCCGCCGACACCGTCCTCGGGCACGGTGACCGTGACCTCGACGACCGGTTCCAGCAGGACCATCGCGCAGGCGCGCAGGGCCTCCCGGAGCGCGAAGCGCCCAGCCGTGCGGAAGGCCGTGTCGGAGGAGTCCTTCACATGGGTCGCCCCGTCGGTCAGGGTGACCCGCAGCCCGGTCACCGGGTGACCGCCGAGGGGGCCCTCGGCGAGGGCGTCCCGGCAGCCGGCCTCGACGGCCCGCACGTACTCCTGCGGAACCCGTCCGCCGACGACCGCCGACCGGAACTCGAACCCCTCCTCCAGCGCCTCCACGTCGAGCACCACGTGCGCGAACTGCCCGGCCCCGCCGTCCTGTTTGACATGCCGGTACACCACACCGGACACGCCCCGGCCCACCGTCTCCCGGTACGTCACCCTGGGACGGCCGACGTTGACGTCCAGCCCGAGGGCGCGGCGGATCTTCTCCACCGCCACCTCAAGGTGCAGTTCACCCATGCCCGACAGCACGGTCTGCCCGGTCTCGGAATCGGTCCGCACGACGAGCGACGGATCCTCCTCGGCCAGCCGGGCGAGCGCCGAGGCCAGCCGGTCGGTGTCGGTGCTCCGGCACGCCTCGACCGCCACCGACACCACCGGGTCGGCGACACCGGGCGGCTCCAGGACCAGCGGGGCCCCGGGCGCGCAGAGGGTCGAGCCGGGCCGGGCCGACTTCAGCCCGACCACGGCCACGATGTCCCCCGCGACCGCGCGGTCCACCTGGGCGTGGCGGTCGGCCTGCACCCGCAGGATCCGGCCGATCCGCTCGACACGCCCCGTGCCGGACTCCCACACCGGGTCTCCCTTCTCGATCGTTCCGGAGTACACCCGCAGGTAGGTGAGCCTGCCGGTGGGTGTGGCGCCGACCTTGAAGGCGAGGGCGGCGAACGGGGCGGCCGGGTCGGCGGGCCGTCGCTCGTCGGCGGCATGCCGCATACGGTCGGCAGCACTTTGCATATCGCCGACCGTCGCCTCGCTCCGGTCTCCGCCTCGCCGCATACGGTCGACGCCATCCCGGACTCCGCATACAGCCGGCACGTCCAACGGCGACGGCAGATAGTCGACGACGGCGTCCAGCAGCGGTTCGATCCCCCGGTTGCGGTACGCCGACCCGCACAGGACGACCAGTCCGTCCCCCGTGCGGGTCAGTTCCCGCAGAGCGGCGGTGAGGGTCTCGGCCGAGAGCGTCTCCCGGTCGCAGAACTCCTCCAGCGCGGCCGGATGCCGTTCCGCCACCGTCTCCTCCAGGAGTCGGCGCCGACGCAGCGCCTCCTCCCGCAGCGTCTCCGGTACGTCACCTTCGACGGCGGTGTCGTTGCCGTCGCCCCAGGTCAGTGACCGCAGGCGGAGCAGGTCCACGACTCCGGTGAAGGTGTCCTCGGAGCCGATGGGGAGATGGACGACGAGCGGGACGGGGTGCAGGCGGGCGCGGAGGGAGGCGACGGCGGTGTCGAGGTCGGCGCCCGCGCGGTCCATCTTGTTGACGAACGCGATCCTCGGTACGCCGTGCCGGTCGGCCTGGCGCCACACCGACTCGCTCTGCGGTTCCACGCCGGCGACGGCGTCGAACACGGCCACCGCCCCGTCGAGGACCCGCAGGGCACGCTCCACCTCGTCGGCGAAGTCGACGTGTCCGGGGGTGTCGATCAGGTTGACGCGGTGGCCGTTCCAGTCGCAGCTGACGGCGGCGGCGAAGATGGTGATCCCACGGTCGCGCTCCTGGGGGTCGAAGTCGGTGACGGTCGTGCCGTCGTGGACCTCGCCGCGCTTGTGCGTGGTCCCGGTTGCATACAGGATCCGCTCGGTGACGGTGGTCTTGCCGGCGTCGACGTGGGCGAGGATGCCCAGGTTGCGCACGGTGGACAGGTGACGACGGTCGAGGTTGTTGCGCACGGCCCTTGGCCTTTCGGGTGTTCTCGGGGAACGGGCGGCGCGATGGGCTGATGGCACGTGAGGGACGCGCCGTCGGCTCGGTGGAGCGGACGGCGCGTTCGCGTACTCGGACGGGCGTCAGCGCATCCGATGTCCGGCGCGCAGCGGACACCGGACGGACGAGGACACGAGGATCACCTCGTAGCGTGCGCGGGGAGCGACGGCGGCGGTGCGGTCTCGCATGGCCGGGCTCCCTTCGTTCGTCATGGCGCGCCGCGGCCCGGTCGTGGGCGGCGCTCGACCTGCGGTGAGTGTAGGTGCGGGGCGGTGCGCCCCGCACCGCATTTACCTCACGCCGGGGTGGTCGGCTCGGTGTAGAAGTGCCGCCGGACCCGGCGCAGCCAGGCTTCCGCCGCTCTCTCGTCGGGCTGTTCGGGCAGCACGCTGTGGGTATCGGCGAACTTCTCCTCGAAGCCGCGCAGCAGCGGCAGGGCGGCCTCGGGGTCGGCGGCGACCTGTTCTCCGAAGCGGCGGTAGCTCTCCGGGTCGTCGACGCGGATCGTCAACCGGCCCTCGGCGTACAGCTCGTAGCCCTGGGTGCACAGCCGCTTGAGGTGCCGGGCGTGCTTGGCGATCCGCTTGGCGGTCTGCTCGGTGGGCGTGCCGTCGCCGCGGTTCTGCAGCTTGCGGAACTGCTGGGTGGCGTAGCCGAGGTAGGCGTCGCGGACCCGGCTGGAGCCGAGCAACGTCGTGCGGATGTCGCGGAGTTCGTCGCCGAGGGGGGTGCGGACCTCGTACAACTCGTCGGGGAGCCAGACGAGTTCCATGACGGTCGGGTTGCCGCCGAGGGCGAGCCGGCACCACTTGGCGGCCTCGTGCAGGGTGCGGTCGGGCGCGGTGGAGACGTGGGACTCCTTCGGCGTGTGCAGGCCGTGCAGGTCCTCTGTGGGGGCGGCGAACATGCCGAGGCGGTCCACGTCGGATCCCGCGTGCGCGAGTCCGTAGGCGGTCGAGCCGACGACGCCGGACAGAAGGATGTTGCTGACGGTCACTGGTGCCCCCGTGGGTGTGCGCCCGGCGGTGTGCCCGGGCGACGGACCGCCATGATGCCCCGGCGCGCCCCGCCGCCACCTCGCCTTTTCGGCATCCGGCCACCGTCGCGCCGTTCACCCGGACGGATCAGTGCGCTGGTCGCGGGGCCGGCCCGGTGGTGCCGTAAAGGGGCGGCCGCTGCCGCGATCCGACCTCAGGAGGTATCCGTGACCACCCCCAGCCCGTCCCGGCCGTCCGGCCCGACCCGTCCCGCCGGTCCGGGGCGCCCGGGTCGTCCCGGCCGTCCGGGACGACCGGTCCACGCGCAGGCCGCCCCTCCGCGGCGCCGCGTAGCGGACCGCGGCCCGTCGGCGGCCGTCGCCACCCGTTGCGGCCTTCTTCCTCACTCCAGAACCATGTGACATATTACTGCGGTGACCAAGCGGCCGAGCGGTGACGTGGTGGTCGTCGGCGCCGGCATGGTGGGCGCCGCCTGTGCGCTCTACGCGGCCCGTGCCGGGCTCGATGTCGTCCTGGTGGACCGCGGTCCGGTGGCGGGCGGCACCACCGGCGCGGGCGAGGGCAACCTCCTCGTCTCCGACAAGGAGCCCGGTCCCGAACTCCAACTGGCCCTGCTGTCACTGCGTTTGTGGGCGGAGCTCGCCGAACCCCTGGGCGCGGCGGTGGAGTACGAGCCGAAGGGCGGGCTGGTCGTCGCGTCCACGTCCGAGGCCCTCGCCGCCCTCACGGACCTGGCCGCCGGTCAGCGCGCCGCCGGGGTGACGACGGTCGCCGTGGGGCCCGGTCAACTTCATGACCACGAACCGTACTTGGCGCCGGGCTTGGCGGGAGGTGTGCTGTATCCGCAGGACGCCCAGGTGATGCCCACCCTCGCCGCCGCCCATCTGGTACGTGTCTCCGGCGCGCGTCTGGAGACGGGCCGGACCGTGACGGGAGTGCTGCGCGGCGCCGACGGTGCCGTGCGCGGGGTACGGACCGACCGGGGCGACCTCCTCGCGCCGGCCGTGGTGAACGCGGCCGGCACCTGGGGCGGTGAGATCGCGGCGATGGCAGGGGCGGCCCTGCCCGTACTCCCCCGCCGCGGGTTCGTACTGGTCACCGAGCCGCTGCCGCCGCGGGTACGGCACAAGGTGTACGCCGCCGACTACGTGGCCGACGTGGCCAGCGACTCCGCCGCCCTGCAGACCTCGCCGGTCGTCGAGGGCACCGCCGCCGGGCCCGTGCTGATCGGCGCCAGCCGTGAACGGGTGGGCTTCGACCGGTCGTTCTCCCTGCCGGTGGTACGGGCGCTCGCCGCCGGGGCGACCCGGCTGTTCCCCTTCCTGGCGGAGGTACGGGCGATGCGCACGTATCTCGGTTTCCGCCCCTACATGCCCGATCATCTGCCCGCGATCGGCCCCGATCCGCGCGTGCCGGGCCTGTTCCACGCCTGTGGGCACGAGGGCGCGGGCATCGGGCTCGCCACCGGCACCGGCCATCTGCTCGCACAGGCGCTGACCGGCAGGAGCCCTGAGCTGGATCTGACGCCGTTCCGTCCCGACCGCTTCGCCGACACCGAGGAGGCCGCACGGTGAACACCCACAAGTCCCTGCGTGGAGGCCCCTCTTGAACCCGCTGCGACTGGTGCGGGCCCTACCCGGCGCGCCGTTCACCGTCACCTTCGACGGCCGCGAGATCGAGGCGCTGCCGGGACAGACCCTCGCAGCCGTGCTGTGGTCCGCGGGAGTCGCCGCCTGGCGCGGCACGCGGGGCGGGGGCCGGCCGCGCGGGGTGTTCTGCGGGATCGGCGTGTGCTTCGACTGCCTGGTCACGGTCGACGGCCGGCCCAACCAGCGGGCCTGTCTGGTTCCCGCCGTGCCGGGCGCGGACATCCGTACGCAGGAGGGGACGGGACACGATGACTGAACGCCGCCCGGTGCTCGCGGTGATCGGGGCGGGACCGGCCGGTCTCGCCGCCACTCTGGCGGCGGCCGCGCGGGGTGTCCGGGTGACGCTGGTCGACTCGGCTGCGGAACCGGGCGGTCAGTTCTACCGGCAGCCCGCGCGCGGCCTCGGCGCCCGCCGCCCCGAGGCGCTCCACCACCAGTGGCGCACCTGGCGGCGCCTGCGCACCGGACTCGACGCGCTGCTCGCCGCCGGACGGGTCACACATCTGAGTGACCGTCATGTGTGGTGTGTGGAAAGGGAGTCGGAGCCGACCGGCTTCACCGTGCACGCGCTGCTCGGTCCGGAGCAGCGGGAGTCCGTCGCGGTGCGCGCCGACGGGGTGCTGCTGGCGACCGGCGGCTACGAGAAGGTCCTGCCGTTCCCGGGCTGGACGCTGCCCGGAGTGGTCACCGCCGGGGGCGCGCAGGCGCTGCTGAAGGGCGGACTCGTGCTGCCGGGCCGTACCGTGGTCGTGGCCGGGACGGGTCCGCTGCTGCTGCCCGTCGCGACGGGTCTCGCCGCTGCGGGCGCGAACGTGGCCGCCCTGGTCGAGTCGGCCGACCCGAGGGCCTTCGTCCGCCGGTCCCGGTCACTCGTCGGCGCCCCCGCCAAGCTCGTCGAGGGCGCCGGATACGCGGCCCAACTCCTGTGGCACGACATCTCCGTGAAGGTCCGTCATACGCTGCTGGAGGCGCACGGCGGCGAGCGGCTGGAGTCCGTGACCGTCGCCGCGCTCGACTCCGGGGGCCGCCCGTCGCCGGGCAGCGAGCGCCGGATCGCCTGCGACACCCTGGCCGTGAGCCACGGGCTGCTGCCGCACACCGATCTCGCGGACGGGCTCGGCTGCGGTCTCGACGGGACGACCGTGCGCGTGGACGACGAACAGCGCACCGACGTCCCCGGCGTCTGGGCGGCCGGCGAGGCCACGGGCATCGGCGGCGCGGCCCTGTCGCTGGCCGAGGGCCACATCGCGGGACGCTCGGCGGCGGCCCGGCTGCGGGGCACCGCCCTCGACCGGGACGGATGGGCGTCGGCGGCCCGGACCCGTACCCGGCTGCGCGCCTTCTCCACCGGGCTCGACGACGCCTACGCCCCCGCGGCCCACTGGGCTGAGCAGGTGACCGACGCGACGGTCGTGTGCCGGTGCGAGGAGGTCACGGCCGGGGCCGTCCGTGCCGCGGTGGGTTCGCTGGGCGCCGGCGATCTGCGCACCGTGAAGCTGCAGACGCGGGCCGGGATGGGCTGGTGCCAGGGGCGGATGTGCGAACCCGGCGTGGCGGGCGTGGCGGGCTGCGCACCGGCCCCGGCCAGAAGACTGCTCGCCCGCCCGATCCCCCTCGGCGTCCTGGCCGCACCCGCCGAACCTCCGCCCCCACCATGAGCCGCTCACACCGATCGCCGCCCCCACCGTGACCCGCTCACACCGATCGCCGCCCCCACCGTGACCCGCTCACACCGATCGCCGCCCCCACCATGAGCCGCACACACCGATCGCCGCCCCTACCGTGAGCCACCCCACCGCGACCAGCCCGCACCGTAAGCCCGCACCCACCGAACCCCCGCCGCCCAGTGATATGTCACATGCCGCCGACGGAACACCGGAAGAGAGGCCCGCTGCCATGACCCCCTCCGAGCACTCCGACCACCGCCCCTGGCGAGGCGTCCTCGTCGCCACCGCTCTCCCCCTGCGCGACGACCTCTCCGTCGACCACGACCGCTATGCCGAGCACTGCGCCTGGCTGGTGGCGAACGGCTGCGACGGTGTCGTACCGAACGGCTCGCTCGGCGAGTACCAGGTCCTCACGCCCGAGGAACGCGCCCGGGTGGTGGAGACCGCGGTGGCCGCGATCGGCGGGGACCGGGTGATGCCGGGCGTGGCGGCGTACGGCTCGGCGGAGGCGCGGCGCTGGGCGGAGCAGGCGCGCGAGGCGGGCTGCGGGGCGGTGATGCTGCTGCCGCCGAACGCCTACCGCGCCGACGAGCGGGCGGTGACGGCCCACTACGCGGAGGTCGCCGAGGCGGGGCTGCCGGTCGTGGCGTACAACAACCCGATCGACACCAAGGTCGACCTGGTGCCGGAACTCCTGGCCCGGCTGCACGCGGAGGGCCTCATCCAAGGGGTGAAGGAGTTCTCGGGCGATGTGCGACGCGCCTACCGGATCGCCGAACTCGCCCCGGAACTCGACCTGTTGATCGGCGCGGACGATGTGCTGCTGGAGTTGGCGGTGGCCGGGGCCAAGGGATGGGTGGCCGGATACCCCAACGCGCTGCCGAGGGCCTCGGTGGAGCTGTACCGGGCGGCGGTCGCCGGGGACCTCACCACCGCCGTGCCCCTGTACCGGCAGTTGCATCCGCTGCTGCGCTGGGACTCGCGGGTCGAGTTCGTACAGGCGATCAAACTGTCGATGGACGTGGTGGGCCGGCACGGCGGCCGGTGCCGGCCGCCGCGGGTCCCGCTGCTGCCGGAGCAGGGGGCGGCGGTCCGCGCGGCCACCGAGAAGGCCGTCGCCGCCGGCCTCGCCTAACCGGGCGCCACAACATCACGGCACAGAAAGGGACTTCATGCGCAGCAAACTCGTCCTGCACGCCGTCGACTCGCACACCGAGGGCATGCCCACTCGGGTGATCACCGGCGGGATCGGTACCGTCCCGGGCGCGACCATGAACGAGCGACGGCTGTACTTCCGTGAACACCGCGACGACATCAAGCAGTTGCTGATGAACGAGCCGCGCGGCCACTCCGCCATGAGCGGTGCGATCCTTCAGCCGCCCAGCCGGCCCGACTGCGACTGGGGCGTCGTCTACATCGAGGTCTCCGGCTATCTGCCGATGTGCGGGCACGGCACGATCGGGGTGGCGACCGTGCTGGTGGAGACCGGCATGGTCGAGGTCGTCGAACCGGTGACCACCATCCGCCTGGACACTCCGGCCGGGCCGGTAGTCGCCGAGGTGGCGGTCGAGGACGGCTCGGCCACGGCGGTCACGCTGCGCAACGTGCCGTCGTTCTCCGTCGGCCTGGACCGCAAGGCGACCCTGGCCGACGGGCGTACGGTGACGTACGACCTGGCGTACGGCGGGAACTTCTACGCCATCCTGCCGCTGGAGGAGTTCGGGCTCCCCTTCGACCGGGCGCGCAAGGACGACATCCTCCGGGCCGGGCTGTCGCTGATGGAGGCGATCAACTCCGAGGGGGAGCCGGTCCATCCGGAGGATCCGTCGATCCGCGGCTGCCACCATGTCCACCTGTACGCGCCCGGCGCAACCGCCCGCCACTCGCGGCACGCGATGGCCATCCATCCGGGCTGGTTCGACCGCTCCCCGTGCGGTACGGGGACGAGTGCGCGGATGGCGCAGCTGCACGCGCGGGGTGAACTCCCCCTGCACACCGAGTTCGTGAACGAGTCGTTCATCGGCACCCGGTTCACGGGGCGGCTGCTCGGTACGACGGAGGTGGCCGGCCGTCCCGCGGTCCTTCCCAGTTTCACCGGGCGGGCCTGGATCACCGGAACGGCACAGTACCTGCTGGACCCGACGGACCCGTTTCCGGCGGGGTTCGTGCTGTGACGCCGGGGACTTCACCACCGTAGATACTGGTGCTACGTGATATGGCACAGCCCGTACCGAGGAGACCCGCCATGGCCGCCCCGCCCCCGAGCAGCAGCCCGACACCCGCAGTGCCGTCTCCGCTCTCGCTCCCTGTGCTCGGCGGCCGACGCAGCAGCTACCGTGAGCGGGTCGCCGACGCCCTGCGGGCGGCGCTGATCGCGGGTGAACTGCTGCCCGGCGAGGTGTACTCGGCGCCGGCCCTGGCCGCGCGCTTCGGTGTGTCGGCGACCCCGGTGCGCGAGGCGATGCTCGACCTGGCCAAGGAGGGCCTGGTGGACGCGGTGCCCAACAAGGGGTTCCGGGTCACGGACGTCTCCGACCGGCAGCTCGACGAGTACACGCACGTCCGTGCGCTCATCGAGATCCCCACGGTGGCGGCGCTGGCGAGGACCGCCGACCCGGTGTCGCTGGAGGCGCTGCGGCCGGCCGCCCGGGAGATCGTGGCCGCCGCGGTGGCGGGAGACCTCATCGCCTATGTCGAGGCCGACACCCGTTTCCACCTGGGCCTGCTCGCGCTGGCCGGGAACGCCCATCTCGTGGAGGTGGTACGGGACCTGCGCGGCCGGGCCCGGCTCTACGGTCTGACCGCGCTGTCCGCGTCGGGCCGGCTGCTGGCCTCCGCCGAGGAGCACCTGGAACTCCTGGACGCCCTCCTGGAACGCGACGAACAGGCCGTGCGCGAGGTCATGACCCGGCACCTCGGACATGTGCGGGGGCTGTGGGCGTCGGCCCGCGGATGACACCGCGACCGCCCGAGAGGTAACCGCTTCCGCCCCTGATCACACCTTCTCCCCCCGCGCCCGCCTGTGATTCTTGTCGCGGACGGGTGACGCGTGGCAAAAGCGCCGGATGGGCAGTCACTTGCCCGTGCGTGAAAGGATGGCATCTCACTTGTGGGGGAATTCGTGCGGCTGTGTGTGATTGGTGCGGGTCTGTCAGGTCTGGCGACGGCACACGCCCTCCAAACCGCCGGGGTCGACTTCGTCTGTCTGGAGCAGGCGAGCGATGTCGGGGGGCTCTGGCGTCGGCCGGAGGCCGGCGAGCGCGGTCCAGGCTATCTGTCGCTGCACCTCAACACCGCCAAGAACCTCACGGGTTACGCGGACTATCCGATGCCGGCCTCCTACCCGCTCTACCCGCGGCACGATCAGATCGCCTCGTATCTACGCGCGTTCGCCGACTGGGCCGGCATACGGGACCGCATCGAGCTGGGGACGACCGTGGAGTCCGTACGGCAGGACGCGGGCGGTGGGTGGACGGTCGTCAGCCGGGACGCCGAAGGCACGGTCTCGTCCCGCCGCTTCTCGCACGTGGTCGTCGCCTCCGGGCACAACTCGGAGCCGGTGATGCCCGCGCTGCCGAGGGGCGCGGACACGTTCACCGGAACGATTCGCCATTCCCTCGACTACCTCGACGGCCGCGAGTTCGCCGGACAGCGCGTCATCGTCGTCGGGCTCGGCAACTCGGCGGTGGACATCGCCGCGGACCTCTCCCGGCACGCCGAGCTGACGGTCCTCTCGGTGCGGCGGGGACTGCACATCATGCCCAAGCAGTTGTTCGGCATGGCCCTCGACCAGATCGCCGACGCCGCGTGGTGGGTCAGCATGTCCCTGTCCGAGCAACGCCGTTTCATCGAACAGGCCCTGCTGGTCGCCCGCGGCAAGCTGCGCGACCACGGGCTGCCCGAGCCGGACCACCCGGTCTTCTCCTCCGCCGTCACCATCTCCGACGAGATCCTCAGCCGTATCCGCCATGGCGCGGTCACACCGAAGCCGTCGATCGACGCCATCGACGGCGACAAGGTCTCGTTCACCGACGGCGCGTCCGTGCGGGCCGACGCGATCGTGTACTGCACCGGGTACCGGATGGCCTTCCCGTTCCTGCAGCCCGGCTCCTCCCCCATCGGCGAGCAGGGTTCCGTCGAGCTGTACAAGCGGGTCGTCCCCCCGGATCTGCCGGGGCTGTTCTTCGTCGGTCTGGTCCGCCCCGTCGGGTCGATCACGCGGTTGGTGGAGGCCCAGGCCCGGTGGATCACGCGGCTCGTCACGGGCGACGCGGTGCTGCCGGAAGAGGAGCTCATGCGCAAGGAGATAGCGGCCTACCTGAGCAGTGTCGCGGGTCAGTACGGGCAGCGGGAGGGGGCGTCGGTCCAGGTCAACGTGGCGCCGTATCTGCAGGAGTTGCGGGAGGAGTACGCCTCCCGGTGACCCGCCGGACGAGATGCCCGGAGCAACGTCCGGGGCGATGCCCGAAGACATGCCCGAAGACATGCCCGAAGCCGTGTCCGGGGCAAGAAGATGCCCGCCCCGGAGGGCGGGCATGGTCTTCCCGTGGGCGCGACCGGTACTTCATGGAGTCGGCCCGGCCACGGGGTGGATCACTTGGTCAGCCAGTTGAGGAACTTGCTCCACACACCGGCCTGTTCGGGCTGACGGGCCCCTGCCGTGGTCGGGCGCTGCGGTGCCTGGGCGGTGGTCTGCCGGGTCGGCCGGCTCACCGGCTTGACCGGGGTGAACCGCGTGGGCAGCGTGACGAGACCACGGCTGAACGCACCCTGACGCCATGTCAGGCTCTGCTCGGGCACGCTGATTTCGACGTCGGGCAGCCGGTTGAGGAGGTTCTCGACGGCCGAGACGACGATCTGCCGGGCGGGCTCCTTCGAGGGGCAGGCGTGCGGGCCGGCGCTCCAGGCGAGGTGCGCACGGTTGCTGCCGGCCTTGCGGGCCGCCGACAGCGTGGGGCCGGTGTTGGCCGCGGCGATGCTGACCAGCATCAGGTCACCGGCGGTGAGCTTCTGGCCGGCGAACTCCATGTCGGACACCGGGTAGTGGGCGGCGAAGTTCGTCATGGGCGGGTTCTCCCACAACGTGTCGTCCATCGCCTCCTCGATCAGTCCGCCCTCGTTGGCGTACCGGTCGTCGGTGAGCAGCCGGTGCAGGGTGTTGCCGATGAGGTTGACCAGGGGCTCGGCTCCCGCGCCCAGCAGCAGGGAGACCTGGTGCAGCATCTCCTCGTCGGACAGGCCGGTGTGATGCTTCAGCAGCCAGGAGGTGACGTCCTCACCGGGCTTGCGCCGCTTCAGGGCGATCAGCTCGCCGACGGCCTGGAACAGCACCTCGGCGGCCTGTTCGGCGTTGATTCCGTCGAACATCCCGGAGATGCCGAAGAAGACGCGGTCGCCGATGTCGGCGGTGCAGCCGAACAGCTCGTTGAACACGAACAGCGGAAGCTGCTTGGCGTAGGAGCCGACGAGGTCGGCCGAACCGCGTTCGCTGAACTGGGAGATGAGGAAGTCGGAGATCCGCTCCACGCTCTGGCTCAGTCGCATCGGGTCGATGCGCGCCATGCTGTCCGTGATCGACTGACGCAGCCTCAGATGCTCGGCGCCGTCGGAGGACATGCAGTTGGGCCGGTAGGCGAGCACGGGGAGGACGGGGCTGTCGGGGGCGATCCGGCCCTCGTTGAAGTCCCGCCAGCGACGCGCATCCTTGCGGAACGACCCGGAGTCCTGGAGGAGTTGGAGTGCGGTGGCGTATTCGGTGACGAGGGTGGCCTCGACTCCCGGGGCGATCTCCACGGGCGCGGTGGGCCCGTAGTGCCGCAGGTAGGTGTAGTAGGCCTGCGGGTCGGCCGCGTACTCCGGCCCGTACAGCGGCACTCTGCCGCCGGGCTGGTGCGCCGGGCAACCCGGAGGGGGCACGGGGGCGGTGGGTTGGGCGTCCATTTCTGCTCCTAGTGGGCACGGTCCTGCAAGTGACGGACGAGGGTGATCAGCGCTTGGGCCGAGGACTTCTCGTCCCGTGCGTCGCAGGTGACGACGGGGGTGTCGTCGAGCAGGTCCAGTGCTTCGCGCAGGGCCGTCACGTCACGCGGGGGCGCGCCGTCGAAGTGGTTGACGGCGATGGCGTAGTCGAGTCCGTACTGCTCGATCAGGTCGATCACGGCGAAGGAGTCCGCGAGCCGCTCGGGGTCGACCAGCACCAGCGCGCCGAGCGCGCCGCGTGCCATGTCCTCCCACATCTGTACGAAGCGCTGCTGGCCCGGCGTTCCGAACAGGTACAGCACGACGCGGTCGCTGATGGTCAGCCGGCCGAAGTCCATGGCGACCGTGGTGGTGGTCTTGCCCTGGACTCCCTTGAGGTCGTCGACCGATTCCGCTGCCCGCGTCATCGTCTCCTCGGTGGACAGCGGCTGGATCTCGGAGATGGCCCCGATGAACGTGGTCTTGCCCACCGCGAAGTGGCCCACCACGAGGATCTTCACCGCGGTCTGCGTCGCGCCCTCACGGACGTACGCCGTCTCATCCAAACTTGGCCCTGAGACCATTCAGCACCTCCTCCAGGATCTCCCTGTCGGCGAGCGGGGCCCGTTGTACGGGCGGGCGGGTGACGAGGTAGCCGCCCTCGGTGAGGGCGGCGAGGAGGATCTTGACCACGCCGAGGGGCAGTTGGGTGTGCCCCGCGATCTCGGCGACCGAGAGGTAGCCCGCCGAGCACAGGTCGAGCAGGTTCTGCTCCTCCGGGGACAGCCGGGTGGGCCGCTGCTGCCGGTCGGCGACGGCGGTGACCAGGGTGATGAGGGAGAGCTTGTCCTCATCGGGCAGGCCGCGTCCCTTGGTGATGACGTACGGCCGCACTAATTCCGGTGTCTGGGGCTCCAGTTCGTCGAAACCGGTCATGACCGTACGCCGAGGTTCTCGCGCGGCGGGGTCGTCAGGGCCTTGCCGAGCTGGCCGACGAGCTGCTGCATCCGGAAGGTGATGTCCTGCATGTCGACGTCGGGCGAGGCGGAGACGCCGAGGTAGGCGCCCTCACCGGCGGAGATCAGGAAGACCCAGCCCCCGTCGAACTCGACGAGCGTCTGGCGCCACCGCTGGCCGGCGTCCTCGCAGAAGAAGGCGAGCGAGCGGCTGAGCGACTGCACACCGCTCATCGCCGCCGCCACCCGGTCCGCGTCGTCCTTGCCGAAGTCCTGCGTCCGTGCCATCAGCAGGCCGTCGGCGGAGATCAGGACGGCGTGCAGGGCCCCGGGGATCTCCAGGGCGCTGTCAAGCATCCATGACAGGTCGTCGTTCACGAGAACTCATGCCCTTCGCTGCTTGCACCACGGGTGCTGCTCGACTGTTCCGCGGGGTCCGTCTGCGAGGCCCGGCCGGACCGGGTTCCACGCTGGAAGGCGCCCATGATCGCTGCCGTCTCCGCGCCCGAGCGGGCGGGGCCGGTGCCGTTCGAGGCGCTGCCGGGCACGATGGCCATCGGCCGCTTGCGGCGCCGCTTCGGCAGCCCGTCGGCGGTGGTGGCCATGGTCAGCGGGGCTTCGGGGCCGCCGGTGGCCGGTGCAGCCGTCACCGTGGACGGGGCGGGGGTGGGATCCTTCTGCTCGGGTGCGGTGGTGAGCAGGTCGTGCGGCAGGAGAAGGACCGCGCGGACGCCGCCGTACGGGGAGGAGGAGTCCACGGACACCTCGAAGCCGAAGCGCTCGCTGAGCACGCCGATGACCGCGAAGCCGAACTGCGGCGGGTTGCCGAGTGCGGAGACGCCGGAGACGCGCTCGGTGGACAGGAGTTTCTCGGCGCGGGCCCGTTCCTCGTCGTTCATGCCGACACCGGCGTCGTCCACGACGATGCAAATGCCCTTGGGCACGGTGCGGATGTTGATTTCGACGACGGTGTCCGGGCTGGAATAGCTGGTGGCGTTGTCGAGGAGTTCGGCGAGAGCCAGGGCGACCGGTTCGACGGCTCGGCTGGTGATGCCGAAGTCGACCTGCGAGAGAATTTCCACCCGCCGGTAATGGCGGACCCTGCCCTGGGCGCTGCGGACGACGTCGTAGACCGAGGCGACATCGCGCTGACGTCCGAGCCAGCCGTCGCACAGGACGGCGATGGACTGGGCGCGTCGGCCGAACTGGGAGTTGGTGTGGTCGATCTCCAGCAGGTCCTGGAGGATGACCGACTCACCGTATTTGTTCTGCAGCCGGGAGACAATCAACTGCTGTTCCGCGGCGAGGCCCTGGAGGGTCCGCATGGCGGACTTCAGGACCGTTTTCGTAGCCTCTTCGGCTCTTTCCTGAGCTGCCTCGACGGATTTCGCGTACCCGTTCTCGAGCTCGGCATGGCGAGCCCGGACATCTGCGAACTCCTGCCTTAACGTCCGCGCCGCCCTGCGCTGGCGAACTATGACGGCGACTGCGACGAGTACGGCGACGAGGAGAGCCCAGAGTACCGGGTTCTGTATGTAATCAGTCATAAGACTCTCTTCAGGCGGCCTCGACTGACGGCCAGTTGCTGAATTCCCGTCAATATGCGGGTGGATCGGCGGACCGCCCGCATCGGGGTTGCCGCCCGGACTGTCCCCGTAGTCGGAGATGTCGTCTTGCACCCATCCGCCCGCTCTACAAGCGAGCGTGATCGTATCACCACAAGATGGCGCCACAGACCGTCAATATGCAGACCCTGATGCATATTGACGGATCGTCAGTAGTACCGGGGAGTGCCCCCGCGGCGACCCGCGCGAGGACGGCGACAGAACAAGTGATAAACGGGCTTCCGCGACATTCGGGCGAGATGCAAACAATTACTGCGCGTCGCGGGACGGCCGGAACGGCGGCCGGCCAGAACGGCCCGAGGGGACAGCTGGAACGGCCGGAACGGCTGGAACGAGAAAGCCCGTACCGGCAGGAGCCAGGTACGGGCATCAAGGACTCACCGAGCGAATTCCGCCCGGTACGGAGAGTGAGAGTGTCCGAGGGGGGACTTGAACCCCCACGCCCGATAAAGGGCACTAGCACCTCAAGCTAGCGCGTCTGCCATTCCGCCACCCGGACAAGGTGTCTGTCGACCGGCAGGGTGTTCCCCGCGGCGACATGGACAACAATACCAAGCTTTCGGAGTGCGTTTCACCTGCATATCCGCACGCCAGACAGCCTCGACGGGGTCGGGCGCGGGGGCGTCACCGGTGGTGACGGACCGGTCACCCCGATGCCGAATCACGGGCCCGGTCGGCGTCGTCCGCCCCGTACGGGGGCGAGCGCCTCCGGGGTCGCGATCCCCGTCCCGCGATCACTCACCATGCCCCGACGGTAGGCCACTCACCTGATCCGCTCGTCGATCTTGCCGAGCCCGTCCTGCGGCCTGGTCCCCGTGCCCCGCTGCCCGTCGGCGGCTGAGGCACCCGGCCGCTGCGGCTGGTCGCCGAGCATGCGGCATCCGGAACACCCCCGGGCCGCCCGACCACACCATCGGCTTCGCCGCCGAGCGCGCCCGGATCGTCGACGGGCCCCACGCCGGCCTCGGCCGGGGCCCCGAGCCCTGCCGCGATCGTCCGTTCCGTCCGGGTCCTCGTGTCGTACGAGGACCCGGCGGCCGCCCGTGAGACGGTCGCCGGCCTCGTCGGCGCCGGGATGATTCGCGACGCGCCCAGCCTCCCGCGCCCCTGCCCGCAGGGCCTGGCGCGGTGGTGGCGGACGAGATCGCCGCCCGGGCGAGGTGACGCGGACGCGTCAGGGCATCAGCTGGTACTCCGGGAAGTTCCCCGGCAGCCGCTCCCCCGCCGGGCCCCGGGTCACCGCGCGCACCAGCAGCTCGCCGCCGACGAACGCGCCCCGCCAGGACGCGCCGAAGCCGCCGAAGAGCTCCTCGCGGTCGCCGCGCGAGCGGGGCCGGCCGTGCCCGACCTTGAACGCGCGGATCTGCGGGGCCAGTCGCTCGTAGGTGGCGCGGTCGTCCGTGGACAGGGTGGCGACGAGCGCGCCGTTGGAGGCGTTCATCGCGGCGAGCAGCTCCGCCTCCGTGTCGACCAGGACGATCGTGTCGACCGGCCCGAACGGCTCCGCATGGTGCAACGGCGAGGACGGCGGCGGATTGAGGAGCGCGACGGGCTGGACATACGCCGAGGTGTCCTGGCCGGGCAGGAACCGGGCGTCGGCCGGGTCGCCGCGGTACAGCGGGACGGCTCCGCGGTCGACGGCCTCGGCGACCTGGTCGCGCAGCTCCTTGGCCTTGGCCGCGTTGATCACCGGGCCGAAGTCCAGCCGGGGGTAGGGGTCGGCGCGCCGCTCCACGGCCAGCGGGTGCCCGACCGTCAGTGTGCGCACCGCCGGGAGGTAGGCGGTGAGGAACGCGTCGAACAGTTCACGCTGGACGACGAACCGCGGATACGCCGTGCAGCGCTGCTTGCCGTAGTCGAACAGCTTGGGGATCACCGTGGCGAGGGTGTCCCAGTCGGAACAGTTCCAGATGCCCCAGGTATTGAGTCCCTCCTGTTCGAGTACATGCCGTTTGCCGAGGTCGGCGACGGCCGTGGCCACGTGCGCGCCGGTGTCGCGGCCGCCGACGAAGGAGACGCAGCCGATCTCGGGCGCCCGCACCAGCGCCTGCGACAACTCGCCCCCGCTCCCGCTCAGCAGGGTGACGGGGATGCCCTCCCGCGCGGCCAGCGCGCAGGCGAGGGTCAGACAGGCGACACCGCCGTCGGTGGGGGTCTTGGCGATGACCGCGTTGCCCGCCAGTGCCTGCACCAGCACTGCGTGAACGAGCACGCTCATCGGGTAGTTCCAGCTCGCGATGTTGGAGACCGGGCCGTCCAGCGGGGCCCGGCCGGCCAGCATCGGCTCGATGCCGTCGACGTACCAGCGCACCCCGTCGACGGCCCGGTCCACGTCGGCCTGCGCGAGCCGCCAGGGTTTGCCGATCTCCCAGACCAGCAGCAGGGCGAGGAGTTCGCGGTGCTCGGCGAGGGCGTCGAGGGTGGCGGCGATCCGGGCCCGGCGTTCGTCGAGCGGGACATGCCGCCAGGCGCGGTGCCGGTCGAGAGCGGCGCGGACGGCCCGGTGCGCGGTGTCCGCGTCCAGGCGGGGCGGTCCGGCGACGGGTGTGCCGTCGACGGGGCTGGTCGCGGGCAGCGTACGGCCGTCCGCATGCCAGCCGGCGTTCCAGAGGTTGAGGACGCGGTCGTCGCGGAAGGCCTCCGGGGCCACGGCGAGGCAGCAGCGCCAGGCGTCGTCCCAGGAGGTGCCGGACTTCAGGGTGAGGGTGGCGGCCATGGGACGCGGTCACGCCCCTTCGTCTTCGTCGAGTACGGCGAGGGCGAGCCGGGCGGTCCCGGTCGGCGTGCCGCCCACCCGGACCCCCGCCGCCTCCAGCGCCTCCTTCTTGGCCTGCGCGGTGCCCGACGAACCGGACACGATCGCGCCCGCGTGCCCCATCGTGCGGCCCTCGGGCGCGGTGAAACCGGCTACATAGGCGACGACGGGCTTGGTGACGTGGTCGCGGATGTAGGCGGCGGCCCGCTCCTCGGCGTCGCCGCCGATCTCCCCGATGAGGACGATGAGTTCGGTGTCGGGGTCGTCCTGGAAGGCGGCCAGGCAGTCGATGTGGCTGGTGCCGACGACCGGGTCACCGCCGATGCCGACACAGGTCGAAAACCCGATGTCCCGTAGTTCGTACATGAGTTGATAGGTGAGGGTGCCGGACTTGGAGACCAGTCCGATACGGCCCGGCTTGGTGATGTCGGCCGGGATGATGCCCGCGTTGGACTGGCCGGGGGTGATCAGACCGGGGCAGTTGGGTCCGACGACGCGTGTGCCGCGTGCGGTCGCGTACGCGGTGAAGGCGACGGAGTCGTGGACCGGGACGCCCTCGGTGATGACGACGGCGAGGCCGATGCCGGCGTCGGCGGCCTCGGCCACCGCGGCTTTGACGAACGCGGGCGGGACGAAGACGACACTGACATCGGCGCCGGTCGACTGCATACAGTCGGCGACCGACCCGTAGACACGTACGGCACGGTCGTCGAAGTCGACGGTACGGCCCGCCTTGCGCGGGTTGACGCCGCCGACGACGTTCGTGCCGGCCGCGAGCATGCGCCGGGTGTGCTTCATGCCCTCGCCGCCGGTCATGCCCTGGACGAGTACCTTGCTCTCCCTGGTGAGGTAAATGGCCATGGCGTCCTCCGGTGTCCTCAGGCTGCGGTGGCGAGTTCGGCGGCACGGCGTGCGGCGCCGTCCATGGTGGTGACCTGCTGGACCAGGGGATGCCGGTGCTCGTCGAGGATCGCTCGCCCCCGGTCAGCGTTGTTGCCGTCGAGCCGGACGACGAGCGGCCTGGTCAGCCGTACGGTGTCCAGGGCCCGCACGATGCCCTCGGCGACCGCGTCGCAGGCGGTGATGCCGCCGAAGACGTTGACGAGGACGGACTTCACGGCGGGGTCGGACAGGATGACGGCCAGTCCGTCGGCCATGACCTGCGCGGACGCTCCGCCGCCGATGTCGAGGAAGTTGGCGGGGCGGGCGCCGCAGCCGGCCACCGCGTCGAGGGTGGACATGACGAGGCCGGCGCCGTTGCCGATGACGCCGACCTCGCCGTCGAGCCGGACGTAGGTCAGGCCTTTGGCCGCGGCGGCCGCCTCCAGCGGGTCGGCGGGCCCGTCGGTGTCCGTGCCCGCGGCCCAACGGGCCTGCCGAAAGGCGGCGTTGTCGTCGAGGGTGACCTTGCCGTCGAGGGCCAGGATCCGCCCCTGCCGGGTGCGCACCAGCGGGTTGACCTCGACGAGCAGGGCGTCCTCGCGGACCAGGACCTGCCACAGCCGTATGAGGACGTCGGCGGTCTGCGAGGGGAGTCCGGCCGCGGCCGCGATCTCGGCGGCCTTCGCCGAGGTGACGCCCACACCCGGGTCGACGGGGATCCTGGCGACCGCCTCGGGCCGGTCGGCGGCGACCTCCTCGATGTCCACACCACCCTCGGCGGAGGCGATCGCGAGGAACCGGCCGGCCGCGCGGTCCAGTACATAGGAGACGTAGAACTCGCTGTCGATGTCGACGGGTTGGGCCAGCATCACCGTGCCGACCGTGTGCCCCTTGATGTCCATGCCCAGGATCTGACGGGCCGTGAGCTCGGCGGCGGCCGGGTCGGCGGCGACCTCGATCCCGCCCGCCTTCCCTCGCCCACCCGTCTTGACCTGGGCCTTCACCACGACCCTGCCGCCGAGTCGGCGGGCGATCTCCCGTGCCTCCTTGGGCGAGTCGGTGACCTCGGCCCTCGGCACCGGGATGCCGTGTTCCTCGAAGAGTTCCCTTGCCTGGTGTTCGTACAGGTCCATTTCGGCTCCTGTCTGAAAGTGCCGCACGCCCCCTGGACACCACCCACCGGATGCGGGATAACAAGCTTCATACAGTATTCGTCGACTGTATGCAATGTACTGCATACAGCATCCCACCCCCTACGAAGGGACAGGACTGCGCCATGCCCGACGACACGCAGGACGTGATCTCCGGCGGCCATCTCGTTGCCAAAGCCCTGAAGGCGGAGGGGGTCGACCGCATCTACACCCTGTGCGGCGGCCACATCATCGACATCTACGACGGCTGCGTCGACGAGGGCATAGAAGTCGTCGACGTACGACACGAACAGGTCGCCGCACACGCCGCCGACGGCTACGCCCGCATCACGGGCAGGCCGGGCTGTGCGGTGGTCACGGCCGGCCCCGGCACCACCGACGCCGTCACCGGTGTCGCCAACGCCTTCCGAGCGGAGTCCCCGATGCTGCTGATCGGCGGCCAGGGCGCGCTCACCCAGCACAAGATGGGATCCCTGCAGGACCTGCCGCACGTCGACATGATGGCGCCGATCACCAAGTTCGCGGCGACCGTGCCCGACACGGCGCGCGCCGCCGACATGGTGTCGATGGCGTTCCGCGAGTGCTACCACGGCGCGCCCGGGCCGTCCTTCCTGGAGATCCCGCGCGATGTCCTCGACGCCAGGGTGCCCGTGTCCAAGGCACGTGTCCCCCAGGCCGGCGCCTACCGCGCCTCGACGCGGTCGGCCGGCGACCCCGAGGCGGTCGAGAAGCTCGCCGACCTCCTCGTGCACGCCGAGAAGCCCGCGATCCTGCTGGGCGGCCAGGTGTGGACGACCCGCGGCACGGAGGCCGCCGTCGAACTGGTGCGCACGCTGAACATCCCCGCGTACATGAACGGCGCCGGCCGCGGCACCCTGCCGCCCGGCGACCCCCACCACTTCCAGCTCTCGCGCCGCTACGCCTTCTCCCACGCCGACGTCATCGTGATCGTCGGCACGCCCTTCGACTTTCGCATGGGCTACGGCAAGCGGCTCTCCCCGGACGCGACCGTCGTGCAGATCGACCTCGACTACCGCACCGTCGGCAAGAACCGCGACATCGACCTCGGCATCGTCGGCGACGCGGGCCTCGTGCTCAAGTCGGTGACCGAGGCGGCCTCGGGGCGGATCAACGGGGGCGCCTCGAAGCGCAAGGAGTGGCTCGACGAGCTGCGCGCGGCCGAACAGACCGCGATCGAGAAGCGGTTGCCGCAACTGCGCTCGGACGCCTCCCCCATCCACCCCTACCGTCTGGTGAGCGAGATCAACGACTTCCTCACCGAGGACTCGATCTACATCGGCGACGGCGGCGACATCGTCACGTTCTCCGGGCAGGTCGTCCAGCCCAAGTCGCCCGGCCACTGGATGGATCCGGGGCCGCTCGGCACCCTCGGCGTCGGCGTCCCCTTCGTCCTCGCGGCCAAGCAGGCACGGCCCGACAAGGAGGTCGTGGCGCTCTTCGGCGACGGGGCGTTCTCCCTCACCGGCTGGGACTTCGAGACCCTGGTCCGCTACGACCTGCCGTTCGTCGGGATCGTCGGCAACAACTCCTCGATGAACCAGATCCGTTACGGCCAGGCCGCCAAGTACGGCGTGGAGCGCGAGCGGGTCGGCAACACCCTCGGCGACGTCCACTACGACAAGTTCGCCCAGATGCTGGGCGGTCACGGCGAGGAGGTGCGCGACCCCGCCGACATCGGCCCCGCGCTGCGCCGCGCCCGCGAGTCGGGCAAGCCGTCACTGATCAACGTCTGGGTGGACCCCGACGCGTACGCCCCCGGAACCATGAACCAGACCATGTACAAGTGAGGTGAACACCCATGACCGCCAAGGCACTCGAGGGTATTCGCGTCCTCGACATGACACATGTCCAGTCCGGTCCCTCCGCGACCCAGCTGCTCGCCTGGCTCGGCGCCGACGTCGTGAAACTGGAGGCGCCCTCCGGTGACATCACCCGCAAGCAGCTGCGCGACCTCCCGGACGTCGACTCCCTCTACTTCACGATGCTCAACTGCAACAAACGGAGCATCACCCTCAACACCAAGACCGAGCGCGGCAAGGAGATCCTCACCGAGCTGATCCGGCGCTCGGATGTCATGGTCGAGAACTTCGGGCCGGGTGCAGTCGACCGTATGGGGTTCACCTGGGATCGCATACAGGAGATCAACCCCCGGATCGTGTATGCGTCCATCAAGGGCTTCGGGGAGGGGCCGTACACCGACTTCAAGGCGTACGAGGTCGTCGCCCAGGCCATGGGCGGGTCGATGGCGACCACCGGCTTCGAGGACGGGCCGCCGCTGGCGACGGGGGCGCAGATCGGTGACTCGGGCACGGGGGTGCATACAGTCGCCGGGATACTGGCGGCACTCTTCCAGCGGGAGCGGACCGGACGCGGTCAGCGGGTCAACGTCGCCATGCAGCACGCCGTGCTCAACCTGTGCCGGGTGAAGCTGCGCGACCAGCAGCGCCTGGCGCACGGGCCGCTCGCCGAGTACCCCAACGAGGACTTCGGCGACGAGGTGCCCCGCTCCGGCAACGCCTCCGGCGGCGGACAGCCCGGCTGGGCGGTCAAGTGCGCGCCGGGCGGCCCCAACAACTACGTGTACGTGATCGTCCAGCCCGTCGGCTGGCGGCCGGTCACCGAACTCATCGGCCGGCCCGAACTGGCCGACGACCCCGAGTGGTCGACGCCCGAGGCCCGGCTGCCGAAGCTGAACAAGATGTTCCAGCTGATCGAGGAGTGGTCCTCGACGCTGCCCAAGTGGGAGGTGCTGGAGCGGCTCAACGCCCACAACATCCCGTGCGGGCCGATCCTGTCCACCCGGGAGATCATCGAGGACGAGTCGCTGATCGCCAACGAGATGGTGGTCCGCGTCCCGCACCCGCAGCGCGGCGAGTTCACCACCGTCGGCAGCCCGCTGAAGCTCTCCGACTCCCCCGTCGAGGTGACCTCCTCCCCGCTGCTCGGCGAGCACAACGAGGAGATCTACGTCGGTGAACTCGGCCTCGGCGACGAGGAGTTGTCCCTGCTCAAGTCGAACGGGGTGATCTGACGTGATGGCCGAGGACCGGATCGCGCGGGTGCGCGCGCTGCTCGACGCCGTGCGGGCGGAGGGGCGCACCGCGCTCACCGCGCCGGAGGGCAAGGTGATCGCCGACGCGTACGGGATCGCCGTACCGGGCGAGGAGCTGGCGACGGACGTCGAGGCGGCCGTGGCATACGCGGCACGGTTCGGCGGGCCGGTGGTGATGAAGATCGTCTCGCCGGACATCCTGCACAAGACCGAGGCCGGCGGGGTCGTCGTGGGCGTCGAGGGCGCGGCGGACGTGCGGGCCGCGTTCCGCCGGATCGTCGAGAACGCCCGCGCTCACGACGCCGGCGCCCGGATCGAGGGCGTGCAGATCCAGGAGCTGCTGCCGAAGGGCCAGGAGGTCATCGTCGGGGCGGTCACCGATCCGACGTTCGGGAAGGTGGTGGCGTTCGGGCTCGGCGGGGTGCTCGTCGAGGTGCTCAAGGACGTCACCTTCCGGCTGGCGCCGGTGGACGCCGACGAGGCGCTGTCGATGCTGGACTCGATCCGGTCGGCGGAGATCCTGCGCGGGGTGCGGGGGCAGGCCGGGGTGGACCGGTGGGCGGTCGCCGAGCAGATCCGGCGGGTGTCGCAACTGGTCGCGGACTTCCCGGAGATCGCGGAGGTGGATCTCAATCCGGTGATCGCGACGGCGGAGGGGGCGGTCGCCGCCGACATCCGGGTGATCCTCAGTCAGTCGCAGCCAGTATCTCGTCGACGGTATACACGCGACGAGATCCTGTCGACGATGAGCCGTCTGATGCAGCCGCGCTCCGTAGCCGTCATCGGCGCCTCCAACGAGCAGGGCAAGATCGGCAACTCGGTGATGCGCAACCTCGTCGCCGGCGGATTCGCCGGCGACATCCATCCGGTGAACCCCCGGGCCGATGACATCCTGGGCCGCAAGGCGTACAAGAGTGTCACGGACGTTCCCGGTGAGGTGGATGTGGCGGTCTTCGCGATCCCCGCCAAGTTCGTGGCCTCGGCGCTGGAGGAGGTGGGACGCAAGGGGATCCCCAACGCCGTGCTCATCCCCTCCGGTTTCGCCGAGACCGGTGAGCACGAACTCCAGGCGGAGATCGTGGCGGTCGCCGAGCGGCACGGCGTACGCCTGCTCGGGCCGAACATCTACGGCTACTACTCGACCTGGCACGACCTGTGCGCCACGTTCTGCACACCGTACGACGTCAGGGGCGGGGTGGCGCTGACCTCGCAGTCGGGCGGCATCGGGATGGCGATCCTCGGGTTCGCCCGCACCACGAAGACGGGTGTGTCGGCGATCGTCGGGCTCGGCAACAAGTCGGACCTGGACGAGGACGACCTGCTGACGTGGTTCGGCGAGGACCCGCACACCCAGTGCATCGCGATGCACCTGGAGGACCTCAAGGACGGGCGCGCGTTCGTCGAGGCGGCGCGGGCGACCGTGCCGAGGAAGCCGGTCGTCGTCCTGAAGGCGGGGCGTACGGCGGCGGGGGCGAAGGCGGCCGGTTCGCACACCGGGGCGCTCGCCGGCGACGACGCCGTGTACGACGACATCCTGCGCCAGGCGGGCGTGATCCGTGCGCCGGGGCTGAACGACATGCTGGAGTACGCGCGTGCACTGCCCGTCCTGCCGACTCCGCAGGGCGACAACGTGGTGATCATCACCGGGGCCGGCGGCAGCGGGGTGCTGCTGTCCGATGCGGTCACCGACAACGGGCTGACCCTGATGGAGATCCCGCCGGACCTGGACGCTTCGTTCCGGGAGTTCATCCCGCCGTTCGGCGCCGCGGGCAACCCGGTCGACATCACCGGGGGCGAGCCACCGTCGACGTACGAGGCGACGATCCGGCTGGGGCTCGAGGACCCGCGCATCCACGCGCTGGTCCTCGGCTACTGGCACACCATCGTCACCCCGCCGATGGTGTTCGCGGAGCTCACCGCGCGGGTGGTCGCCGAGTTCCGTGCACACGGTATACAAAAGCCTGTCGTCGCGTCGCTCGCCGGCGACGTCGAGGTCGAGGAGGCCTGCCAGTACCTGTTCGAGCGGGGCGTCGTGGCGTACCCGTACACGACCGAGAAACCGGTTGCCGTGCTCGGTGCGAAGTACCGCTGGGCTCGGGCGGCAGGCCTGCTGGGGGGCGGTTCATGAGGTGACGAGGAGGGGGCCGGCCGGCGGGTGCGCGTCGGCCGGCCCCGGGACCCGTGCGCGCACGAAAGGCAATGGACAGGGGGCGCTGGCCAGAACTTTCGACGCAAGGGGTGCTGAGCGACATGACGACAACCGACTACTCGACGTCCCTCCCCTACCGGGAGGTGACCGACCGCAACGGCCGTGTGTACCGGATCGGCGAGTCCGACGTCGACATCATGGGCCGCAAACGCCGGTGGATGGTCATCCTGCCGTGGGTGGGCATGATGGGCATCAGTTCCGCCGAGTACGCGTTCACGTCGGCGGAGGACACGCTCCACGAGGCGCATCTGTGGAGCAGCGGACACATCTTCTGGCTGATGGGCGTCTGGGTGTTCTTCCAGGCGGCCGTGGCCTTCCCGGCCGGGCAGCTGCGGGAGAGCGGCAGGCTCCCCGCCCGCACGGCGATGCTGATCGGCGCGGTCGGGACCCTGCTGGGCTATGTCTCGCTGGCGTACGCGCCGAACGTGCTCGTCGCCTACTTCGGCTTCGGCATGTGCAGCGGCATCGGCGCCGGTCTGGTGTATGCGACCTGCGTGAACATGGTCGGCAAGTGGTATCCGGAGCGCAAGGGCGGCAAGACCGGCTTCGTCAACGGCGGCTTCGCCTACGGCTCGGTGCCGTTCGTGTTCCTGTTCACCTCGTACATGGACCTGGGCAACTACCAGGGTGTGCTGGCCTCGGTGGGCGTCGGGCTGTGCCTGGTGGTGGCTTCGGCGGGCTGGTTCTTCCGGGACCCGCCGAAGAACTGGTGGCCCACGCAGGTGGATCCGCTGAAGGTGACCGACGACCCGAAGATCCGCCGGGCGCTGGCGAAGAACCCGCCGGCGGCCCGGCAGTACACCCCGAGGGAGGCCGCGCGCACGCCCGTCCTGTGGATGATGTGGTTCTGTCTGCTGTGCACGGCCGGCATCAACATCTTCGGCATCGCCTTCCAGGTGCCGTTCGGCAAGGACATGGGCTTCGCCGGCGGGATCGTGGCCACCGCGATGTCCCTGAAGGCGATCGTCAACGGCACCGGCCGCGGTGTGATCGGCTGGATCTCCGACCGGTACGGCCGCCGCAACACGCTGATCATCGTGTGCATCGTGCTGGGCACCGCGCAGTTCGGCGTGCTGGTGTCCGGCCAGATGGGCAGCATGCCGTTCTTCCTGTTCTGCTCGATGGTCTCCGGCTTCGGCGGCGGGGCGATCTTCCCGCTGTTCGCGGCCATGACGGCCGACTACTTCGGTGAGAACAACAACGCCAGCAACTACGGCATGGTCTACAGCTCGAAGCTGATCTCGGGGCTCGTCGGTTCCGGTGTGGGCGCGCTCGTCGTCGACGCGTGGGACTACGAGGGCGCGTTCGTGCTCGCGGGCTCGATCGGGCTGGCCTCGGCGGTCCTGGCGCTGTTCCTGAAGTCACCGGGCACACCGAAGGCCCGGAGCATCGTCCCCAACCCGCAACCGCTCGGCGAGGAGATGGCGTAGACAATGACGGCGGATCGCATACAGGCGAACGGCTCGTCGACCGACTCCGGCGCCCGCGAGGGACTCCCCTACCGGGAAGTGTCCGACGCTCGTGGCCGCGTCTACCGCATCGGCGAGAGCGACCGGGACATCCTCGGTCACTCCCGCAAGCTCATGATCTGTCTGCCATGGGTCGCCATGATGGCGATCAGCGTCTTCGAGTACGCGTACGGCTCCGCGGAGGACACCCTGTCCCACGCGCACGGCTGGACGCAGTCCGACACCTTCTGGATCCTCAGCGTCTGGGTGTTCTTCCAGGCCGGGGTCGCGTTTCCGGCGGGCTGGCTGCGGGAGCGCGGGATCCTGTCGGCACGCGGCGCGATGTATACGGGATCCGGTATGTGCCTGATCGGATTCCTCGCACTGTCGCACCTGAGCGATGTGCTGCTGGCGATTCTCGGTTTCGGTGTGATCGGCGGCATCGGCGCCGGACTGGTGTACGCGACCTGCATCAACATGGTCGGCAAGTGGTTCCCGGAACGGCGCGGCGCACGCACCGGGTTCGTCAACGGCGGCTTCGCCTACGGGTCGCTGCCGTTCATCTTCATCTTCAACTACGGCTTCGACACGGCCAATTACCACCGGGTGCTGGACCTGATCGGCTGCTACATCATGATCGTGGTGTTCGGGTGCGCGTTCTTCTTCAAGGACCCGCCGAAGAACTGGTGGCCGGCCGACATCGATCCGCTGACGTACGCCGGCCACGGCGCGAACGCGACGAGCCTGGCCAAGAACCCTCCCGCGGTACGGCAGTTCACGCCGAAGGAGGCGATCCGGACCGGGATGCTGCCCCTGATGTGGGTCTCGATCGTGATGACGGCCGGGGTGTCGATCTTCGGCATCTCCTTCCAGGTCGACTACGCCAAGGACATCGGTTTCGGACCGCTGGTCGCGGCGTCCTCGATGGGTGTCATGGCGGTCGTCAACGGCGTCGGCCGCGGGGTCGTGGGCTGGCTGTCCGACCGCCGGGGCCGCAGGTCCACCCTGGTGTTCGTCATCGTCGTGCTGGGGCTCGCGCAGTTCGGCGTGATCTGGGCCGGTGACGTGCAAAGCGAAGGGCTGTTCCTGTTCTTCGCCTTCCTCTCCGGCTTCGGCGGCGGCGCGTTCTACCCGCTGTTCGCCGCGCTCACCCCGGACTACTTCGGCGAGAACTACAACGCGACCAACTACGGCCTGGTGTACAGCGGCAAGCTCGTCAGCGGCCTCTTCGGCGGCGGCCTCGGCTCCCTGGTGGTCGCGGCCTGGGGCTACGACGGCGCGTACGCCCTGGCGGGCGGCGTCTCGATGGTGGCGGCGGGCATCGCCCTGCTGCTGCGGCAGCCGGGGGCCACGACAGGCGGTCCGGCCGGAGGGGGGAGGGCTCGCACTAGCGGCGCCACCGCCTAGATCGGCGTACCGGATCGGGGCCCACCATGGCGTGGCGGGCCCCCATCGGCGTGCCTGCGACGGTTTTTGAGCGGGCGCCGGATGAGCCTGGAACCCCCGGTGCAGGACCGCCTGGTCCTGCACCGGGGAACGGTCAGGACTTGGCGCGGGCGTGGTACGAGCGCCGGGTGTGCTCCGTGTGCTCCCGCATGAGCCGGGTGGCCAGCTGTTCGTCGCGGTTGAGGATCGCGGTGATCAGATCACGATGCTCGATCCAGGACTGCTCGCCGCGCTGCCGGGCGACCGGCGTGTAGTACCAGCGCACGCGCCGGTCGACCTGGGCCGCCAGCTCGGCCAGGACCGCGTTGCCCGCCAGCTCCATGATCTTGGCGTGGAAGCGGGCGTTGAGGGCGACGGCGGCGTCCACGTCGTCGTCGGCCACGGCCTGCAGGCCCAGGGCCAGGATCTCGTCCAGGGCGTCGACGTCGTCCGTCTTCGCCTGCGTGGCGGCGAGGCGGGCCGCCTCGGCCTCCAACAGCGTGCGGACCGTGAGGAGTTGGTCGGCCTCCTCCTCGGTCGGCTCGTGCACGAACGCGCCCTGCGCGGGCCTGAGGTCCACCCAGCCCTCGGTGTTGAGCCGCTGGAGCGCCTCGCGCACCGGCTGGCGCGAGACGCCGAGATGGTTCGCCAGCTCGCTCTCGACGAGGTGCTGACCCGGCTGGAGGGCACGGGTGGTGATGAGCTCGAGCAGCGCCTCGTAGACGCGGTCGCGCAGCGGGCCTGGCCGTTCGAGCTTGGGCACCGCACCCTGCGGCAGTCCTGTCGACAACATCGGTCGGTTCCCCTCCTGGGCAGCGCCGGGCGGCAACGGCCAGCCGGAGTAGCCACGAATGCGAAAGACGTATGGAGTCAGACTGTATGAAGTCGGCTGTCCACTGTGTACTGCGTACTGTCTACAGCCGAGTATCGATTGTCTTTCGTCTACAGTCTACGGCGCACTGTGGCCAGCCCCCCGGGCCGTCGGACGCGTCACACCGCCACCGGCGAGCCGTTCACGGGCAGCGTACGACCTGTCCGGCGTACGACAGGTTGCCTCCGAAGCCGAACAGCAGCACCGGATCCCCGGTGGAGATCGCGCCCTGCTCGACCAGCTTGGAGAAGGCGAGGGGGATACTGGCGGCGGAGGTGTTCCCCGAAGCGGTGACATCGCGGGCGACCACCGCGTTGACGGCGCCGATCTTCTGGGCGAGCGGCTCGATGATCCGCAGGTTCGCCTGGTGCAGCACGACGGCGGCGAGATCCTCGGGGCGCAGTCCGGCGCGCTCGCAGGCCTGGCGGGCGAGGGGCGGCAGCTGGGTGGTGGCCCACCGGTAGACGCTCTGCCCCTCCTGGGCGAACCGCGCCGGCTGGCCCTCGATGCGCACCGCGTGTCCCATCTCGGGCACCGATCCCCACAGCACGGGCGAGATCCCGGGCTCGACGCCGTCGGGACAGGCCTCGACGACCGCGGCGCCCGCTCCGTCGCCGACGAGGACGCAGGTCGTGCGGTCGGACCAGTCCGTCACCTCGGACATCTTGTCGGCGCCGATGACCAGGGCGCGGGTCGCGGCGCCCGCGCGGACGGTGTGGTCGCCGGTGGCCAGGGCGTGGGTGAAGCCGGCGCACACGACGTTGACGTCCATGGCGGCCGGGCGCGGGATGCCGAGGCGGGCGGCGACCCGGGCCGCCATGTTGGGCGAGCGGTCGACGGCGGTGGAGGTGGCGACCAGCACCAGGTCGATGTCGGCAGGGGCGAGGCCGGCGGCGGCGAGCGCCTTGGAGGCGGCGTGCGCGGCCAGCTCGTCCACGGGCTCGTCGGGGCCGGCGATATGGCGGGTGTGGATGCCCACCCGGCTCCTGATCCATTCGTCACTGGTGTCGACCATGCCCGCCAGCTCCTCGTTGGTGAGCACCTTGGCGGGCTGGTAGTGGCCGACGGCGGCGATGCGCGAGCCGTTCATGTGGGGGTCCCCCTCGTTGCCGTGGGTAGCGGGATCCACCAGTCTGATCAGTGACTCGCGGGTACGGGGACAGGTGTTGCGACAGGAAACGGGCGCCGGGGTTGTCGGCTTCCCTCTAACCCTCGGACGCCCGAACACTTCCCGAACGCCTGCCCGTGAGCAGCGCGAACGGCTACCCGGTGAACAGTTTCGCCGCCTTCTGGACCAACTCGTAGAGTCCGTAGGCGAGCGGGGCGCCCACCCACAGCCAGGCGAGCGCGATGAGCGGCCGGCGGTCCGGCTCAGGCGGACTCGGGCTGCTGTCGGGCTGCGACATCGGCGGCCTCCTTCGTCGGGGCGGGCATGTGGTGGCGGGCGGCGACGGGGCGGACGAGCTCGTTGGCGACGAAGCCGACGGCGAGCAGCCCGATCATGATGAAGAGGGACAGGGAGTAGAGGTCCGAGCCGTGCTTGCCGGCCTCCTCCTGACGGTCGGCGATCCAGTTGACGATCAGCGGTCCGAGGACGCCGGCGGTCGACCAGGCGGTGAGCAGCCGTCCGTGGATCGCGCCGACCTGGTAGGTACCGAAGAGGTCCTTCAGGTAGGCGGGGATCGTGGCGAAGCCGCCGCCGTAGAAGGAGAGGATCACCAGGGCGCACAGGATGAACAGCGGCTTGGAGGAGTCGCCGATCAGCGCGATGAGCGCGTACATGAGCGCGCCGACGCCCAGGTAGAGGCGGTAGATGTTCTTGCGGCCGATCAGGTCGGAGGTGGACGACCAGCCGATGCGTCCGGCCATGTTGGCCGAGGACAGCAGGGCGACGAATCCGGCCGCGGCCGTGACGGACACCGGGGTGGAGGTGTCGGCGAAGAAGTCCGTGATCATGGGGGCGGCCTTCTCCAGGATGCCGATGCCGGCGGTCACGTTCATGCACAGGACGACCCACAGGCACCAGAACTGCGGGGTGCGCACCGCGGAGCGGGCCGAGACCTGCACGCCCGTGACACTGCTCGGACCGCTGCTCGCCTCGTCGGCGACCGCCGGGGCGGCGCGCGGGACGCGGACGAGGAGCACGCCGAGGGTCATGAAGACTGCATACGATATTCCGTGGACGAGGAACGCGAGCGCGATCCCGGAGTGGTCGGCACCGAAGGACTCCAGCATCTGCGCCGACCAGGGCGAGGCGATGAGCGCGCCGCCGCCGAATCCCATGATGGCGATGCCGGTGGCCATGCCGGGCCGGTCGGGGAACCACTTGATCAGGGTGGAGACGGGCGAGATGTAGCCGATGCCGAGGCCGATGCCGCCGACGAAGCCGTAGCCGAGGACGATCAGCCAGTACTGCTCGGTGGCGGCGCCGAGCGCGGAGATCAGGAAGCCGGTGGAGAAGCAGACCAGGGCGACCGTCATCGCCCAGCGCGGCCCGTTGCGCTCGACGAGCGTGCCGCCGAACGCGGCGGACAGCCCGAGCATGACGATGGCGAGCTGGAAGGGCAGCGCACTCTGGGTGCCGCTGAGGCCGAGAGCGGACTCCAGCGGGGGCTTGAAGACGGACCATGCGTAGGCCTGGCCGATGGAGAGATGGACCGAGAGGGCGGCCGGGGGCACGAGCCAGCGGCTCCAGCCGGGCGGTGCGACAGGGGGACTCATGAAACCCGAACGGTAGGAAGGATCAAGGGCGTTGAGAAGGCGGCGCGTCGACCGTATGCGATGAACGGTATGCAGCATGCGCCGAACGGTCGGACCGGCCGGTTTCCCCTGCGCGCGGCCGGTGCTGCGCGAACCCTTGCCGCCGTAACCACCATACTGTAGACAATATTCAGTCGACAGTGTTCGGCAGTTCCTCGGTACCCTCGACCGAACGGAGCTCCCTCACCATGAAAGTCGCAGTCCTCGGCGCCGGTGCGATCGGCGCCTACGTCGGTGCAGCGCTCCATCGCGCGGGCGCCGATGTGCATCTCGTCGCCCGTGGACCGCATCTGGCGGCCATGAGGCGGGACGGGGTGCGGGTGCTCAGTCCGCGCGGTGACTTCACCGCGCGCGCCCACGCCACCGACGACCCGGCGGAGATCGGCCCGGCCGACATCGTGTTCCTGGGTCTGAAGGCCCACTCGTACGCGGCGTGCGGGCCGCTGATCGAGCCCCTGCTGCACGACACCACGGCCGTGATCGCCGCCCAGAACGGCATCCCCTGGTGGTACTTCCACCGGCACGGCGGCCCCCACGACGGTCACCGCGTGGAGAGTGTGGACCCCCGTGGTGCGGTCAGCGCGGTGCTCGCGCCCGAACGGGCCGTCGGCTGCGTGGTGTACGCGGCCACCGAACTCGAAGCGCCGGGCGTCGTACGGCACTTGGAGGGCACCCGGTTCTCGGTCGGCGAGCCCGACCGCAGCGTCTCGGCCCGGTGCTCCCGCTTCAGCGAGGCCATGACGGCGGGCGGCCTGAAGTGCCCGGTGGAGCCGGATCTGCGCAACGACATCTGGCTCAAGCTGCTGGGCAACATCTCCTTCAACCCGATCAGCGCGCTCGCCCGCGCCACCATGCGGCAGATGTGCCTGCACGGCGGCACCCGCCGGGTCATCGAGACGATGATGCGCGAGACGCTGTCCGTCGCCGAGGCCCTCGGCTGCGAGGTGGGCGTCTCCATCGAACGCCGGCTCGCGGGCGCCGAGCGGGTCGGCGACCATCGCACCTCCACGCTCCAGGACCTGGAGCGCGGCAAGCCGCTCGAACTCGACGTACTGCTCGCGGCCGTCGTCGAGTTGGCGGAGATCACCGGCGTCGAGGTGCCCACCCTGCGCACCGTGCACGCCATCTCGGACCTGCTCGCCATCAGGAGCGCCGCATGAGGAGTGTCGTATGAGGAAGCGGCCGTCGAAGACCTACACCCGGCTCACCCATCCGCTGGTGCGCGACTCCCGCGACGAGCCCTTCCGGCCCGCGAGCTGGGAGGAGGCGCTCGACCGCGCGAGTCGGGGACTCGGGCGCAACCGGGGGGCGTTCGGGATGTTCTCCTGTGCGCGGGCCACCAACGAGATGAACTTCGTGGCGCAGAAGTTCGCCCGGGTGGTGATGGGCACCAACAACGTCGACTCCTGCAACCGTACGTGTCACGCGCCGAGCGTCGCGGGGCTGTCGGCGGTCTTCGGCTCGGGCGGCGGGACGTCGTCGTACAAGGAGATCGAGCACACCGACCTCATCGTGATGTGGGGCTCCAACGCCCGTTTCGCGCACCCGATCTTCTTCCAGCATGTGCTGAAGGGGATCAGGAACGGCGCCCGGATGTACGCGGTCGACCCGCGCCGCACCTCCACCGCCGAATGGGCGGAGAGCTGGCTCGGGCTCAACGTCGGCACCGACATCCCGATGGCGCACGCGATCGGCCGGGAGATCATTCGAGCGGGCCTGGCCAACGGGGCGTTCATCGAACGGGCGACCTCCGGATTCGAGGAGTACAAGGCGCTCGTCGAGCCCTGGACGCTGTCGCTGGCGGAGAAGGTGACGGGCGTACCGGCGGCAGCCATCCGGGAGTTGGCGCACGCCTACGCCCGTGCGGAGCGCGCCCAGCTGTGCTGGACCCTCGGCATCACCGAGCACCACAACGGCACCGACAATGTGCGCGCGCTGATCAACCTGTCGCTGCTGACCGGTCAGATCGGCCGCTACGGCGCCGGGTTGCAGCCGCTGCGCGGCCAGAACAACGTCCAGGGCGGCGGCGACATGGGCGCCATACCCAACCGGCTGCCCGGCTTCCAGGACATCCTCGACCCCGCGGCCCGGCTGAAGTTCGAGTCGTCGTGGGACACCGTCATCCAGCCCCACTACGGGCTGAACCTGACGGAGATGTTCGAGGCGATGGAGGAGGGCACGCTCAGGGCGGTGTACTGCATCGGCGAGAACCCGGCGCAGTCGGAGGCCGACAGCGAGCAGGCCGTACGGCGCATGCGGCAGCTGGACTTCCTCGTGGTGCAGGACATCTTCCTCACGAAGACGGCCGAGTTGGCGGACGTCGTGCTGCCCGCGACCGCCGGCTGGGCGGAGACCGACGGCACGACCACCAACAGCGAGCGGCGGGTGCAGCGGGTACGCCGGGCGGTCGTACCGCCCGGTGAGGCGCGCGAGGACATCGACATCATCTGCGAGCTCGCGGCGCGGCTCGGCCACGACTGGAAGTACGCGGACGCCGAGGCCGTGTGGAACGAGCTCCGGTCCCTCTCCCCCGACCACCACGGCATGACGTACGCCCGGCTGGAGGAGCACCAGGGCATCCAGTGGCCGTGCCCGAGCACCGAGCGGCTTGAACCCACCTATCTGCACAGCCGGTTGTGGGAGACCGACCCGCAACAGCGGGGCAGGCGGGCGCCGTTCGGGATAGTGCGGCACGATCCGCCGGTCGACCTGACCGACGATCGGTACCCGATCCGGCTGACCACCGGACGGCGTCTGGACTCGTACAACACCGGTGTGCAGAGCGGGAGTTTCGCCTCCCCGCTGCGGCGCGGCGAGTTCGTCGAACTGTGCCCGGAGGACGCCGAGCGGTACGGGGTCGTGGTCGGTGAGCAGGTGCGGGTCACCTCACGGCGGGGCGCGGTCGTGGCGCCGGTGTGGATCGACACCGCGCTGCGGCCCGGGCTCGCGTTCATGACGATGCACTTTCCGGACGAGGTGGACACCAACCAGCTGACCATCGAGGCCAATTGCCCCATCGCGGGAACGGCGGAGTTCAAGGCGTCGGCGATCCGGATCGAGAAGCTCCCCGCCCCGATCACTGTGAGGTGACGCAAGTGGACCTGCACTTCGGCGACAGCAAGCCGACCGACGAGGAACGGGCAGCCGTGGACGCCCTGCTCGGCCCTCCGCAGTCGTCGTGGGAGGGCGCCGACCGCACGGACGCCGACCTTCGGTGGGCGCGCGGCGGGCGCGAGGCCCGCGACCGCCGTGACCTGCTGCTGCCGGGGCTGCACGCCCTCAACGACCGCGTCGGCTGGATCAGCGAGGGCGCCCTGGACTACCTGTGCCGGCGGCTGACCGTGCCGCCGGCGGAGGCGTACGGCGTCGCCACCTTCTACGCGATGTTCTCCGTGCGGCCCCGCCCGGCGACCGTGCTGCACCTGTGCACGGACCTGGCCTGCGCGGCGGCCGGCGCGGCGGAGCTGTGCGCCGGGGTCGAGGCCCGGCTCGGTCCGGGCAGTGGGGTGGCCGTGGAGCGCAGCCCCTGCCTCGGCCTGTGCGAACGCGCCCCGGCCGCCCTCGCGATCAGGGCGGGTGATCCGGTGCGTACGGCGGTGTCGGCGCCGTCGGGCGTCGAGGCGGCCGTACTCGCCGCGAGCGCGCCCGACTCGGCACCGCAGGAGCCGCCGCCGGCGCGGGCCGTCCCGCAGGCCGGCGATCCGTCGCTGACGCTGCTGCGGCGCATCGGCGAGGTCGATCCGTCGTCGCTGGACGACTACCGGGCGCACGGCGGATACGCGGCCCTGCGGCGGGCGTTCGCGCTCGGCCCCGCCGGGGTCATCCGCGAGGTCACCGACTCCGGCCTGGTCGGCCGTGGCGGCGCGGCCTTCCCCACGGGCCGCAAATGGCAGGCCACGGCGTCCCAGCCGGACCGTCCGCACCATCTGGTGTGCAACGCCGACGAATCCGAGCCGGGCACCTTCAAGGACCGCGTGATCATGGAGGGTGATCCGTACGCGCTGGTGGAGGCGATGACGATCGCGGCGTATGCGATCGGCGCGCATACCGGATACCTCTACCTGCGCGGCGAGTATCCGCGGGCGATACATCGTATGCAGTATGCCGTCGACCAGGCGCGGGCCCGCGGTCTGCTCGGCGACGACGTCCTCGGCCAGGGTTTCGCCTTCGACATCGAGATCCGGCGCGGCGCGGGCGCCTACATCTGCGGCGAGGAGACCGCACTGTTCAACTCGATCGAGGGATACCGGGGCGAACCGCGGTCGAAGCCGCCGTTCCCCGTGGAGAAGGGCCTGTTCGGCAAGCCGACGGTCGAGAACAACGTGGAGACACTCGTCAACGTCCTGCCGATCCTGACCATGGGCGCGCCGGCATACGCGGCGATCGGCACGGCGGCGTCCACCGGCCCCAAGCTGTACTGCGTCTCGGGCAGTGTCGAGCGTCCCGGCGTGTACGAGCTGCCGTTCGGCGTGACGCTGGGCGGGCTGCTGCAACGGGCGGGAGTGCGGCCGGGGCTGCGGGCCGTGCTGCTCGGCGGTGCGGCGGGCGGCTTCGTACGGCCGGACGAGCTCGGCATCCCGCTCACCTTCGAGGGCACCCGCGAGGCGGGCACGACGCTGGGTTCGGGGGTGGTCATGGCGATCGACGACACGGTGCCGCTCCCCCGGCTGCTGCTGCGCATCGCGGAGTTCTTCCGCGACGAGTCGTGCGGGCAGTGCGTGCCGTGCCGGGTGGGGACCGTGCGCCAGGAGGAGGCGCTGCGCCGGATCGCCGACCGTGCGGGCGCGGCGGCGGCCGATGACATCGCCCTGCTCAGGGAGGTGGGGCGGGCGATGCGGGACGCCTCGATCTGCGGTCTGGGGCAGACCGCGTGGAACGCCGTGGAATCCGCCATCGACCGTCTGGGGGCGTACACATGACCGTGACACCGCTGGGGATCCCGCGTCGGCTGCTGGAGTTCACGATCGACGGGACGGAGGTCCGGGTTCCGGAGGGGGCGACGATCCTCGACGCGTGCCGGGCCGCGGGGAAGGACGTGCCGACCCTGTGCGAGGGGGACACGCTGCGGCCGAAGAACGCGTGCCGGATGTGCGTCGTCGAGGTCGAGGGGGCGCGCACGCTGGCGCCGGCCTGCTCGCGCCGGGCCGAGCCGGGGATGGTGGTGCGCACGGACACCGAGCGCGTCCGGCACAGCCGGAAGATCGTCCTGGAACTGCTGGCCTCCTCGGTCGACCTGTCCACGACACCCCGGACCGCGGGATGGATCAAGGAGTACGAGGCGAAGCCGGACCGTTTCGGCCCGGACGCGGCCCGCCTGAACGAAGAACCGAAGATCGACAACGATCTCTACGTCCGTGACTACGACAAGTGCATCCTCTGCTACAAGTGCGTCGACGCCTGCGGGGACCAGTGGCAGAACACCTTCGCGATCTCCGTGACGGGCCGGGGTTTCGACGCCCGGATCGCCGTGGAACAGGACGCGCCGCTGACCGACTCGGCGTGTGTGTACTGCGGGAACTGCATCGAGGTGTGCCCGACGGGGGCGCTGTCGTTCAAGTCGGAGTACGACCGGCGCGAGGCGGGCACCTGGGACGAGTCGGCCCAGACCCGGACGACGACGGTGTGCGCATACTGCGGAGTGGGCTGCAATCTGACCCTCCACGTGCAGGACAATGAAATCGTGAAGGTCACCTCTCCGCACGACAACCCGGTGACCCACGGCAATCTCTGCATCAAGGGCCGCTTCGGCTACCAGCACGTACAGAACCGGGGCTGATCACCACATGGGACGAGTCACCGAACGACGCAAGGTGCTCCGCATACGCGACGGAGCGGTATCCACCCGCCCGGACACACTCGTCGCCGAGGAACCGATGGAGATCCGGCTGAACGGCAAGCCGCTCGCCATCACCATGCGCACCCCGGGCGACGACTTCGCGCTGGCGGCCGGATTCCTGGTCAGCGAGGGCGTACTGGCTACTGCATCCGATCTGCAGAACATCGTCTACTGCGCGGGGGCGACCGCCGACGGCTCCAACACCTACAACGTCGTGGACGTGAGGACGTCCCCCGGCGTCACGGTCCCCGACATCACCCTCGAGCGGAACGTGTACACCACCTCGTCCTGCGGGCTGTGCGGCAAGGCCAGCCTGGACGCGGTGCGGACGACCGCCCGCTGGCCCATCGCCGACACTCCCCCGGTCCGCGTCGACGCCGACCTGCTCGCGGAACTCCCCGACCGGCTGCGCGCGGCCCAGCGGGTCTTCGACCGGACCGGGGGTCTGCACGCGGCGGCCCTGTTCACCGAGGACGGCGAGCTGCTGGACGTACGTGAGGACGTGGGCCGGCACAACGCGGTCGACAAGCTCGTCGGGCGTGCCCTGCAGAACGGTGACCTGCCCCTGTCCCGCACGATCCTGCTGGTGTCGGGGCGGGCCTCCTTCGAGCTGGCGCAGAAGGCCGTGATGGCGGGCATCCCGGTGCTCGCGGCGGTCTCGGCGCCGTCCTCGCTGGCCGTGGACCTGGCCGCGGAGACGGGACTGACGCTGGTGGGCTTCCTGCGGGGCAGCTCCATGAACGTGTACGCGGGTGAGGACCGCATCGCCCTGCGGACCGCGGCCGCCCGCGGGTGACCCGGTCTCCCCGCGGCACGGCGGCGGGGCCCCGAACGGCGGGGAGCGCCCCCTGCGCCGCGGGGCCCCGCCTCAGTCCGCCGCCAGGCGCAGCCGCGCCGCCCGTACGACCGTGCCGAGCCGCGGGAAGTCCAGCTTCACCGACGCCTGGTGCTCGGCCTCGGTGAGCGCGGCCATGGCGTCCTCGACGAAGACGAGGTCGTAGCCGAGGTCGCCGGCGGCTCGGGCGGTGGACTCGACGCCGAGGTTGGTGGCGATGCCGCCGAGCACGACGGTGGTGACGCCACGGGCGCGCAGCGCCTCGTCCAGGCCGGTGCCCTGGAAGGCGCCGATCGTGCGCTTGACGATCTCCACGTCGCCCTCGGCGAGCAGCCCGTGGACGAGTCCGCTGCCGGGCGGCTGTTCGGCGACGCCGGGGCGTTCGACGCGGACGAGGACGACCGGGGCGCCGGCCGTGCGGAAGGCGTGCGCCAACTCCTCGGCGACGGACAGCACTTCGGTGCCCTTGCGGGGTTCCAGGGGCAGGGCGACGATCCGGTCCATCAGGTCGACGAGGACGAGGGCGGTGCGCGCGGGGGCGAGCGTGAGGGGTGCGGTCATGACGGAACGTTATCGGTCATGAGCCCTGCGTGCCCGGGATCCGGATCAACAGGCCCGTGCGGCGGTCACGTTCGGGCGCCTCACACCGCTGCCGACGCCCGCTGTTCGTTGGCCGTCCGTGACTCCTCCAGCGGATCCCGTGCGCGCCGCTTGGCGATCACCGCGCACACCATCAGCTGCATCTGGTGGAACAGCATCAGCGGCAGCACGGCGAGGGAGGCGTGCGCGCCGAACAGGACGCTCGCCATGGGCAGTCCGGAGGCGAGGGACTTCTTCGAGCCCGCGAACTGCAGGGCGATCCGGTCCTCCCGGCCGAAGCGCAGCGCCTTGCCGCCGTACCAGGTCAGGGCGAGCATCACCACGAGCAGCACGGCCTCGACGACGAGCAGGCCGCCGAGGCGTACGGGGCTGACCTGGTGCCAGATGCCCTGGACCATGCCCTCGCTGAACGCGGTGTAGACGACCAGGAGGATCGAGCCGCGGTCGACCAGCCCGAGCACCTTCTTGTGGCGGGCGACGAAGGCGCCGATCCAGCGGCGCAGCAGCTGCCCGGCGGCGAACGGCACCAGCAACTGCAGCACGATCTCCACCAGCGAGTCGGCCGAGAAGCCCCCTCCGCCGCTGCCGAGGAGGGCGGCCGCGAGCAGCGGGGTGACGACGATGCCCACCAGAGAGGAGAAGGAGCCGGCACAGATCGCCGCAGGAACGTTCCCGCGGGCGATCGAGGTGAAGGCGATCGACGACTGGACCGTCGACGGGACCAGGGTGAGGAAGAGTAGCCCCTGGTAGAGCGGCTGGGTGAGGAACACCGGCACGAGGCCGCGGGCGGCGAGGCCCAGCAGCGGGAAGACGACGAAGGTGCAGACGAGGACGGTGGTGTGAAGCCGCCAGTGCTTCAGACCGTCGAGTGCTTCACGGGTGGAGAGACGGGCGCCGTACAGGAAGAAGAGGAAGGCGATGGCGGCCGTGGAGGCTCCGGAGGCCACGTCGGCGGCGGCGCCGCGGGCCGGGAACAGTGCCGCGAGCCCGACCGTCCCGAGCAACAGCAGGATGTAGGGGTCGACCGGCATCCGACTCGGCCACTGCAGGCGTTTCACGGTGCTCCACGTACGTTCGATGGGGGCGCGTCGGGGGCCGGGGGCCCCTCTCCATCGTCCTCTTCCGTTCCGTGATCGGGAATCCGTCATACCGCTCTGACTGTGATCGCTGTATGCGATAACCAGTACAGTGCCTACTGTGTACGATCCCTCGCATCTGCGGACCTTCCTGGCGGTCGCCCAGACACTGAGTTTCACTCAGGCCGCGCGCCGGCTCGGGCTTCGCCAGTCCACCGTGAGCCAGCACGTACGGCGACTGGAGGACGCGACCGGACGGGCCCTGTTCACCCGGGACACGCACTCCGTGGAGCTCACCGAGGACGGCGAGGCGATGCTGGGTTTCGCGCGCCGGATTCTGGACGTCCACGAGCAGGCAAGCGCTTTCTTCACGGGCACGCGACTGCGCGGCCGGCTCCGTTTCGGCGCCTCCGAGGACTTCGTGCTGACCCGGCTGCCGGAGATCCTGGAGGGCTTCCGTTACGACCACCCCGAGGTCGACCTCGAACTGACCGTGGAACTGTCCGGCACCCTCTACGAACACCTCGCCGCCGGGAAGCTCGACCTGGTGCTCGCCAAACGGCGCCCCGAGGACCCGCGCGGCGAACTGGTCTGGCACGACGACCTGGTGTGGATCGGCGCCGAACGGCTCCGCCTCGACCCCGAACGCCCCGTGCCGCTCATCGTCTTCCCGCCGCCCGGCATCACCCGCGCCCTCGCCTTCGAGGCACTCGAACGGCAGGGACGCGCCTGGCGGATCGTCTGCACGAGCGGCAGCCTCAACGGGCTGATCGCCGCCGCCCGGGCCGGCCTCGGCGTCATGGCCCACTCCCGCGGCCTCGTCCCACCGGGCCTCGTCCGCGTCCCGGACCGGGCTGGACTGCCGGAACTGGGCCGCGTCGACTTCGTCCTGGTACACGGGCGGCGGCACACATCGGCCCAGGGAGCGGCGGACGCACTGGCGGCGGCGATCCTGGCCGGCGGGGACCGGCTGCAACGACGGCCGGTGGCGGGAGGCGGGAGGCGGGGTGGTTCTCGGGAGGGCGGGGAGGGCGGATGAGGTGGCGGCCATGGGGTGCATACACGAGGCGGAACATTGCATACCGCACACTGCGGCCGGGAGACGGCGGACCGCAGACCGCAGACCGCAGACCGCAGACCGCAGACCGCAGACCGCATATTGCATACCGTCTGCCGTCGACCTAGACCACGCCCGCTGCCCCTCCCCCCTTCACCCCCTCACCCCCCTCACCGCCCCACCTCCTGATAAGTCAGCTGCTTCACCCTCCGCAGGAACGGCGTGGCCTCCACATGCTGTACCCCCTCCAGCCGCCCGAGCGCCCCGCTGAGGTATCCGTACAACCCGGCCGTGTCCCGGACGACTGCGGTGACGACGATCTGGGAGGGGCCGGCGGTGGCCGAGGCGAAGGCGATCTCGTCGTGGGTGGCGAGGGCCTCGCCGACCGCGTGCAGCGCGGAGGGCGCGGTCGTGATCCACAGGGCGGCGGCGAGGCCGTGCCCGAAGGCCTCGGAGTGGTACTCGACGTCGATGTAGACGGCGCCGGAGGCGAGCAGGGCGGCGAGGCGGCGTTTGACGGCGGACTCGGAGCGGCCGGTGGCGCGCTGGAGTTCGGGGTATCCGGCGCGGCCGTCGCGTTCGAGGACGGCGAGGAGGGGTTCGTCCTCGGGGGTGATCCGGGCGGGGCCGGCGGGGGTGTCGAAGCAGGGGGTGAGGGCCGCGGTCTGGTCGGCGTCGAGGGCGCCGTACTTGCGCAGCCAGCCGGTGGGGCCGCCGTAGAAGCGGTGCAGGAGCTGCTGGGCGCGGATCTCGACGACGCTGGGGGTGCGCGGGAGTTTGGCGAGGAGCAGGTCGTCGTGGTCGCCGGGGTGGCGGGGGCGGGTCATGCAGACGATCTCGGTGCCGCCGGAGCCCAGGCCGATCCAGGCGGTGTCGCGGCGTTTGGCGAGGGCGTCGGCGATGACGGTGGCGCTGTCGGGGACGCAGCGCAGGCGGAGCATCCACTGGTCCTGGCCGAGGCGTTCGGCGTCGCGGACGGCGACGACCCGGAGGCCCGCCTCGGCGCTGAGGCGGCGGAAGCGGCGGGCGACGGTCTGGTCGGAGACGCCGAGGACCGCGCCGAGCCGGCTGAAGGAGGCCCGGCCGTCGACCTCCAGCGCCGACAGCACCTGCAGGTCCAGCTGATCGAACGTGTCGGATTCCATCCTCATCGGACGCTCCCCCGTCGGATTCCGTCGGCGGTATGCCGTATACCGCCGCGATCGGCCGCGCTGTAGCCATCGTACGGAATGCTGCATACACAAGGCACGCAGCAGCATTTCGCATACAGCATCCATCGGACAGGAGTGGAGAGATGCGCGGTTGGGGGCCGCTGACGGCGGTGTGTCTGGGCACGTTCATGTTGTTGCTGGACGTGACGATCGTGGTGGTGGCGCTGCCGGACATGGCGAAGGCGCTGGGCGCCTCGCTGAGTGATCTGCAGTGGGTGGTGGACGGGTACGCGCTGGCGCTGGCGGCGCTGCTGCTCGGGGTGGGGGCCGCGGCCGACATTCTGGGGCGGCGGCGGGTGCATGTGGCGGGGGTGGTGCTGTTCGCGGCGGCGTCCCTGCTGTGCGGGCTGGCGTCGGGGCCGGGGACGCTGGTGGCGGCGCGGGCCGTGCAGGGCGTGGGGGCGGCGGCGATGTTCGCGACGACGTTGCCGCTGCTGGGCTCGGTGTACGAGGGGCGGCGGCGGTCGGCGGCGCTCGGGGTGTGGGGCGCGGTGAGCGGCGGGGCCGCGGCGGTCGGGCCGATCGCGGGCGGGCTGCTGGCCGAGGGGCCGGGCTGGCGGTGGATCTTCTTCGTGAATCTGCCGGTGAGCGTGGTCTCGGTGTGGCTGACGCTGAGGGTGGTGCCGGAGTCCACCGGTCCGCGGGGGAAGCGGGTCGACTGGGCGGGTACGGGGGCCTTCGCGGCGTTCGCGGGCGGGACGACGTACGCCGTCGTACGGGCCGGGGAGGACGGCTGGACGGCGACGGCGACGGCGGCCTCGTTCCTGCTGGCCGCGCTCGCGCTGGTCTGTTTCGTGCTGGTGGAGCGGCGGGCGGCGCATCCGCTGCTGGATCTTGCGCTGCTGCGCCGGCCGGCGTTCGTCGGGGTGCTGGTGGGGGCGCTGGCCTTCAGCGGGGTGGCGTTCGGGGTGACGCCGTATCTGTCGATCTGGATGCAGACGCTGCTGGGGATGAGCCCGGTGCGCGGGGGGCTGACGCTGCTGCCGATGACGGTGGCGGCGATGGTCACGGCGATCGTGGTGGGCAAGAGGCTGGACGGTGTACCGGCGCGGCTGACGATCGGGGGCGGGCTGCTGCTGATCGGCGCGGGGTGTCTGGCCCAGGCGGTGCTGGGGGCCGGGTCGGACTGGAGGGCGCTGGTGCCCGGGTTCGTGCTGGTGGGCGTGGGGACCGGGTTCGTGTCGCCGACCGTCGCGGGCGCGGCGCTGGCGGCGGTGGAGCCGGCGCGGCACGGGATGGCGGGCGGTGCGGTGAACACCGTACGGCAGCTGGGGTACGCGCTCGGGGTGGCGGTCTTCGGGACCGTACTGACGTCGCGGATGGCGGACGATCTGCCGCGGGGGACCGCGCACGCGGTGGCGGGCGGGGGTGCGGCGGCGTTCGAGGGGGTCGTACCGGCGCACACGCTGCGGGCGGCGTTCGCCGCCGGGCTCGACGCGGCGCTGGTGGCGGCGGGCTGTGCGGGGCTGGTCGCCGGTCTGCTGGTACTGCTGCTGGTGCGGGCGCCACGCGTGGCGGCCGGCGCCGGAGCGACCGACTCGGCCGCAGGCACAGCGGCCGATGCGGCTGTCGGCACTGTGCCGGACCCGACCGCAGGCACAGTGACCGATTCGTCCGTCGGCACTGTGCCGGACCCGACCGCAGGCGCAGTGACCGATGCGGCTGCCACACCAGTGACGGATTCGGCCGTCGCGGCGCTGTCCGAGGAGAAGGTGGCGCGTCGTCCGTGAGCCTCGTGGGGAGGGGGCGGGCGGCGTAAGTGCCGCGGGCAGATTCGGTGGAGATTGCGGCACCGAAACTTACTGAACCGTCAGTTTTCTGTCCGACCCTTCCCCATGTGAGCCCATTTTCCGGCACTGACCAGCGCAGACGAGAGCATCACTCGCTTTCCGGCCCCTCCCGCCCCGCCCGAGGGTGGGGTAGCTTTCACGGCGCTGCGCGGCCTTGAGAAGCGGGGTGCTGGTTTTGCGCGAGTTCACCAACCCTCCGTTGGCGTTGGCACCGCCGGTCGGCGGTCTGGCCGATGTCGTGTTCACGCATGCCCAGCAGGACCCGCACCGTGTGGCGCTCGGCCGCAAGGACGAGCACGGCCGGTGGCGGGACGTGACGTCCGCCGAGTTCCGCGACGAGGTCCTCGCGCTCGCGAAGGGCCTGCTCGCGCAGGGGGTCCGGTTCGGCGACCGGGTCGCGATCATGTCCCGCACCCGTTACGAGTGGACCCTGTTCGACTACGCGCTGTGGACGATCGGCGCGCAGGTGGTGCCGGTGTATCCGACGTCGTCGGCGGAGCAGTGCTTCTGGATGCTGTACGACGCGGAGTGCACGGCGGCGGTCGTGGAGCACGAGGACCACGCGATGACGATCGCCACGGTCATCGACCGGCTGCCGCGGCTCGGGCGGCTGTGGCAGCTGGACGAGGGGTGTGTGCAGGAGCTGTACGACGCGGGCGCCTCGGTGGAGGACGAGGTGGTGCACCGGCACCGGGAGGCGGTCACGCCCGACTCGATCGCCACCGTCATCTACACCTCGGGCACCACGGGCCGGCCCAAGGGCTGTGTGATCTCGCACGGCAACTTCATGTTCGAGGCGGACACGGTCATCGAGCGGTGGGAGCCGGTGTTCCACTCCCGCAAGGGCGACGAGGCGGCGACGCTGCTGTTCCTGCCGCTCGCGCATGTCTTCGGGCGGATGGTGCAGATCGCGGCGATCCGCGGCAGGGTCCGTTTCGGTCATCAGCCGCAGCTGCACGCGGCGGCGCTGCTGCCGGACCTCGCCGCGTTCCGGCCCACGTTCTTCCTGGCCGTGCCGTACATCTTCGAGAAGGTGTTCAACGCGGCCCGCCGCAAGGCCGAACGGGAGGGCAGGTCGGGGCCGTTCGAGAAGGCGGTGGAGGTGGCGACGGCGTACGCGGAGGCGGTGGAGGCGAAGGCGTGGGGCACCGGGCCGGGCCCGTCGGCGGGGCTGCGGATGCAGCACCAGTTCTTCGACAAGGTCGTCTACTCGAAGGTGCGCGCGGCGATGGGCGGCCGGGTGCGGCACGCGATGTCGGGCGGTTCGGCGATGGACCGCCGGCTCGGGCTGTTCTTCGCGGGCGCGGGGGTGCAGGTCTACGAGGGGTACGGGCTGACCGAGTCGACGGCGGCGGCGACCGCGAACCCGCCCGGCCGCACCCGCTACGGCACGGTCGGGCAGCCCATTCCCGGCATGACCGTGCACATCGCGGACGACGGGGAGATCTGGCTGCGCGGCGACAACGTGTTCCAGGGCTATCTCAACAACCCCAAGGCGACCGACGAGACCCTGCACGACGGGTGGCTGGCCACCGGCGACCTGGGCTCCCTCGACGAGGACGGCTATCTGACCATCACCGGCCGCAAGAAGGAGATCCTCGTCACCTCGGGCGGCAAGAGCGTCTCGCCGGGGCTGCTGGAGGAGCGGGTGCGCGACCATCCGCTGGTCGGCCAGTGCATCGTCGTCGGCAACGACCGGCCGTTCGTCGCCGCTCTGGTCACGCTCGACCACGAGGCGGTGGAGCACTGGCTGCAGATGCGCGGCAAGCCGCCGATGACGCCCGCCGAACTGGTGCGGGACGCGGATCTGGAGGCGGAGGTGCGCCGGTCGGTGGTGGCCGCGAACACGCTTGTCTCGCAGGCCGAGTCGATCCGCACCTTCCGCATCCTGGCGCAGCCGTTCACGGAGGAGCACGGGCTGCTCACTCCGTCGCTGAAGCTCAAACGCAAGGCGATCGAGAACGCGTACGCGAACGAGGTCGACGCGCTGTACCGGACGTAAAGCTTTGGGGTGTGGGTGCGGGGTCAGGAATGCTGCACGGTGTGTGATCGTTGACGATGGGAGTACGACTTTGACGGACAACCGAAGGATCGAGAGCTCGTGAGCAGCAAGGTCCCCCCGATCATCCTCAACAACGGCGTGGAGATGCCCCAGCTGGGCTTCGGCGTCTGGCAGGTGCCGGACGACGAGGCGGAGCGGGCGGTCTCCATCGCGCTGGAGGCCGGGTACCGCAGCATCGACACAGCGGCGATCTACGGCAACGAAGAGGGCACCGGCAAGGCGATCGCCGCCTCCGGGGTGCCCCGCGAGGACATCTTCGTCACCACCAAGCTCTGGAACTCCGACCAGGGCTACGACGCGACCCTGCGCGCGTTCGACACCTCGCTCGGGAAGCTGGGCCTGGACCACGTCGACCTGTTCCTCATCCACTGGCCGCTGCCCGCCCGGGACCGGTACGTCGACACGTACAAGGCGTTCGAGAAGCTGTACGCCGACGGCCGGGTCAAGGCGATCGGCGTCTCCAACTTCCCCGTCGAGCAGCTGCGGCGCCTGATCGAGGAGACGTCGGTGATCCCGGCGGTCAACCAGATCGAGCTGCACCCGCATCTGCAGCAGCACGCGCTGCGGGAGTTCCACGCGGAGCAGGGCATCGCCACCGAGGCCTGGTCGCCGCTGGGTCAGGGCAAGGGGCTGCTGGAGGTGCCGGCGATCGTCGCGATCGCCCAGAAGCACAACCGCACGCCGGCCCAGGTGGTGCTGCGCTGGCACCTCCAGGTCGGCAACGTGGTGATCCCGAAGTCCGTGACGCCGTCGCGGATCAGGGAGAACATCGAGGTGTTCGACTTCAGCCTGGACATCGAGGACCTGGCGGCGATCAGCGCGTTGAACGAGGACCGGAGGATCGGTCCGGATCCGTCGACGTTCGACATCGGCTGAGGCCGGGACCGTCGACGGGACCGTCGTGGGGTGAGGGGCGTGGCCGCCGGGCGCGCCCCTCTTCTCTTCTCTCCTCTTCTTCTTTTCTTCTCTTCTCCTCTCAGAGCAGGGTTTGGGGGAGACAGGCGCCTCTCACAGCAGGGCCCGGGAGACCGGGGCCGCGCCGTCCACCGATTCGGACAGGACGACGGGAACGGTGGTGGAGGGCGGGGTGGTGGTGGGCGGTGGAGCGGTGCCGCCGCCGACGACGAGATCGCGGACGCACATGTCGAACGCCGGGTCCGAGAAGTAGTCGGAGTGGCCCTTCGGGGGCTGGTAGCAGGTGTCGCCCAGCTGCTTCGACAGCTGCATCGGGTCGAGCAGCTGCCGGTCTCCCCGGTGCGGGGTGGCGCCCGGCGGCAGCGGGTCCGCGTCCCGTACGACCCATCCGCCGATGGGGTCACTGGGACGGTACAGGTTGTACCAGCGCGTGTCCCGGGCGAGGCCGGGGTTCTCCCCGGGGGCGGGCAGGGCGTCCCCCGGCGCGAGGGCGAGGAGCTGTCCGAGCCGGTGTACGGCGTCGGCGTTGAAGTAGGCGGGGAAGAACCGCGCGTACAGCCGGGTCAGCGGGCAGCCGTAGGTCAGCAGGGCGGTGCGGACGCCGGCCGTGGTGTTCGCCTGCAGCAGGACGGCCGCCCCGATCACGGACCCCTGCGAGTGGCAGGACAGCAGGACCCGGCCGCCCGGCGGCTCCTGGTGGTCGACGGCGGTGCCGGTGAGGTATTCCAGGCGGGTCAGCAGGTCGGGCACGGTCCGCTCGGCGTAGCAGGGCGGGGCGAAGGGGTGGGTGGCGCGCGGCCAGAAGGTGCCGACGTCCCAGAGGATGCCGACCGTGCGCCGGAAGCGTTCGCTGCGGTAGGCCTGGCGTCCGGCCCACAGCAGTGCGGCGACCAGGCCGGTCAGGACGAGGTTGGCGGCGGTGGTCAGCCAGCGGGAGCCGTCGGTGACGAGCCGGGTGCCGAGGGCCAGGTCCAGGGCGACTCCGGCCACCGTGATCACGGCGGCGGCGAGGAGCAGCAGGCCGAGGGCGTCCTGGGCGGCGGGTCCGAGCCCCCGCGCGCGGGCCCACCCGGCGGCGATGCGCCGACGCCGGCCCCGCGGTGCTCCGTGGGTGTCGTCGGCAGGGTAGAACGCCTCGACGCGGCTGAGCGCGTCCGTGCGGCCGCGGCGGATGTCCGTCCAGGCGAGGGCGGCGAGGAGCAGGGCCACGACGACGAGGGCGAGCGCGCACACCGCCGTCCAGAAGTACACGGTCGGCACCACGAGGGGCCGCTGATCGCCGGTGGTGTGTCCGGGGACCGTGGGGGCGCCCAGTATCTCCGCGATGCGCAGGGTGACGCCCGCGGCGAGGGCGGTCGCCAGCAGGGTGGCGAGCAGGGCGACCCCGGCCATGGTCATGCCGCCCCAGGCCGGGCGCGGGAAGTCGGGGTTGCCGAGGACGTCGTGTCCGGCCGGTGCCTTCTTCGCCGTGCCGCGGACGACGTGGGAGGCGGCGAGGAGCAGCAGCAGCGCGCCCTGTGCGATGAGCAGCCAGCGTACGGCGCCGGTCTGCCAGGGCAGGGCGGTCGTCCCGGCCGTCGCGTCCGTCGTGGCCGCCGGGTTGCCGTCCGCCGCGCCCCAGCAGGCGACGGCGAGGGCACCGGCCACGAGTGCGGCCACGAGCCAGGGCAGGAGGCGGTAGGGGCCGCCGTCGCCGTCCCGCCGGGTCGCGTCCTGCCCGGGCCGGTTCCGGTCCTTCACCCAGGGCACCCAGGCCACGACCAAGACGACGACGAGAAGCAGGGCGAGCAGCAGGAGGTTGCGCAGGACGGCCGCCGCCGGGTGCCAGGCGTCGCCGTGGGAAAGGGCTGTGAGGTCCGCGCCGGGCAGCAGCGGCGCGAGCAGCAGGACGCCCACGACCGCGAGGGCCCCGGCGACGTGCAGGGCGCGCAGCTTGCGCACGGGTCCGCGGCCGTTCCACAACCGGCGGTCCTCCAGCGGCAGTCGGACGTCCGCCGCACGGTCGACCTGCGGGACCTGTTGGGCCTCCATGGTGGCCCAGGTCCTGCGGGCCGTCCACCACAGCAGTCCGACGAGGGCGAGCGGCACGATCGCGGCGACGGCGAGGTGCCGGCCGGTGGAGTCCATCCAGCCGTAGTGGAGCCAGTTCAGCCAGAACCCGCCGCTGGAGCAGGCCGGTTGGGAGGATCCGGTGGGCGCGCCGCACTGCCAGCCGACCAGGTCCATCGACACCGAGGTGGCGGCCAGCACATAGGTGCCGGTGAGGGAGAGCGCGAGGAGCCGCTGGACGGCGTTGCGCTCCGGGACGACCCGGGTGCGGCCGTCGGCGATGCGGTGTCCCGGGTCCATGTAGTAGGCGAGGTTGAGGAACATGAAGGGGAGCAGGAGCAGCCACAGGGCACGGGAGTTGTCGCCGGAGGTGAGCTTTCCCCAGGCGTATCCCTCGCGTCGGAAGTCCGGCCCGTCCGGGGCGCCGCGGGCGCCCTCCCAGACCCGGCGGTAGAAGCCGGCGAGCCGGTCGCCCGCCACCAACGCGACGGCGGGGTGGCAGAGTTCGGCCTCCGGCGGCGTCCCCGGCACCCCGTGGACGCGCAACTCCGTCCAGCCGCTGATGTCCTGACTGACGTAACGGTCCATGACGGCCCCCGTCTCCCCCCGCACGGACCGCGTCCGGGATGCCGCGTCCGAGCGGAACCGCACTCCCATCGTACTGCTGAAACGTGACCCAGGTCACTATGGATGACGAGGGGTGAGCGGATGGCGGGGGCGTCGGCGGAGGGCAGGGCCGTCGGCGCATTGCGGGGGCTGTGGGCGGATGACGGTCGACGGTCGACGGGCGGTGGTCGACAGTCGACGGTCGACGGAAGAAGGGCGGCGGTCGGCGGTCGGCTGTCCGCGGTCGGCGGTCGGCGGTCGGCGGTCGGCGGTCGGCTGTCCGCGGTCGGCTGTCCGCGGTCGGCGGGAGAATGATGACGGGCGGCGGGCGTGCGGGGGCTCGCCGACAGGGTTACGCGGGCTTCACCGCCGTATGCACCGTGTGTGCCGCCAGGACGAACACGTCGGACCTGCGCCGCACGCCGGCCGGGTCGGCGGGGTCGAGGAGGCGGTCGAGTGCGGCGCGGTCCTCCGGGTCGAGGGCGTCGCCGTAGATCTCGCGCAGCCGGCCCAGCCAGTCGGCGATGTAGGTGCGGGCCCGGTCGGAGGCGGGGGCGGGCAGGTCGAGCAGGAAGCTGCGACTGCGGGTGTGCTTCAGGCCGGCGGAGCCGAGCAGGGCCGGCCAGTCCTCGGCCACCTCGACGGAGCCGGGCAGGTCGGCCCGCATCTGCGCGAACCACTCCTCCTGCAGCGCGTCGAGCCGCGACTCCAGGCCGGGGCGGCCGAGGCCGATGTCACGCGGCAGGAACCGGCTCGGCAGACCCCCTTCCATGATCGCGAGCGTGCCGCCGGGTGCGAGCCGCTCCGCGAAGGCGGTGAGGGCGGCGCGCTGGTCGCCCAGGTGGTGCAGACTGCGGCCCGCCCACAGCAGGTCGGCCGGGTAGTCCAACTCGTCGAGTACGCCGGGGAGTTCACCGGCCAGGGTGCCGAAGCGGTCGGCGTACCCGAGCCGGGCGGCCCGCTCGCCGGCCCGCTTCAGCAGCGGCTCGGAGCCGTCGACCGCGAGGACCCGGGCGCCGGGGAAGGTCTCGGCGAACAGTCCCGAGACGACGCCCGGACCGCTGCCCAGGTCGACGATCAGCCCCGGCTCGGTCACCTCCTTGCCGAGCCAGGCCAGGGCCCGCTCGTACAGCGGCGTGAAGAGTTCCGCCTGGGCCTCGAGGTGCGGGGCCATCTCCGCCCAGTCGATGTCGGTGTGGTGGCCGTGCCCGTGCCGGTGGCCGCGGCCGTGCCCGTGCTCGCCGGTGTCCCGGTGATCGTGCCCGGACTCGCCCTCGTGCCGGTGCTCGTGCGGGTGGTGCGCCATGGTGGTCAGCCTCTCGTCGGTGTGTCGCAAGCGTGCTCCGACCGACCGCGCGAGGGCCATGTTTGTTGCCGGGACGGCAAAAATTTCGCTCCTCCGGTCCCGGAATCCGCCGTGTCCGGCCGCCCCCCGAGGTCGGGAGCGGCCGGACGGGACCACGCGCCGGTTCCTACAGCGGCGGGTAGGCGTTCTGCATCAGCTGCTGGAACTGGGCCGAGAACCAGTGCCCGGACAGCGGAGCGTTGGCCAGGGCTCCCGACATGTTGTTCCCGTTACGGGCGTTGCCCGTGTACGTCGGGTCGCACATGCGGTCGAAGCCCTTGCCCTCGTCGTTGGCGATGGCGGTGCTGGAGCCGTCGGACTCGCCCGGCGGCTTCATCCACACGTACGCGTCGACCCCGGCGGCCGGTGCGGCCTGCGGGCGCTCGCCGAGGCCGGCGCCGGACTGGTTGCACCAGTTGCCGATGTGGATACGGCGGTCGTAGCGGCCCCCGTTGACGTACGTGTCGACGCTGGTCGTGGCGCCCGGACCGGTGGGCCGTGCGGTGCCGCCCCAGCCGTTGCGGGAGGTGTCGATCAGCATGCCGATGCCCGACCGGAAGCCGGTGGACACCAGCTGGGTGCGGAAGGCCTGTGCGTACGACAGCTCGTCGACGTACCGGTTCCAGTCCACCCACTTCGACTGGCGTACGGAGGTGCCGTTGACGCTGTCGTTGATGGTGAAGTTGTTCTCCTTCAGGGCGCTGTAGTTCGCCGTGTTGGTGATGAAGCCGTGCACATCGTCTACAGTCGCCCCCTCCGCGTTGGCGGCCTCGTAGAAGACCTGGGCGGCGGGCGCGAAGTTGTCGTCCCAGCCGAGCCAGCCGTGGTGGCCGGCGTCGATGTAGTTGTAGACGTTGGGGATCGCGCCGAGCTTGTTCAGGGCGTAGCCGACGCCCTTCACGTAGTTGCCGTTGGCCTTCATCGTGTCGCAGGCCGCGGTGGCGGTGGGCCGGCTGCCGGTGTTGGTGACCAGGTTGGGCAGCGAGTCGATCTCGATGGTGGTGACGATCCGCAGCGAGGCGTACTTGCTGTCGGCGAGGATCGCCGCGATCGGATCGATGAACTGCGTCTTGTACTTGTCGATCTCCGTCGGGCCGAGTTCGCCGTTGGAGGCGAGGGCCGCGCAGTCGCGGCCGGGCAGGTCGTAGACGACCAGCTGGACGACCTCTTGACCGCTGCCCTTCTGGGCGAGGGCCGCGTCGAGGTGGGCGCGCAGGCCCATGCTGGTGCTGGTGCCGTTGATCGCGGCGATCCGGTCGAGCCAGACGCCGGTGGGCTGGCTGGAGATGCGGGAGCCGCCCGTCTCGGCGGCCGCCTTCGCCGACCACTCCGGGTTCACGTACACCTTGGCGCCCGCATACGGGTTGTCGACCTTGGTGGACGGGGTGCCCGGGTCGGTCGGGGTGCCGGGGTCGGTGGGGGTGCCGCCGCCGCTGTCGACGTTGCAGGTGACCCCGTCGAGTGTGAACGTGGCCGGGACCGCGTTGGTGCCGCTGTAGGAGGCCTGGAACCCGAAGCTGACCGAACCGCCGTTCGGCAGCGTCCCGTTGTAGGTCTCGTTGTTCGCGGTGACGGCCGTACCGGACTGGGTGATCTTCGCGTTCCAGCCGTTGGTGATCTTCTGGTTGCCGGCGTACGCCCACTTCACCGACCAACTCGTCTTCGCGGCCGAGTTGTTGGTCACGGTGACGTTGGCGGTGAAGCCGGTGTCCCACTGGTTCTGCACCGTGTAGGCGACGGTGCACGGGATGGCGGCGATGCCCGGGTCCCCCGGGACCACCGCGAGTGCCGTCCCGGAGGCGCCGGCGACCAGCGCCAGCGCGGCGAGCATCGCTGTTCTGCTACGGCTCATGAGTGCGGGTTTCCTTGTCCGTCGCGGGTGTTGTCCGTTCTGTCCGTTCCTGACATCCCTTGCTGCTGATGGCGCCTATCCGTCGAGGGCGCGCAGATGGTCGCGCAGCCCGGTGCCGTACGCGGTGGGGGTCCCGTCGTAGCTGGAGATCAGGGACGGGCCCGAGGAGCAGTCCCAGGTGTTCCAGGTCCAGCCCAGGTACGACAGGCTCCGGTCGTCGAACCACTTCATGACCTGGTCGACGAACCCGTGCGAGCAGGTGTTCTCCCCGATCTCGCCCGCCACGAGCGGCACCTGGGCGGCGACGGGGGCGAGCGTGGAGTTCCAGCAGCTCTCGCTCGCGCAGGAGTTGAAGTTGTAGACGTGGTAGGCGGCGGCGAGATTGCCGGTCGGGTCGGTGGGTTTGTAGGTCAGCCACTGGCTGAGGTCGTTGGAGTAGGCGATGCCGCCGGCGAGGATCACGTTGCGGGCGCCGGTCGACCGTATGGAGTCGACGAGATCCTGCATACCGGCGACCTCGTACCCGATACCGGGGCAGGTGCCGCCGTCCCGCCAGCACTGCCACGCCTGGGTGGCCGTGGAGGTGGCCCGGTCCGGGTAGGGCTCGTTGAACAGGTCGAACACGACGGCCTGGTCGCCCTTGAAGGTGTTCGCGACCGACGTCCAGAACGACGGGGTGTACTGCATGTCGGGCATCGGCTTCTGGCAGCTGGCGTGCACGTCCGCGCAGCCGGCCGAGTTGCCGGTGTACTGGCCGTAGGTCCAGTGCAGTTCGACGACGGGTGTCATGCCGTGCGCCTCGACGCGGGCCACCAGGTCCTTGACGGCGTTGATGTAGTTCGATCCGCCGTAGGCGGAGTTGATGTTCGACAGGCCCAGCCAGCACTCCTCGTTGAGGGGGATGCGGACCGTGTTGGCGTTCCAGTCGGCGATGGCCTGCACGGCGGCGTCGTCGACCGGGCCGTCCCAGATGCCGCGGCCCTGGACGCACATGAACTCGCCGCCGGACCGGTTCACGCCGAGCAGTCGGCGGGTGCGGCCGTCGGCGTCCACGAGCTTGTTGCCGGAGACGTGCAGGGCGGGCGGTGCGTCACCGGTGCCGGGCGGGGTGGTGGCCGTCGCGGTGGGTGTCGGCGTCGGGGTCGGGGTGGTTCCGCCGTCGACGTTGCAGGTGGTGCCGTTGAGGCGGAACGCCGTCGGCACGGCGTTCGTCGTGCCTTTCGACGCGATGAAGCCCGCGTCGACGCTCGCGCCGGTACCGAGCGAGCCGTTCCAGCTCTCGTTGGCCGCGGTGACCGTCGTGCCCGTCTGGGACCACTTGGCGCTCCAGCCCTGGGTGACCTTCTGCCCGTTCGCGAAGTCGAAGGTCAGGCTCCAACTGGTCACGGCCGCCGCGTTGTTGGTGATCCGCACGGCCCCCTGGAAGCCGGCGTCCCACTGGCCGGTGACGGAGTACTCCACCGTGCACGCGGGCGTGGCTCCCTGTGCCGTCATGACCGGCACGGTCACGCCCGTCCCGAGGGCGACCGTGCCGGCGACGGCTAAAAGGATTGAACGAGGGGGGTGTCGCATGAGCGACTCCTTGCAGCTCAGCGCGTCGTGACGGACGCGTCGACTGATGGAATCGCTCCCACTGGTGTCTCGAAGTTAGCGCCAAGCCCTGGCAAAGAACAGGGGAGACGCTGACTTTCCCTCAACTTCTCGCGTCGAATGTTTTCGACTCTTCAAGCACCTTGACCGCCTTCACCCCCTTCCCCACTATGGGAGCGCTCCCACTGGTTCAGGGCTTGTTGCTCCTCCCCCCACCGTTCAGAGCCGCAAGGAGGAACCGGAACCATGGATCCCGTACGCAGACGTCGCGCGACGCGGCGCCTGTGGACCGCCGTAGTCGCGGCCCTCGCGCTTCCCTTCGCCATGCTCAGCACGCTCCCGACGCCCGCCCAGGCGGCGGCGCTCCAGTGCAGCGTGGACTACAAGACCAACGACTGGGGCTCCGGCTTCACCGCCGACCTCACCCTCACCAACCGCGGCAGCGATCCCATCAGCGGCTGGACCCTGACGTACGCGTACACGGGCAACCAGAAGCTGACGAACGGCTGGAACGGCACCTGGGCGCAGTCCGGCCAGCAGATCACGGTGAACAACGCCACCTACAACGGGACCATCGCGGCGGGCGCCGCGGTGAGCACGGGCGCGCAGTTCACCTACAGCGGCACCAACACCGCGCCCACGAGCTTCGCGATCAACGGCACCACCTGCGCCGGTGCGCACCAGCCGCCGGTCACCGTGCTGACCAGCCCCGCGGCGGGCGCGGTCTACACCCAGGGCGGCGCGGTGCCGCTCGCGGCGACCGCCGCGGCCGCCGACAACGCGACGGTCACCAAGGTCGAGTTCTACGACGACACGACCCTGCTGGGCACGGACACGACCTCGCCGTACACCCTGTCGGCCTCCGGGTTGTCGGTGGGCAGTCACTCGCTGGTGGCGAAGGCCTACGACAGCCTGGGCGCGTCGGGCACGTCGACGCCGGTCGGCATCACGGTCGCCTCGGGACCGGCCGTGGTCGCCTCCGCCGGCCAGCTGGCGGTGCAGCAGGGCAAGACCGGCACGTACGAGGTGAAGCTGTCGACCCAGCCGTCGGCCAATGTGACCGTGGCGACCGCGCGGGTCAGCGGCAACACGGGTCTGACGGTGACCGGCGGCGCCTCGCTCACTTTCACCCCGTCGAACTGGAGCACCGCCCAGAAGGTGACCGTCACCGCGAACGCCTCCGGCACCGGCGCGGCCGTCTTCGACTCGACGGCGACCGGACACGCGAAGGCGTCCGTCACGGTCACCGAGATCGCCGGCAGCAAGGTGTACGACGCGCGGTTCCTGGACCTCTACGGCAAGATCACCAACCCGGCGAACGGCTACTTCTCCCCCGAGGGCATCCCCTACCACTCGGTGGAGACGCTGATCGTCGAGGCGCCGGACCAGGGCCACGAGACCACGTCCGAGGCCTACAGCTACCTTCTCTGGCTGCAGGCCATGTACGGCAAGATCACCGGCGACTGGACCAAGTTCAACGGCGCGTGGGACATCATGGAGAAGTACATGATCCCCACCCACGCGGACCAGCCGACGAACTCGTTCTACAACGCGTCCAAGCCGGCGACGTACGCGCCGGAGCTGGACACGCCGAACGAGTATCCGGCGCGGCTGGACACGGGTGTGTCGGTGGGATCGGATCCGATAGCCGGTGAACTGAAGACTGCATACAGTACGGACGACGTCTACGGTATGCACTGGCTGCAGGACGTCGACAACGTCTACGGCTACGGCAACGAGCCCGGCAAGTGCGAGGCGGGCCCGACCGCGACCGGACCCTCGTACATCAACACCTTCCAGCGCGGTGCGCAGGAATCGGTGTGGGAGACGGTTCCGCAGCCGACCTGCGACGCCTTCAAGTACGGCGGCACGAACGGGTATCTGGACCTGTTCACCGGCGACTCGTCCTACGCCAAGCAGTGGAAGTACACCGACGCTCCGGACGCCGACGCGCGGGCGGTGCAGGCAGCGTACTGGGCGGATGTGTGGGCGACGGCGCAGGGCAAGGGCAGTGACGTTTCGGCGACCGTCGGCAAGGCCGCGAAGATGGGCGACTATCTGCGGTATGCGATGTACGACAAGTACTTCAAGAAGATCGGCAACTGTGTCGGTCCGACCGCGTGCGCGGCCGGCACCGGCAAGGACGCCTCGCACTACCTGCTGTCCTGGTACTACGCCTGGGGCGGCGCCACGGACACCAGCGCCGGCTGGGCCTGGCGCATCGGCTCCAGCCACACCCACGGCGGCTACCAGAACCCCCTGGCCGCGTACGCGCTGAGCAGTTACGCCGACCTCAAGCCCAAGTCGGCGACTGGGCAGGCCGACTGGGCCAAGTCCCTCACCCGGCAGCTGGAGTTCTACCGCTGGCTGCAGTCGAGCGAGGGCGCCATCGCGGGCGGCGCGACCAACAGCTGGGCCGGCCGGTACGCCACTCCCCCGTCCGGCACGTCGACCTTCTACGGCATGTACTACGACCAGCAGCCCGTCTACCACGACCCGCCGTCCAACCAGTGGTTCGGGTTCCAGGCCTGGTCGATGGAGCGGGTCGCCGAGTACTACCAGCAGACGGGGAACGCCGCCGCCAAGACGGTCCTCGACAAGTGGGTCGACTGGGCGCTGTCCAAGACCACGATCAACCCGGACGGCACCTTCCTGATCCCCTCCACCCTCCAGTGGTCGGGCCAGCCCGACACCTGGAATGCCTCGAGTCCCGGTGCCAACACGGGACTTCACGTCACCGTCGCCGACTACACCAACGACGTGGGCGTGGCCGCCTCGTACGCCAAGACCCTGACGTACTACGCCGCCAGGTCCGGTGACACGGAGGCGAAGACGACCGCCAAGGCGCTCCTGGACGGCATGTGGACCAACTACCAGGACGCCCTCGGCATCGCGGTCCCCGAGACCCGCGCCGACTACAACCGCTTCGACGACGGCGTGTACGTCCCGAGCGGCTGGAGCGGGAAGATGCCGAACGGCGACACGATCAGCTCCTCCTCGACCTTCACCTCGCTGCGCTCCTTCTACAAGAACGACCCGGCCTGGTCGAAGATCGAGAGCTACCTCGCGGGCGGTGCCGCGCCCGTGTTCACGTACCACCGGTTCTGGGCCCAGGCGGACATCGCCCTGGCCATGGGCTCGTACGCGGAGCTTCTCGAATAAGTCCCCGCTAACGCTCCGCGTACCGCGCCGGGCGGCCCCTTCCCGCATGGGGGCCGCCCGGTAGTCGCACATCCCGCACCCGGCACGTCGTACTTCCCGCACCTCCCCCCGCACACATGGCTTCGCGAGGAAGGACCCCCACCGTGCGAAGAAAGCGCATTCCGACAGCTGTGCTGGCGCTCGCCGCCGGCCTGCTCGCCGGCGGCCCGCCCGCGCTGGCCGCCGACGCCGGCCCGACGGCGACGCCGGCCGCAGAGTCGTACACCTGGAAGAACGCCCGGATCGACGGCGGCGGCTTCGTCCCGGGCATCGTCTTCAACCGCAAGGAGAAGAACCTCGCCTACGCGCGCACCGACATCGGCGGCGCCTACCGCTGGCAGGAGTCGAGCAAGACCTGGACGCCGCTGCTGGACTCGGTCGGCTGGGCGGACTGGGGGCACACCGGCGTGGTGAGCCTGGCCTCCGACGCGGTCGATCCGAACAAGGTGTACGCGGCGGTCGGCACGTACACCAACAGCTGGGATCCGGGCAATGGCGCCGTCCTGCGGTCCGGCGACCGGGGCGCCAGCTGGCAGAAGACGGACCTGCCCTTCAAGCTGGGCGGGAACATGCCCGGCCGGGGCATGGGCGAGCGGCTCGCCGTCGACCCGAACAGGAACAGCGTCCTGTACCTCGGCGCGCCGAGCGGCAAGGGGCTGTGGCGGTCGACGGACTCGGGGGTCACCTGGTCGCAGGTGAGCAACTTCCCGAATGTCGGCAACTATGTACAGGATCCCAGCGACACCAGCGGGTATGCGAGCGACAACCAGGGGATCGTCTGGGTCACCTTCGACGAGTCGACGGGCACGTCCGGTACGGCGTCGAAGACGATCTACGTCGGGGTCGCGGACAAGGACAACGCGGTGTACCGGTCGACGGACGCCGGGGCGACCTGGTCGCGGCTGGCCGGGCAGCCGACGGGATATCTGGCGCACAAGGGTGTACTGGATACCGTCAACGGCTATCTGTACATCGCATACAGCGACAAGGGCGGTCCGTACGACGGTGGCAAGGGCCGGCTGATGCGGTACGCGACGGCGACCGGGACCTGGACGGACATCAGCCCCGTCGCGGAGGCCGACACCTACTACGGTTTCAGCGGGCTGACGGTCGACCGGCAGAAGCCCGGCACCGTGATGGCGACCGCATACAGTTCCTGGTGGCCCGATACCCAGATCTTCCGTTCCACGGACAGCGGCGGGACCTGGACGAAGGCGTGGGACTACACGTCGTATCCCAACCGTGCGAACCGCTTCACGATGGATGTCTCCTCCTCGCCCTGGCTGACCTGGGGCGCGAACCCGTCGCCGCCGGAGCAGACGCCCAAACTCGGCTGGATGACCGAGGCGTTGGAGATCGATCCGTTCAACTCCGCCCGCATGATGTACGGGACGGGCGCGACGGTCTACGGCACGGAGAACCTCACCAACTGGGACAGCGGCGGCCAGTTCACCGTCAAGCCGATGGTGCAGGGGCTGGAGGAAACGGCGGTCAACGACCTCGCCTCTCCCCCGACCGGTGCGCCGCTGCTCAGCGCGCTCGGTGATGTAGGCGGTTTCCGGCACACGGATCTGACGAAGGTCCCGCCGATGATGTTCACGTCCCCGAACTTCACGACCACGACCAGCCTGGACTACGCGGAGACCAACCCGAACACGGTGGTCCGGGTCGGCAATCTGGACTCGGGCCCGCATGTGGCGTTCTCGACGGACAACGGGGCCAACTGGTTCGCCGGGACGGACCCTTCGGGGGTGAGCGGCGGCGGGACGGTGGCCGCGGCGGCGGACGGCAGCCGGTTCGTGTGGAGTCCGGCGGGCGCCGGCGTGCAGTACACGACCGGTTTCGGTACGTCGTGGCAGGCGTCGAGCGGGATCCCCTCCGGTGCGATCGTCGAATCCGACCGGGTCGACCCCAAGACCTTCTACGGCTTCAAGTCCGGGAAGTTCTACGTCAGTTCGGACGGCGGGGCGAGCTTCACCGCGTCGTCGGCGACGGGGCTGCCCAGTGGTGACAGCGTGCGTTTCAAGGCGCTTCCCGGCACGAAGGGCGATGTGTGGCTGGCCGGCGGGGCGAGCGACGGGGCGTACGGGCTGTGGCACTCCACCGATGCCGGCGTGACGTTCACCAAGCTGTCGAGCGTCGAGCAGGCCGACACCATCGGCTTCGGGAAGGCGGCGACGGGTGCCTCGTACCAGACGCTCTACACCAGCGCGAAGATCGCCGGTGTGCGGGGCGTCTTCCGCTCGACCGACAAGGGCGCGACCTGGACGCGCATCAACGACGATGCGCACCAGTGGGGTTGGACGGGTGGCGCGATCACCGGTGACCCGCGCGTCTACGGACGGGTGTACGTGTCGACGAACGGCCGGGGCGTCATCTACGGCGACACCTCCGACACCAGCGGGGGCGGCAGCGGGGGCGGCGGCGGTACGGATCCCGCCCCGGCCGGGGCCTGCGCGGTGACGTACACGATCACCAACCAGTGGTCCGGCGGCTTCCAGGCGGACGTGAAACTCGCCAACACGGGCACGAGCGCCTGGTCCGGCTGGAGCCTCAACTGGTCCTTCCCCAACGGTCAGACGGTCTCCCAGCTCTGGAACGCCGACTACACCCAGTCCGGTGCGGCGGTCACCGCGAAGAACGTCACCTGGAACGCCAATGTGGCGGCCGGGTCCTCGGTGAGCTTCGGCTTCACGGGCAGCTGGACGGGCTCGAACGGCAAACCGACGGCGTTCAAGCTGGGTGATCAGAGCTGCACGGTGGTGTGAGCCGGGGAGGGGCCAACCGGATGATTTCGTTCTGCGCCACGGCCCGGGTTTCGCTCATACGATCGATCCCGCCTTCATTCCGGGGGCAGGAGAGTGGGGAGGGGAACATGGGAGTGTCCAGACGTGCCCTGCTGGTCTCATCGGGCTCGGCGGCGGCGGGCGCGGTCCTCGCGTCCGCCGGCTCGGCCCAGGCCGAGGAGACCGAAGCCGCCGAGCAGGCGGACGAGTCGACCCCGGCGTGGGGCTACAACGTCCCGTTCCACGGGGTCACCGAGCCGGGCCCGGAGGACGGTTACATCAGCATGAGCTTCACCATCGACTTGATGCCCGGGCCGCCGGAGAAGGACGTCACCGCGCTGGAGGTGGCCAACGCCATCAACGAGCTGCTCACCTCTCGTGGATGGCCCGCCATCCGGTTCTACGGGAACGTGCCCAAGGCCCTGAACTGAACCACCGCACGACCGCGAACGCACGACCGTGAAGAGGCCCCGTCCGACCTCGGGCGGGGCCTCTTCACGCGTCGGTCAGGGGGTGTACACCGTCGGCCGGGGGGCCGTCGCCATGCCGTTGCCGATGAAGAAGCTCGGGTGCGGCGGCTGATTGTATGCAGTGTTCTGCCAGGCCAGGCCCGTGCGGTACATCGTGTCGTGGAGGAGGGTCGTGATGCGGGTCGTCGTCTCGTACGGGGTCGAGTAGATCCTGAGGGCCGTGTTGTCGGTGGTGGGCCAGACGACCTCCTCGCGCCAGTCGCCGAGGATGTCCCCGGACAGGGACGGGGTCGCCTTGGTGCTGTTGTTGGAGTGGACGCCGGAACCGGTCAGCAGGCGGGTGTCGGAGGATGTGCCGTACTTGTCGATGTGGGTGCCGTCGAGGAGTTCTCGGGTGGTGTCGGCGTCCCACCATGACAGGAAGTTGACGGAGGACGGTTCGCGGCCCTTCGTCGCGCCCGCCTCGTCGCGGACGGAGGAGTCGGAGGCCGACCAGACCTCGGCGCCGTCGTTGCCGGCCCAGATGTCGCCGGCGACGCCGCGGCCGTTGTCGCAGCAGGCGGCCAACTGCCAGTTGACCGTGCCGTTGGCCGGGTTGATGTACAGCTCGGCGGGCTGGCTGCTCGACTCCGAGACCTTGAAGTACTCCAGGCCCGCGTGGGACGGGTCGAGGTCGCCGAGGTGCTGGGCGTCGCCGTGGCCCGTCTTCGTGGTCCACAGGCCGTTGCCGTTGTCGTCGACAGCCATCGCGCCGTAGACGATCTCGTCCCTGCCGTCGCCGTCGACGTCCCCGACGGAGAGACTGTGCGAGCCCTGGCCGTCGTACCCCTTGCCGCTGTTGGTGGAGGAGTTGGTGTCGAAGGTCCAGCGGCGGGTGAAGGCGCCGCCGCGCCAGTCCCAGGCGGCGATCACCGTGCGGGTGTAGTAGCCGCGCGCCATGATCAGGGAGGGGCGGGAGCCGTCGAGGTAGGCCGTCCCCGCGAGGAAGCGGTCGACGCGGTTGCCGTACGAGTCGCCCCAGGACGAGACCGTGCCGCGGGCCGGGACGTAGTCGACGCTCTGCATCGCCCTGCCCGTCTGCCCGTTGAACATGGTCAGGTACTCGGGGCCGGACAGGACGTAGCCGCTGGAGTTGCGGTAGTCGGCGGAGGCGGTGCCGATCACCGTGCCGGTGCCGTCGACCGTGCCGTCGGCGGTCTTCATCGCGACCTCGGCCTTGCCGTCGCCGTCGTAGTCGTACACCTGGAACTGCGTGTAGTGGGCGCCGGAGCGGATGTTGCGGCCCAGGTCGACCCGCCACAGCCGGGTGCCGTCCAGCCGTATACCGTCGACGATCGTGTTGCCGGTGTATCCCGACTGGGAGTTGTCCTTGGCGTTGGTCGGCTGCCACTTGAGGACGAAGTCCAGCGCGCCGTCGCCGTCGAGGTCGCCCACGGAGGCGTCGTTGGCCTCGTAGGTGTAGGCGACGCCGTCGGGGGTGGTGCCGCCGGCCGGCGGGGTGATCGGGACGTCCTTGTAGCCGGTGCGGAACTGGATCGCGTGGACCGAGTCGGCCTGTTCGACGCCGCCCACGATCGCGCGGACCGTGTAGTCGGCCTGAGCGGGGGCGCCGGCGTGGAAGTAGTTGGTGGAGCCGGTGACCGGGGTCGCGTTGACCTTCGTGCCGGCCCGGTAGACGTTGAAGGAGACGCTGTCGGGGTCGGTGCCCAGCCACCGCCAGGTGACCAGGTTGCCGCTGTCGGTGTGGACGCTGACCACACCCCGGTCGAGGGCCTCGACCTGGCGGGCGGTGGCGGCCGACGCGGTGCCGGTGCCGAGCGCGGTCAGACCGGCGGCGACCAGGGCCGCGGCGGCTGTCGTCGCCGACAGGAGGGCTCGGCGTCTGCGGTGCTTGCGCGGGTGCTGCACGGGAAGAACCTCCAGAGAGGACGGACGGGTTCCGCACTCTCAGTCGCCGTGGGGTTCGGCCGCGTTGCCGTGTGTTTCGGCCAGTTCGGTGGCCGGATCGAGGGCCGGTTCGACGGCCGTCGGGTCATCGGGCGGGCGGCGGCGGCGAGTTCACCGGTTCGACGTCGGCTCCGGTGACCCCTGTGGTGGTTTGCGGAACGCGCGCAGGGTGAACTCCGGCTCCGGGCGCGGCCGTTCCTGGTCGGGCAGGGCCGCGAGGCGGGCGGCGAACTCGTCGGCCAGGGGGGCGCCGGGCGGCAGGGTGACGAACCAGCCACGCCTGAGGTCGGCGATCGCCCGGCGCGGACTGCGCCCCTGCCCCCGGCCGGCGAAACGGGCCTGCCCGGCGGGGACCAGGCCGGATGCGGCGGCGTACGACTCGACGAGCACGGCGGCGTCGGAGGCGGGGCGGCGCGGGCGGGAGGCGAGGACGCCGTCGATGTCACTGCCCACGTTGTGCGAGGCACCCTTGTCGACCGTGGTGACGTACACCCCGCCCGGCCGCAGCACCCGGGCACACTCGGCGACGATCCTGCGTACGTCCCCGGCGTCCTCGACCAGATGCAGCAGCCACACACTGCTCACCGCGTCGAACTGCCCGGTGCGAAAGGGAAGTCGGCGGCTGTCCGCGCGGACGATCGCGCCGGGCAGCCGGGCGGCGGCATGCCGGGCCATCTCGGGCGACAGGTCGACGCCCGTCACCTGCGGGGCGCCGGGACCGGACGCGAGCCGGCGGGTGACGATGCCCGTGCCGCAGGCGACGTCCAGCAGACGGCGGACCCCGGTCGGCAGCAGACCGAGGACGGCGTCCGCGGCGGCGGCCGCCCGGGGTTCACCGCCGCGTGAGGCGTCGTAGCGTTCGGCTTCCTTGTCGTAGTCCAGCACGCGCGCTCCCCGGTCCGCCCGTCGCCCGTATGCAATGTGCGCCACACTGTATGCCGCGAACCGCATGCGGCGTACCATATGTCGCCCATCGAATCCTGTACACCGTATGCGGCATACGGGCATCCTGCTCCCGTATGCCGGATTTCGCAGACTGTATACCGTCGCCCGGCGTCACTCCGCCCCGTGCCCGCCCGCCGCCGCCTCCACCCGCCGCGCCAGTTCGACGTCGAGTTCGGTGACGGCGCCGCCGACGCTGTGGGTGTTCACCGCGAGCGAGACGGTGTTGTAGCCGAGGGTGAGGTCGGAGTGGTGGTCGAGCTCTTCCTGGATCTGTGCGACATGGACGACGAGGGCGGTCGCGGCGAAGTGGGAGGCCAGGCGGTAGGAGCGGGTGAGGCGGTCGCCGTCCAGGGCCCAGCCGGGCAGGTCGGACAGGCGGTGTTCGATCTCCTGCCGGGAAAGCGGTTCCACGGCCATGGTGTGACTCCCTTCGTGGGTGTCGCGTACCCGTCCAGCCTGCCACAGGAGTGCCACGGCGGCCCTGGTCAAGAGGGTCCCGGCGGACGCCGTGCGGCGAGGTCAGGCCCGGGCCGCCTCGTCGGCGAGGTCGTCGGCGACGGCGGCGATGCGGGCACGGCCCTCCAGTTGGCGCAGCCAGGTGTGCGGCAGGCCGTGGTCGCCGTGCCGGGCGCCGAGGAGGTTGCCGCAGATCGAGCCCGTGGAGTCGCTGTCGCCCGAGTGGTTGACGGCGAGCAGCAGGGCGCGTTCGACGTCGGTGTGGGCCAGGGCGGCGTAGACGCCGAGGGCGAGGGCCTCCTCGGCGATCCAGCCGGCGCCGAGCCGTTCCGCCTTCTCGGCGGTGGGGTCGCCGTCCGCCGCCAGGTCCAGGGCCTGCAGCAGGGCGGTGCTCGTCTCCTCGTGGCCGGGGTGCCGGGCCAGCAGGCGCAGGGTGCGCAGGACGGCGCCCTCGAGGGACTCGCCGTCGACGAGGTGCCGGACGATCGCGGCGAGGGCGCCGGCCGCGTAGTAGCCGGTGGGGTGGCCGTGGGTCGTCTGGGCGCAGACGGCGGCGAGCCGGAAGGCGGACTCGGCGGGGGCGCCGGTGAGGCCGAAGGGTGCCGCCCGCATGACGGCGCCGCAGCCCTTGGAGTCCGGGTTGACGGGTCCGGGCGGGCCGAGTTCGGCCCAGGGTTCGGGGACGAAGTCCTGCTGGAGGCCGCTCAGGCAGGCGTTGCCCGGGGCGCGGCGGGCGTACAGCCAGGGTTCGGTGACGAGTCCGTCGGTGGGTCCGGCGTAGCCGTGGGCGGTGGGTCCGCCGTCGGGTGCGGGGACGCGCTGGGTGTGCAGCCAGCGTTCGTAGGCCCAGCGCACCAGTCGGGGACCGCCGCCGCCGATGCCCTTTCCGCGTTCGCGGCGCAGGGCCTGTTCGACGCCCTCCGCTGTGAACAGGGTCATCTGGGTGTCGTCGCTGATGCGGCCGACGACGCCCGCCGCGTCGGGGACGGGCCGGGTGACGCCGCGTTCGCCGTGTGCGGCGCGGATCCGGGCGAGGGAGTCGAACTCCACGGGGTAGCCCAGCGCGTCGCCGAGTGCCCCGCCGAGCAGACAGCCGCGCACTCGCGCCCGGTACACCGCCTCGGCCTCGAACGCGTTCCTCCGCGCGATCCACGGCACGGTCGTCCACCACCTCTCGCCCACGCCCCGGCGCGGGCTCTGTCGACTACGGTCGTACGTATGGCCATTGTCGCGACCGGTACGAACGCCGCGCCCGCCGACCCCGCCGAGCCGGGCGTGGGCCCCTTGCTGCGGGCCTGGCGCGAGCGCCGGCGGGTCAGTCAGCTGGAGCTGGCGCTGCGGGCGGGTTCCTCGGCCCGGCACATCAGTTTCGTCGAGACGGGCCGCTCCCGGCCCAGCGAGGAGATGGTGCTGCGGCTGGCCGAGCATCTGGAGGTGCCGGTGCGGGAGCGCAACGCGCTGCTGCTCGCGGCGGGTTACGCCCCGCGCTATCCGGAGACCCCGCTGGACGACCCGGCGCTGGACGCGCTGCGCGCCGGTCTGGAGCGGCTCATCCAGGGCTACGAGCCGTATCCGGCGCTGGTGGTGGACGCGAGGTACGACGTCGTGGCGGCCAACCGGGGGATCACGATGCTGCTGGAGGGGATCCCGGAGTCGCTGCTCGCGCCGCCGTTGAACGCGATGCGGCTCACGCTGCATCCGCGGGGACTGGCGCCGCGCATCCGCAATCTGCCCGAGTGGCGGGGCCATCTCCTGGCCCAGATGGAGCGTCAGATCGCGCTGCACCGCTCGGCTCCGCTGCGGGCGTTGTACGAGGAGGTCGCCGCCTACCCGGTGCCGGAGGAGGGTGTCCGTCTCGTCGAACCCGCGGAGCCCGTACCGTACTTCGCGTTGCCGATGCGGATCGAGCACGAGGGGCGGACGCTGTCGTTCATCTCGTCGATCTCCACGTTCAACACGCCCATGGACGTGACCGTCGCCGAGCTGGCCGTGGAGACGCTGCTCCCGGCCGATCCGGCGACGGTCAAGTACCTGCATTCACTGATGAGTTGATGCCTTCAGGGCGAAGTGTTGGAGTACGGCGAAGCCGGCCACCGTCAGGGCTTGGAGCACCGTCCACACCGTGCCCGCCGCGGTCGGCGACAGCCAGAGGGCGAGGGCGAGGCAACTGAGCACCGTCCAGGCGAGGTTGGCCTCCACCACCGCCCGCACCGGCAGGGCCGCCGGGCGGGTGCGGGAGGCCAGTGCGCCGACGGCGACCGCATACACGGTGAGGAACGCGCCGAGGGCGAGCAGCAGGGTGCCGTCGACGCCGAGGAGGCGGCCGAGCGGGCCGGACGCGGCGAGGTAGGCGAGTCCGTTCACGCCGGTGACGACGGCGTCCACGGCCAGGAAGCGGCGCAGTGCGGCGTACGGATCGGCGGTGCGGGCGAGTGCGGTGAGCGGGGCGGGCTGGGCTGCGGACATGGCGAATCACCCTCCGTCGAGGTCAGGGGCGGGGTCGGGATCGGGTTCGGAATCAGGTCCGGATCGGGTCCGGATCGGGTCCGGATCGGGATCGAGGTCGGGTCCGGATCGGGATCGAGGTCGGGTCCGGATCGGGATCGAGGTCGGGATCGAGGTCGGGATCGAGGTCGGGATCGGGATCGGGTCCGGATCGGGATCGAGGTCGGGATCGAGGTCGGGATCGGGATCGGGTTCCGGGTCGGAGTGCGACGGCCCGGAACCCGGTGACTCCACGATCCCGTCCGGAAGGGGACGAGTCGATTACCCCTGACGTCATGGACCGTTGACGTGTACCCCTGACGTCGCGTACCACTGACGTCACGCGTGGCGAGGACCTCATCGCCGTACCCGTGAGACTGCGGCCGGAACATGACACACTGACCCGCGTGCCCGACACGTAGGGGAGACGTGGCGTGAGTGAACGGCGGCCCGCGCCTACGGTGGGCCAGGTGGTGCTCGGCAGACGACTCCAGGAGCTGCGCGAGGCGGCCGGTCTCGGCCGCGAGGAGGCGGCCCGCGCGTTGCGGGTGGCTCCGGCGACCGTACGGCGCATGGAGACGGCCGAGGTCGCGCTGAAGATCCCGTACGTGCAGGTGCTGCTGGAGGCGTACGGCGTCCCCGAGGGCGAGGCGGAGTCGTTCGTCCGGCTGGCCGAGGACGCGAACCTGCCCGGCTGGTGGCAGCGTTTCCACGACGTGCTGCCGGAGTGGTTCAGTCTCTACGTCAGCCTGGAGGGTGCGGCCCGGCTGATCCGCAGCTACGAACCGCACTTCGTGCCGGGGCTGTTGCAGACGGAGCGGTACGCCCGCGCCGTGCTGGAGGCCGGCACGGTGGGGCGGACCACGCCGGACACGATCGAGCGGCATGTGTCGCTGCGGATGGCCCGGCAGCGGCTGCTGGACGGGCCGAACCCGCCGCATCTGTGGGCGGTGCTGGACGAGACGGTGCTGCTGCGCCCGGTGTGCGAGGACCCCTCGGTGATGCGTGAACAGCTCGACAGGCTGCTGGAGTTGACCGAGCGGGACCGGATCACCCTGCAGATCGCCGAGTTCGCCGACGGCCCCCATCCGGGGACGGCCGCGCCCTTCTCGCTGTTCCGTTTCGCCGAGCCCGAGCTGCCCGACATGGTCGTCACCGAGTATCTGACGGGCGCCCTGTATCTCGACTCGCGCACGGAGGTCTCCGCGCATCTGGAGGTCCTCGACCATCTGACGACGCACGCCGCGTCCGCCCAGGAGACCCGCGGGCTCCTGGAGGACCTCCGCGAGACCCTCTGAGCACCCACCGACCGTCACGTCCGCCCCACGCGCGAGGAGAAGAGCCCGTATGACCGGATCCGAGGATCGGCAGGCCCCCGTCCGTATCGACACCAGCAGGCCGCATCCGGCGCGTGTCTACGACTGGTGGCTGGGCGGCAAGGACAACTACCCGGTGGACGAGGAGCTGGCCCGCAAGATCCTCGCCGTGGACGGCACGGTGCTGCGCGGGGCGCGCGGCAACCGGCGTTTCATGCAGCGTGCCGTCCGCGCCGCCGCCGAGGCGGGGATCCGGCAGTTCCTGGACATCGGCACGGGCATCCCGACCGAGCCGAATCTGCACCAGGTCGCCCAGGGCGTGGCGCCGGAGGCGAGGGTGGTGTACGCGGACAACGACCCGATCGTGCTGCGGCACGCCGAGGCGCTGCTGCACGGCACCGCCGAGGGCTCCACGGAGTATGTGCACGCCGACGTCCGTGACCTCGCGGCGCTGCTGGAGCGGGCCGCCGAGTCACTCGACCTCGACCGGCCGGTGGCGCTGTCGCTGGTGGCGTTGACGCACTACCTCGACGACGGGGCCTACGACCTCGTACGGGAGTACGTCGCGCGGCTCGCGCCGGGCAGCTGGCTGATCCTCTCGCAGGTGACGCCGGATCTCAGCCCCGAGGCCATCGAGAACGCGGCGAACCACTTCCGGCGCAGCGGCACCCCGTTCTTCCCGCGCTCGCTGACCGAGTTCGCCCGTTTCTTCGAGGGTCTGGAACTGCTCGGCCCCGGTCTGATCCCGGTCTCGGGCTGGCGGCCGGAGCCGGAGGACGTGGCGGCGCAGGCGGAGGGCATCGTTCCGGTGTATGCGGGGGTGGCCCGCAAGGTCTGAGGGGCGGCGGCACGCTTCCTCGTCAGGCTCCCTCGGCCTGATCGGGGTCAGGCTCCCCCGGCCTGATCGGGTCAGGCTCCCTTCGCCTGGTCGGGTTCGTCGTCGACGATCTCCGCGTCCACGACCGTCTCGTCGTCGTCCGCCGCCCGGCCGGTGTCGCGGTCGGTGGTGGGGCCGGTGTCGTGGGCGGCGGTCGGCGGCTGCTGGGCCTGGGCGTACATCGCCTGGCCCATCTTCTGGCTGACGCCGGCCAGTTCGTCGACGCCGGTCCGCAGGGCGCCGGTGTCGGCCTGCTGGTTCAGCAGGCCCTTGAGTTCGGTGATCGCCGAGGACACCTCCTCCCTGGTCTCGGCGGGCACCCGTTCCTCGTTCTCACGGAGGAACTTCTCGGTCTGGTAGACGAGTTGCTCGGCCTGGTTGCGGGTCTCGGCGGCCTCGCGGCGGGCGCGGTCCTCGTCGGCGTACTGCTCGGCCTCGCGCATCATGCGGTCGATGTCGTCCTTCGGGAGCGCCGAGCCGCCGGTGACGGTCATCTTCTGTTCGCGGCCCGTGGCGAGGTCCTTCGCGAAGACGTGCATGATCCCGTTGGCGTCGATGTCGAAGGCGACCTCGATCTGCGGGACGCCGCGCGGGGCCGGCGGGAGGCCGGTCAGGTCGAAGACGCCGAGCTTCTTGTTGTAGGCGGCGATCTCGCGTTCGCCCTGGTAGACCTGGATGCCGACGGAGGGCTGGTTGTCGGCGGCGGTGGTGAAGATCTCCGAACGGCGGGTGGGGATCGTGGTGTTGCGTTCGATGAGCTTGGTCATGATGCCGCCCTTGGTCTCGATGCCGAGGGACAGCGGGGTGACGTCGAGGAGGAGGACGTCCTTGACGTCGCCGCGGATCACACCCGCCTGGAGTGCGGCGCCGACGGCGACGACCTCGTCGGGGTTGACGCCCTTGTGCGGGTCCTTGCCGGTCAACTCCCGGACCAGATCGGTGACCGCGGGCATCCGGGTGGAGCCGCCGACGAGGATGACGTGGTCGATCACGGACAGCTTGACCTTGGCGTCCTTGACGGCCTGGTGGAAGGGGGTGCGGCAGCGGTCCAGCAAGTCGGCGGTGAGCTCCTGGAACTGAGCGCGCGTCAGTTTCTCGTCGAGGTGCAGGGGGCCTTCGGCGGAGGCGGTGATGTAGGGGAGGTTGATGGTGGTCTCGGAGGACGAGGACAGTTCGATCTTCGCCTTCTCGGCTCCCTCGCGCAGCCGTTGCACCGCCATCCGGTCGGCGCCGAGGTCGATGCCGTACTGGCCCTTGAACTTCTTCACGAGGTGCTCGACGACCCGCTGGTCCCAGTCGTCTCCGCCGAGCAGGGTGTCACCGTTGGTGGCCTTGACCTCGATGACGCCGTCGCCGATCTCCAGGAGCGAGACGTCGAAGGTGCCGCCGCCCAGGTCGAAGACGAGGACCGTCTGTTCCTGGCTGCGGTCGAGGCCGTAGGCGAGGGCGGCGGCGGTCGGCTCGTTGATGATCCGCAGCACCTTCAGGCCGGCGATCTCCCCGGCCTCCTTGGTGGCCTGCCGCTGGGAGTCGTCGAAGTAGGCGGGCACGGTGATCACCGCGTCGGTGACGTCCTCGCCGAGATAGGCCTCGGCGTCCCGCTTCAGTTTCTGCAGGACGCGGGCGGAGAGTTCCTGGGCGCGGTAGCGGGTGCCGTCGACGTCGCCCTGTTCGGGGAAGCGCCAGTGCGCGTCGCCCATGTGCCGCTTGACCGAGCGGGCGGTGCGGTCGACGTTGGTGACCGCCTGCCGTTTGGCGACCTCGCCGACGAGTACCTCGCCGTTCTTGGCGAAGGCCACGACGGACGGGGTGGTCCGTGCGCCCTCCGCGTTGGCGATGACCGTGGGGTCGCCGCCCTCCAGGACGGCCACCACCGAGTTCGTGGTCCCGAGATCGATGCCGACCGGACGTCCCATCGCCGTCCCCTTCCGCCAGGGAGCCTCCCGTGCCACCGGACTTCCAGCACAAATCGTGCGCGGGCTTCTGTCAATGGGGCATCGGGGGCGTACACCCGGGGTGGGTGCCCGCTCAGGGGGCCGGGTGCCCCTCGGGGAGGGTTCGATGCGTCTCGCCGCGCAGTTCCACCGCCCGGCGGGGCCGGTCGGTGACCACGACGTCGACCCGGGTGTCGGTGAGGAAGCGGCGCAGTCCGGCGTCGTCGTTGACCGTCCACACCAGGGTGAACAGGCCGTGGCGGGCCGCTCGGCGCAGCACGGTGGCGCGGGCGAGCAGTCGGTGCACGGCCACGCCGTGCGCGCCGCAGGCGCGCAGCCGGCGCAGCGGGAACAGCTCGCCGGCCCGGGTCGCGGCGAGCCGGGCGAATCCGACCTCGTGCCGGTCGCGGCCCAGTGACAGGGCGGTGCGCACGCCGGGGAAGGCCCGGGTGATCGTGGCGACGGAGCGGTCCTCCAGGCTGGTGGCGACGAAGCCGTCCCGGCCCAGCAGGGCCACCGCCCGGTCGACGACCTCGTGCTCGTAGCCGGTCTCCTTCAGGTCCAGGTGCCCGGCCAGCCGCCCGCCGACCAGGGCCATCACGTCGTCCACGGCGGGAACGTCGTATCCGGCGCGGCCGCACAGCTCGGCGTACGTGATCCGGCCGACCGGCGGTCCGGTGGGGCCGCCGGCCCGGGCGTCGTGATGGACGACGAGGACGCCGTCGGCGGTACGGCGGACATCGAACTCGACGTACTCCGCTCCCGAGGCGAGCGCGTCCTCGTACGCCTGGAGGGTGGCGGCGGCGCACAGCTCGGAACCGCCGCGGTGGGCGGAGACGGCGGGGGTTCCCTGCGGGGGCCGGGGCGGCGACGGGGTGGTGAGGAGGCGGGGGGTCAGGGAGGGCGGCGGAGGGTCCGGGGGTGGCGAGGTCCCGGAGGGGTACGTGGTGCCGGGCGGCGGCACGGGCCTGGAGGGCCGGGGAGTGTCAGGAAGTGGCGGGGGACCGGAGCGGTGGGGGGTGTCCGGAGACGGCGGGGTCTGGGAGGGCCGCGGGGTGACCGGAGGAGGCGGGGTCTCGGAGGGCCGCGGGGTAACCGGAGGCGGCGGGGAGCCGGAGGGCCGCGGGGTAACCGGAGGAGGCGGGGAGCCGGAGGGCCGCAGGGTGACCGGAGGAGGCGGGGAGCCGGAGGGCCATGGGCTGTCCGGGAGCGCTGGGGTCACAGTGGGCCGCGGGGTGTCCCGGGGTGGCGGGGGTTCGGGGGGCTCTGGGCGGCTGGTCACCGCTTCATGATCGGTGATTCCGGGCACCGGCGCCCTCCCTCCGTCGCCCGGCGGGGCCGTCGTACGGGCGACCCGGGCGGGTACACCCGCAGCCCGAGCACGCCGAACCCGCCGGTGCGCGGGGCGGCCGGACCCATCGTGGACTGGGCGGGGCGAACGCGACGGGGACGCGGGCGGGCCGAACGCACTGATGCCCGGGGGCGTAATGCGCACGGTCGACCGGGTCGCGGGGCGGGCCGAGCGGGCCGCCGACACACACCACCGATCCTCCCCACCCGCCACGCGCCACCGACCCACCCCACCCGACACGCACCACCGGCTCACTGGCCCACCGGGACCACCGGATCACCGGACCCGACACGCGCCACCGGCCGGTACGCAGAGTGCGTTCCGGCCGGTGGGGTGGGGGCGGGGCGTCAGGCCAGTTTGGCCGACAGGGTGATCGTGGTGCCGGTGAGGGCCTGGCTGACGGGGCAGTTCTTCTTGGCGTCCTCGGCGGCGGCGACGAACGCGTCGTTGTCGATGCCGGGGACCGTGCCCTCGACGGTGAGGTGGATGCCGGTGATGCCCTCACCGGGCTGGAAGGTGACGTCGGCGGAGGTGACGAGCTTGGTGGGCGGGGTGCCCGCGCCTGCCAGCCCGTGCGACAGGGCCATGGAGAAGCAGCTGGAGTGGGCGGCGGCGATCAGCTCCTCGGGGCTGGTCTTCCCGTTCGCCTTCTCGGCGCGCGACGGCCACGACACCGGCTGCTGACCGATGCCGGAGGAGTCGAAGGTGACGACGCCGTTGCCCTCGAGCAGGTTGCCTTCCCAGACGGTGTGAGCGGAGCGCGTGGTGGCCACGGTTGTTCCTTTCGCGTGGGTTTCCCGTCGGACGGGTTTCCGTGAGCCCCATCCGATCACATTCCGGCTCACCGCACCCGGAACACCGGCCCCTGAGCCGTGAACGGCAGCCGGGCGCCCTGCGGGATCAGGTAGGCGTGTTCGCGCCGGACGCGCAGGGTGTCGCACCAGCCGTCGGTGATGACCAGCACGGGAGCGTCGCGCGGGAAGTCGTCGGCGCGGTGCAACAGGTCGATGCCGGGCTGCAGGACCGTACCGCCGCGGCCGCGCACCCGGATCCGGTCGGCGATCTCGGTGACGGGGAGATAGCCGGCGTCGTGCGGGGCGGCGTCGCAGAACACGACGCGGGCGGCGGGTACGTCGCGGGCCTCGGCGTAGGAGGCGATGGCGCCGAGGGCCTTGCCGAGGAGGGCGGTGTTCATGGAGCCGGAGGTGTCCAGGACGACGCCGAAGGTGCAGCGGGGTGTCTCCTCGGGCGGGAAGTACCGTCCGGCGCGCGGGATGTCGGGGGTGGAGGCCTGGCGGCGTGCGGGGCGGGCGTACGACCGTAGGGGCTCCGGGCGGGGGACGAACTCGTCGAACCAGCGGGCGAGGCGGGCGTCCCAGGGCAGCGGAGGGTGGCTGAGGGCGCGGATCTCCTCGACCAGCCCGCCGGGGAGCATGCCGCGTTCCTCGCGTTGGTGCAGGTCGAGGCCGTGGGCGAGGCCGCGCCGGTAGAAGCCGTCGAGGTCGACGCAGTCGCGGGGCGGGCCGAGGGGGCCGCCGAGGACGTCGCCGACGCCCTTGCCGCGCAGGGTGGACAGTCGGCGAAGGCGGCGCAGGTCGCCGGCGATGCGGTCGTAGACCTCCTCGGCGGACAGGCCGGCGAGCTGTGGGTCGTACAGCAGTCCGTCGGGCATGGTGCCGATCTGCATCTCGCGCAGCCAGCCGTTGATGACGTAGTCGCAGGCGACGTTGAAGAGGTAGGGGTCGCGGGTGCCGCAGCGGTCGCCGTGGCGCAGGGCGGCGTGCAGCATCTCGTGGGCGAGGACGAACCGCCATTCGTCGTCCTGGAGCCGGTACAGCGGGTTGAGGTAGATCTCGCCGGCCTCGGCGTCGACGGCGGCGATCTGGATGCCGTGGGCGCGGGCCAGCTCGGCGTCGGGGACGAGCTTGATGCCGGCCGCGATGCCGCCGAGCAGCGGGTAGGAGGAGACGAACCAGCTCAGGGCCCGCTCCCAGGGGCGCTGGGGGTCCAGGTCGTCGTCGAGGGAGGCACGTCGGCCGCCGGCCATGTCCATGGCGGCGGACACGGTCCGGGTGAGGGCGGTCGCGAAGGCGAGCTGACGGTCCGGCGGCCGGCCTCCGCGCCAGGTGTCCCAGGGCAGCAGCAGCTGGTCGGGGTCCGGGCCCGCGGTGCCGCAGTGCTGGTAGGCGGTGGGGAGGCCGTCGCGGCGCCAGCGGGCGGCGAGCTGTTCCTCGTCGCCGTCCGGGTAGGTGAGCGGCAGGTCCTCGGGGGGTCTGCCGACGGGGAAGGTGAGCAGGAAGCGGTTGACGACGGTGCAGCGGGCGGCGATGTCGTACCGGTCGGGCTGGACGCGGACGCCCGCGGCCGCCGGGACGTGGCCGAAGCCGAGGTGGAGGGCGGCGTGGGCGAGCGACCAGGCCCACACGGCGGGGTCGGCGATCCGGGCCGGGTGGGCGTGGACCGTGCCGTCGGAGTCGACCCGGACCAGGCCGCCGCGGGGCGCCAGCGCGCACTCCTCCCTGCGGCACACGCCGAAGTCGACGGCGTCGAGGGCCGGGTTCGCGTGCATCAGCCGCAGCCCCTCGCCGAAAGCCTCCGCCGCCAGATCCCGCTTCTTCTTCCCCCGCCCGCCCCGGCTCACCGCCCCGCCTCCGCCCGCTTCATCGCCGCACCCCGCCCCCGGCTCGTCCCGCTCACCGGCGTGCCTCCCTCCGCTTCATCGCCACGCCCTGCCCCGGCTCGTCCCGCTCACCGCCCCGCCTCCGCCCGCTTCATCGCCGCACCCCGCCCCCGGCTCGTCCCGCTCACCGGCGTGCCTCCACCAGCCGGGGCATGTCGCGGGCCGCCTCGACCAGGAACCAGGAGGGGAGGACGGGGTTGCCGTCGGGGTCGGCGGCGATGACGGTCTGGGCGACCTCGACGGAGATCTCGGCGAGCTGCACGAGGAGCGACTTGGCGCGGTACGCGGTCTGCCGGCCGTTCGCCGACATGTGTTCCTTGACGGCGGGGAGTTCCTTGACGAGCCGGCCGCGGAAGGAGTCGGCGAGGTAGTAGAGCAGGTCGCGGTCCTCGACGCGGTGGGGCCAGGGCGCGTCGCCGCGCAGGACGGCCTCGATGCCGTACCGGCTGCGGACGATCTTGACGTAGCCGCAGAAGGCGGTGGCGTGCGCGGGGGTGAGCGTGCCGTGTGCGAGGACGGTGAGGGTGTCCTCGTCGAGGCCCTGGCCGAAGGAGTGCAGGGCGTCGGAGAGCATGTGCCAGGAGCGGGGCGTGGAGAAGGGTTCCTCGGTCTTCGGCGGCTTGGACCACAGGTGGTCGGGCCGGTCGGTGAGGTGGTCGAGGATCCAGGGGTGGATGCCGTGCGCAGCCGCCCAGGCGAGCCAGTCCCTCGGGGAGGCCTCCAGGTGGACGTGGGTGAGGCGGTTGACGAGCGCGGAGGCGATGGGGCGGGCGAGGGCGTTGTCGGTGGCGCGGTTGCCGGCGCCGATGACGATGGAGCCCTCGGGGAGTTCGTAGCTGCCGATACGGCGGTCCAGGATCAGCGAGTAGAACGCCTTCTGCACGTCGGGGGTGGCCGCGTTGAGCTCGTCCAGGAACAGGCAGTACGGCTCGTCGCGGGCGATCGCCTCCGGCGGGCAGAACACCGACCGTCCGTCGCGGATCTGCGGCACGCCGATCAGGTCCTCCGGGGCGAGCTGCGTGCCGAGCAGGCTCACGCACTCCAGGCCCAGGGACTCGGCGAACTCCCTGACCAGGGAGGACTTCCCGATGCCGGGGGCGCCCCAGAGGAAGACCGGCCGCACGGTGGCGAGGCCGAGGAGGAGTTCGGGGATGCGGGAGGGCGTGACGGTGACGGCAGCCTGCAACGCTGCTGCTCCTTGGGGCGGGGGCGAGATCGACACGGCCAGTGTGGGTGTACGGCCGTGGCGGCGCAGCCTATTTTCAGGCGGCCCGTTCCTCCGGGGCCGGTTCCAGCGGCACCTGGGGTCCGTCGGTTTCGCGGAGCCAGCGGCGCAGGACGCGGTGGACGTGCTCGGCGCCGGTCAGGATCCCGCCCTCGTCGACGGGGGCGGACAGGGCGAGCGGAGAGAGCAGGAAGGGGCGGGCCTGGGCGCCGCCGAGGCCGCCGTGGGAGCCGATCTGCTCCTCGAAGGCGAGGACCTCGCCGTCGGCCGGGTCGTGGAAGGAGTTGACCATGATGTCGGCGGTGTGCGGGAAGGAGTGCGTGCGGCGCACGGCGTCGGCGGCGCCGGGCCCGAAGGCGGCCAGCGGACCGGGGTCCTCGTCCAGCCGGTCCAGGGGTATCTCCGCGCCGTACGCGCCGAGGACGACCCCGCCGTGCTCCTCGCTGCGGACCAGGAGGAAGCCGATGCCGGGGTGGTTGGCGAGGGTGGTCAGCAGGGCGGGGTGACGGGCGTCGATCTCCTCCTTGGTCATCCGGTGCGGGACGTCCGGGAAGGAGATCAGGCCGAGGTTCCCGGAGGCGAGCACGATCGGCTCGGAGCGGCGTCCGGCGGGGCGGTGCCGTTCCCCGCTCTCCTCGACGGGCCGGCGCAGTGCGGCCCGGACGGCGGCGCGGGCCTCGGCGCCGCTGTGGGTGCGTTCGGCGCGGCGCGGCACCGGCAGGCCGCAGCCGGCCCGTACCAGGTCGCCGAGGGTGAGGCCGTAGCGGGCGCGGAAGGTCTCGCCGGGGCTCTGTCCGTGGTCGGACAGGACGACGATCCGGTAGGGGCGGGGGGCGTGCTCGGCGGCCTTCTCGATCAGGGCGAGGGCGCGGTCGAGGCGGCCGAGGACCTGTGCGGTGTCCCGGCCGAGCGGCCCGGAGTGGTGGGCGACCTCGTCGTAGGCGACGAGGTCGGCGTAGACGGCGGTGCGGCCGGCGAGCAGGTCGCCCATGACGGCGGCCACGACGACGTCGCGTTCGACGACGGTGGCGAAGGCGCGGACGAACGGGTACAGGCCGCCGCGGCTCACACGGGGGCGCTCTCCCCGCAGGCGGGCGCGGGTGGACTGGGCGATCTCGCGGACCACCTCGGCGACGAAGGACAGGGCGGTGCGCACGGCGTTGGCCGGGTCGGAGAAGTAGGCGAAGTAGCCGGCGCGGGAGCGGGTGTCGCGGCCCCGGCGGCGGGTGGCGATGGACAGCACGAGGGCCTGTTCGTCGGCGCCGCCGCCGAAGAGGTTGCCGCGGCTGGCGCCGTCGAGGGTGAGCAGTCCGCCGTCGCCGGTGCGCCCGACGGCGCGGCGCTGGAGTTCGGCGGCACTGGTGGGGCGGTTGCAGACCATCACCTCCCGGCTGTCCTTCTCGTACCAGCGGAAGGCGGGCACGTCGTGGTTGCTGCCGTGGAGGATGCCGAGCTGGCTGGCGCCGGTCTGGCTGGACCAGTCGGTGTGCCAGGGGGTGAGCCGGTGGGTGGGGCGGGGCACCGGGCCGGGGGCGGCGCCGGGCCGGCCGGCCGCACCGTCCGCACCGGGGGCCGGGCCGGTGCCCGGGTGCCGGCCGAGCCAGGTGGCGACCGTCGGCATCAGGCCCTTGCGGACGGCGGTGGACAGGACGTCGTGGCCGACGCCGTCGAGCTGGAGGAAGACGGTGCCGGGGGTGGCGGCGCAGGGCGGGCCGCCCCGGCGGCGGCGGTCGGCGAGGCGGTAGAGCCGGCGGCGGTAGGCGTCGTCGTCGCGGACGGCGAGGGCGCCGCCGGTCGCGGAGGCGACGGCGGACATCACGGCGGCGACGATGACGGCGGTCTCGGGTGCGGCCTCGGTCTGTCCGGAGGGTGTCAGCCGCAGCGCTATCAGCAGCAGCGAGCCGTTGAGGAAGAACACCAGCAGGCCGAGGACGAGGGCCGGCACCAGCAGCAGGAGGCGGACGAGGAGGGGCCAGACCAGGGCGGAGAGGAGGCCGAAGACGCCGGCGCCGACGGCCGCGGTGACGGCGATGACGGTGGCGCTGTCGCCGTCGGCTGACTGCAGGCGGAAGTCCGGCAGGATCCCCGCGAGGACCAGCATCGTCAGGGTGGAGACGGCCCACACCGCGAGACTCCGCCCCGCCTGGCTGACGGCCCGCCGCCACCGCACCCCACGCACGCCCCGTTCACCTCGTCTTCCGGCCCCGACGCCGAGAGGAGGGGCCGTCGTCCACCCTGTCACACGGGACTGACAACCGGCCCGGACACCGCCCTCGTCGCCCTCGCCGGCCCCGACACCGCCCCCGTCTCCCCCCCCGGCCTCGCGTCCTACCGACCGTCGTACCCGGCCGTCGGCATCGACAGCCGCCGGTGGACGTGGGCCTTCATCTGGGCGTCGTAGGCGGGTTCGGGGGAGCCGACGGTCTCCACGCGGACCCCGCGGCGGGCGCACTCCTCGGTGAACTCCTCGACGTCCGACAGGGCGCTCTCGAGGACGCGGCGGCTGGGGGCGACGAACAGGTCGACGCCGGGCCGTACCCCGTCCCACAGCACGCAGTGGTCGGCGCGCAGTCCGCGCACCAGGAGCTCGCGGCTGACGGTGTAGCCACGCTGGGCGGCCCAGCGCGCGCACATGGCGTGCTGGCTGCGGGAGTCCACCAGGAAGGGATCGGCGTCCAGTTCCTCGAGCGGCGTCAGACTCGCGATCGCCGTGACCCGCACCGGTCCCATGGCGTCCCCCTCACCTCCGGGTTTCGCCGCCGACCCTACTCCTGCCCGTAGGCTTCGGGGGAGTCGCGCGAGGGAGGCAAAGGGGTGCCGGTGGAGATCACCTGGTGGGGTCACGCGACCTGCACGGTCGAGGATGCGAACGTGCGCGTGCTGACCGACCCTCTGTTCGCACGCCGGCTCGCGCATCTGCGGCGCCGCCGGGGCGCGCCGCCCCCGCCGGCCGCGTGGCGGGCGGATGTCGCGGTCGTCTCCCATCTGCACGCCGACCATCTCCATGTGCCGTCGCTGGCGCGCCTCGCGCCGGGCACGCGCCTGCTGGTGCCCCGGGGCGCGCCGCGCGCCGTGCCCGGTCTGCGACGGCTGGCGCATCTGCAGGTCAGCGAGGTGGAGCCGGGGGACGAGACGGTGGTGGACGGGGTGCGGATACGGGCGGTGCCCGCGCGGCACGACGGGCGGCGGCTGCCGGTGGGCCCGCACCGCTCCCCCGCGCTCGGGTACGTCGTCGAGGGCGAGGCGCGCACCTACTTCGCCGGGGACACCGGGCTGTTCGAGGACATGGCGCGTGCGGTCGGGCCGGTCGACGTGGCGCTGCTGCCGGTGGGCGGCTGGGGCCCGTACCTGGGCGAGGGGCATCTGGACGCGGGCCGGGCGGCCGAGGCGCTGGCCCGGCTGGCGCCGGGGAGCGCGGTGCCGGTGCACTACGGCACGTACTGGCCGATCGGGATGGACGCCGTGCGCCCCCATGAGTTCCATGCGCCGGGTGAGGAGTTCGTGCGCCTTGCGGCGCGGCGTGCGCCGGGCGTGACGGTGCACCGGCTGGGGCACGGCGAGAGCGTGCGCCCGGAGGTCGTACGGTGAGGTGGTGGCTCGCCGCGGCCGCCACGACGGCGGTGCCGGCGGAGTCCACCCAGCAGGCGCTCGGCTATCCGTCGCTGTTCCTGCTGGTGCTGATCGGGGCGCTGGTGCCGGTGGTGCCGACGGGGGCGCTGGTGAGTTCGGCGGCGGTGGTGGCGTTTCATCAGACGGCGCCGTTCTCGCTGGCGCTGGTGTTCGTGACGGCGTCGCTGGCGGCGTTCCTCGGGGACGCGGCCCTGTACGGGCTGGGGCGGCGCGGGATGGGGTCGAGGAACGGCTCGCGCTGGCTGGAGGCGATCCGGGCGCGGGCGCCGGAGCAGCGACTGGAGCAGGCGCAGGCGCGGCTCGCCGAGCACGATGTGGCGGTGCTGGTGCTGTCCCGGCTGGTGCCGGCGGGCCGGATCCCGGTGATGCTGGCGTGTCTGATGGCCGACTGGCCGCTGCGCCGGTTCGTGCGGGGGAATCTGCCGGCCTGTCTGGCGTGGGCGCTGACGTATCAGTTGATCGGGATCCTCGGTGGTTCGCTGTTCCCGGAGCCGTGGCAGGGGGTGGTGACGGCGGTCGCGCTGACCGTGGTGATCGGCGCGGCGCCGAGCGTGTGGCGCCGGATCAGGAAACCCGGATCCGCCTAGGGGGCCCTCCGACCGAGTGTGCGTGAGCCTCCGATGGGGAGGTCCCAGAGGTCTTCGGCGGCCAGGCCCGCTTTCTCCCAGGCCTTGCGCACCCGCTCCAGGGGCTCCAGGACCGGCTCGGCCGAGAGGACGAAGGTCGCCCAGTGCATGGGGGCCATACGGCGGGCGCCGAGGTCGAGGGTGGCTCTGACGGCCTCCTCGGGGTCGCAGTGGACGTCGCTGAGCCACCAGCGGGGGTCGTAGGCGCCGATGGGCAGCAGGGCGAGGTCGATGCCGGGGTGGCGGCGGCCGATGCGGGAGAACCAGTGGCCGTAGCCGGTGTCGCCGGCGAAGTACAGGCGCTGTCCGTCGGGGGCGGTGAGCACCCAGCCGCCCCACAGGGAGCGGCAGGTGTCGAGGAGGGTGCGCTTGGACCAGTGGTGGGCCGGGACGAAGTCGAAGCGGACGCCGGACAGTTCGGCCGCCTCCCACCAGTCCAGCTCGGTCACGGCCGTGAACCGGCGTCGCCGGAACCAGCGTCCGAGTCCGGCGGGGGCGAACACGGGTGTGTCGCGCGGGAGTCGGCGCAGTGTCGGCGCGTCCAGGTGGTCGTAGTGGTTGTGGCTGACGACGACCGCGTCGACGGGCGGCAGGTCCTCCCAGGGCACGCCCACGGGGGTGATGCGGGCGGGGGTGCCGAGGATGCGGCGGGACCAGACCGGGTCGGTGAGGACGGTGAGTCCGCCGATGCGCAGCACCCAACTGGCGTGTCCCGCCCAGGTGACGGCGAGGGTGGCGGCGTCCGCAGGGGGCAGCGGGGCGGGTGCGAAGGGCAGCCGGGGGACGTCGGCGAGGCCTTCCCTGCCGGGGCGTACGGAGCCCTCGCGGGCGAAGCGGGCGAGGGCCTTGAGGCCGGGCAGCGGGGCGGTCAGCCGGTCGTGGAAGGTACGGGGCCACACCCGCCGCTCCCCCAGCGGGCGGGGCTCGGCGAGCGGCGGGAAAGGGGGCGGGACGAGAGCGTCGGCGTCCTGCGGCGGCACGGGTTCGGCGGCGGTGGTGGTCGACTCGGACTGCTGCGTCATCGAGGAGGCTCCCATCACTGGGCGTCGTCACGGAGATCGTCGAGGACCGACCTCAGAAGCATCAACGCGCGTTGCACGTGGGGCAGTTCCCACGGCGTGGGCGAGGTGAGGCATTCCGCGCGTTCGGCGTCCGTGCCACCCAGCAGGGGGCCGGTGGACAGCCGGACGCGCAGCGCGCCGAGGTCGTCGCCGAAGCGGTGGCCGCCGGGCGCGGGCATGCCGAGCCGGGCGGTGAGGTAGTCCTCCAGATCCTGTGCGTCGCCGACGCCGCGCGCGGCGAGCGCCTCCCGCAGGGGGCCGAGGTCGGCGTACAGGTGGCGTCCGGCCTGCGGCGGCAGGGCGAGGGCGCCCGCGGCCACCACGGTGGCGTGCAGGGCGTGGGCCACGCGCGCGTGCAGCGCCACGGTGGCGGCCAGGCGCGCGGTGACCGGCTCGGGTTCGGCGAGGGCGTAGGCGGCGGCCGCGGCGACGGGTGCGGCCACGCGCGCGTCGAGCGCGGTGAGGACGTCGAGCACGCGCGCGTGGAGGTCGTCGCCGGCGGCCGAGGCGGGCAGCCGGGCGACGGCGGCGGGCCAGCCGCTGGGCAGCAGCGCGCCGGCCAGGTCGGTGACGACGGTGACCTGCTCCGGCAGCATCTCGGCGGGGCCGACCAGCACGGTGTCGTGCGGGGTGTGCAGGGTGTCGCGCCAGGTCTCGTCGCTGACCAGGTGCAGGCCTTCCCCGGCGGCGGCCTCGACGGCCTCGTGGAGCACCTCGGGCGGGGCGACGGTGGCGGTGGGGTCGTCGGCGAGGGACAGCACCAGCAGCCGCGGCTCCCCGCCCTCGGCGCGCACCCGGCGCACGGTCTCCAGCAGGGCGTACGGGTCCGGTACGCCGCCGCACTCGGCGGGGGTCGCCACGTGGAAGACGGGCCGGCCGAGCAGCCGGGCGTACGGCGCCCACCAGGCCGCGCAGGGCCGGGGCACCAGGACGTCACCGCCGAGCGCGGCGGTCAGCGCGACCAGCAGCGCGGGTGCCCCGGGCGCGGCGACGGTCCGGCCGGGCCCGGCGGGGGCGCCGTGCCGTTGCGCGTGGCCCCGGGCGGCGTCCAGGAGGTCGGGGCCGCCGCCGACGGGTTCGCCGTACGCGCGCGTGGCGGCCCGGGCGAGGACCTCGGCGAGTTCGGGGAGGACGGGCAGTCCGTCGGGCGGGAGGGGCGGGCCGTAGCGGACGGGCCCGTGGTCTTCCGGTTCCGTGCGCCGCATGGGGTCCTCCGCGCAGTCCGTCCCGGGTGCCGGGTGCCGGCGGCCCGCGGGGGCCGCGTGGGTGCGGTGCCCGGGGTGCCGGTGGTGTGTGACGTCTCGTACGGGGCGGGTCGTGCCCCCGCGCTCTGCGTACCCCGTGGGCGCCGGGTCATGGCCGTCCGCCCGCGTCGCGCCGGTCACAGCGGGGGCCGGTCCGGCCGTCGGACGGGGTCAGGCGTCCGCCGGGGTCCTGCGGCGGCGCAGCAGCCGATGAGCCGCGGCGCCGAACGCGCCGGCGATCAGCAGTCCGCCGGCGACGAGGGCGGGCACGGAGTCGCCGAACGTACCGCCCGTGCCGGCCCGTACGCCGTGCTCGACGGTGGCCGGCGTGGTGGGCCGCTCCGTGGGGCGGGCGGTGGCGCAGGGCTTGTCGTGGGGGCAGGGGTGGCCGCCGTCGCAGGAGGGGGCGCTCTGGCCGGGGGTCAGGGGGCAGGGCGGGATGCCGGCCCCGCCGACGCCCCCGCCGAAGCCTCCGCTCCCGCTCCCGCTCCCGCTCTCGCTCTCGCCGACGCCCCCGCCCCCGCCCCCGCCGATGTCCTCGGTGCCGCCTCCGCTGCCGCCCTCGCTTCCGCCTCCGCCGACGCCCCCGCTCTCGCCCCCGCCGAGGCCCCCGCTGACGCCCTCGTTCCCGCCCACGCTGCCGCTTCCGCTTCCGCTCTCGCTGTTGCCCCCACTGCCGATCCCGGAATCGCTCCCGATATCGCCGGTAGTGGGCCGGTTGACGTCGAAGGTGGCGCTCCAGGCGCTGCCCTGGCCGCCGGGGGGTGCCGGGCAGGTGCCGTCGACGGTCCAGGCGGTGTCCGGGCCGAGCCCGCCGTCGTTCTCGCCGAGGTCGGGGGCGACGTGGGCGCTGCCCTGGTAGGCGGGCCCGGCTGTCGCGTCGCCGTCGCCGTCGCCCTCGCCGGGGACCTTGTCCAGTTTGACGGTGCCCTCGGTGAACGCCTGCGAGACGGCGTCCAGGGTCTGCGGGGCGGTGCCGCCGAGGGGGTCGCAGGAGACCGACACGGTGACGCTGCCCCCGGGGTCGACGCTGCCGGGGCCGACCTCGGCCGCCGGATCGGCGACCGCGACCGGCCCGGCGGCGGCCAGGAGGGCGGCGGCGAGGAGGAAGGGGGCGGTGCGGCGCATGGGACGGCTCCTTCGGCCGACGAGGGCGGGGCACGGCGTTCACGCCCCGCCCCCATCACAGCCGCAGACCCGGGCGACCGCGCGCGGCCACGGTCCATTGGCGGGACGGGGACCCGCCACACGGGTGACGCCCGGGAGCGCGGGGAACGGCGCGACCGGCCACACCGGACCCGCACCCGGCCCACACCTCAAGCCACTGCCCCACCCCGCCCCGCCCCGCGCGCAGGTTTTCCGGGGGCACCCGGGGTCACCCGGCACCCGTCTCGCCGTACGACCCGATCAACCCGGAGTACGTGGCCCGGGCGCTGGACCCTCCCCCAGAGGGGGTACCCCCAGCTGCCGCCGGACGCGATCGTCACCTCCGACTCCGGCTCGGTGGCCAACTGGTACGCCCGGCATCCGACCCTGCGCCCCGGCATGCCCGCCTCCCTCTCCGGCACGCTGGCGACGGTGGGCTGCGGGGTGCCGTACGCGATCGGGGCGAAGTTCGCCCACCCGGACCGGCCGGCGATCGCGCTGGTCGGGGACGGGGCGACGCAGATGAACGGCCTGGCCGAGCTGATCACGGCCGCCAGGTACCGCGACCGCTGGCAGGACCCGCGGCTGGTGGTCGGGGTGTGGAACAACCACGATCTGAACCAGGTGACGTGGGAGATGCGCGCCATGGAGGGCGCCCCCTCGTTCCTGCCCTCGCAGCAGCTGCCCGATGTGCGGAACGCGGCGTTCGCCCGCTCGCTGGGGCTGACCGCGGTGCGGGTGGAGAAGCCCGAGGACGTCGAGGCGGGCCGGCGTACGGCCCTGGAGGCGGACGGCCCCGCGGTCGTCGAATTCCTCACCGACCCGGCGGTACCGCCGATGCCGCCGCACGCGACCTGGGAGCAGATGGAGGCGACGGCGGAGTCGATCGTGAAGGGCGACGCCGACCGGGGCTCCATGGTCAGGCAGGGGTTCAAGGCGAAGGTGCAGGAGTTCCTGCCGGGGAAGAGGTGACGGCCGTGTGTCGTCCCCCTCCCTTCGGGTACGCGGTGGGCCGACCCCGAAGATCTGGAGGGAGACATGCAGCGAGGCAGCGACCGGCTGAGCGTGCACCGGGACGAGGAGATGAAGCACGAATTGCAGGGTCTGCTCCGCTCCGGGCACCCCACGCGGTCCGAGGAATGGCACGATCCGGAACCGTCCGCCGAGGACGATCCGCAGATCTGGGGCGGTCCGGTGGTGCCGGGCTCCTCCCGGGTGTCACTGGCGACGGTCCGCCAGGAGCTGGGCCGGATCCTGGGGCGCGGGTCCTTCCCCGCGGGTCCGCGTGAGCTGTCCCTGGCCCTGCGGCGCAGGAACGCGCCCGACGCGCTCGTGGACGCCGTGCACCGGCTGTCGCACAAAGAGCGCTACGCCAACGCGACCGAGCTGGCCGAGGCGCTGATCGAGCGCGGCCGGTGACCCGGGCGGGCAAGGACGAGCGGCGCGCCGGCGGCGACCAGGCCGGCCGGCGTGCCGCGGAAGGGCGTGGAACGATCATGCGCATCGCGTTTCTGACGGCGCCCGAGGGCGTCGAACAGGTCGAACCGACCGACCCCTGGCAGGCCGCGGCGGAGGCGGGGCACGAACCGGTGCTGGTGTCGACCCGATCCGGCGAGATCCAGGCCTTCGACCATCTCGACAGGGCGGACACGTTCCGGGTGGACGAGGTCGTCGGCGAGGCCGCCGCGGACTCCTTCGGCGGGCTGGTGCTGCCGGGCGGCGTGACGAACCCGGACTTCCTGCGAACGGATCCGCGGGCCGCGGCGTTCGTTCGGGCCTTCTTCGAGCAGGACAGGCCGGTCGCGGCGATCTGCCATGCCCCGTGGACGCTCGTGGAGGCGGACGTCGTACGCGGCCGGGAACTGACATCGTGGCCGAGTCTGCGCACGGACGTCCGCAACGCGGGCGGCACCTGGGTCGACGAGCAGGTGAAGATCTGCGACCACGGCCCGAACAAGCTGGTGACCAGCCGTAGGCCGGACGACCTGAAGGCGTTCTGCGCGGCGTTCCTGGACGTGTTCACCGAGGAGGCGGGCTGAGGGGCGGGTTGTCGGAGGGGCTGTCCGGTATCCCCCGAGTGGCATGCCAGTGGTTGCGGCTGACGGGTCGGCGTGTTGGGGTGCAAAAGGTGCAATCGTAACATACCGTGCACACTCGTAACGTTCCGTTACATCAAGAAACGCGCCACTACACAGCAAAGGGGATGTAATGCTCAAGCTTCGCAAGGCCGGCCTCGTGGCCGCCATGATCGGCAGCCTGACCCTGGCCGGGGCGGGCGTCGCCTCCGCCACCGAGGCCGGCACGGGTGGAGACGGGGACTTCAACCAGTGCATCCAGCAGGGCGACGTCAACGTCGGTCTGATCAACCTGTCGGACCTGAACCTCGCCCTCGGACTCCTCGGCGGCGGGTCGGTCAAGGACCCGTCCAACACCCAGCAGAGCTGCAGCACCGGGGACAACAGCCCCAACACCTCCGTCGCGGCCAACGTGGACGGGAGCACCTTCGGCCAGGGCGGCTGACGCACCGGCTCTGAGCCATCGGCATCGGACGGCTCCGGGATCCCGAGGTTCGGATCCCGGAGCCGTTCCGTGTCATGCCGTCGACGGTGTGCGGTCGCCCGAAGATTGCATACCGTCGCCCGCAGACCGAAGACGGTCGCTCGCAGACCGCATACCGTCGCCCGCAGACTGCAGACCGCAGACGGTCGACCGACTCAGCCCCCGCCCCCCGTCGCCCCCGGCCCCCACTTCCCCGCCGGGGTCCCGGCCGGGGCCGGGCCGGCGGGGGTGCGGGTGGCCCGGCCGCCGTTCAGCGCGGTCGCCCGGTCCCTGGCTCCCTCGCGGGTGCGGCCGGGGGCGACGAAGCGGCGCGGGTTGCGGCGCAGGTACTCGCCCTCCAGCTGGGCCATGCGGTCGTTGTGGGCGCGCAGGGCGTCGTTCGAGCCGTACAGCAGGGTGTCGTGGCGCGTGCGGTGGATCGTCTCCAGCTCTTTCATGAGCTGCTGGTCGTCCAGCCGGTCAGGGTCGACTCCGGTCATGGTGGTGCCCCGCTCGTCGTTCCGCCTACTGCGTCCACTCCACTGTACGAACATTCGGGTCCCCGGGCCCCCGGACGTCGCCTACCGGACGCGTTCCACCCGCCGTTCGTCCCACACCGGCTCCGGCGTCTCGCGGACCCGGCCGTCACTGCCGAAGACGAGGTAGCGGTCGAAGGAGCGGGCGAACCAGCGGTCGTGGGTGACGGCGAGGACCGTGCCCTCGAAGGCCTCCAGGCCCTCCTGGAGCGCCTCGGCCGACTCCAGGTCGAGGTTGTCGGTGGGCTCGTCGAGCAGGAGCGCGGTCACGCCCTCCAGTTCCAGGAGCAGGATCTGGAAGCGGGCCTGCTGGCCGCCGGAGAGCTTGTCGAAGCTCTGCTCGGCCTGCTGCGTGAGCTCGTAGCGGCGCAGCCGGGACATGGCCGCGCCCCGGTCCTGGGAGTGCTCCTTCCACAGGATGTCGAGCAGGGTGCGGCCCTGGAGCTCGGGGTGGGCGTGGGTCTGGGCGAAGTGCCCGGCCACGACCCGCGCGCCGAGTTTCCACTCACCGGTGTGCGTCACGCCGTCGCCGGCGAGGAGGCGCAGGAAGTGGGACTTGCCGGAGCCGTTGGAGCCGAGGACGGCGACCCGCTCGCCGTAGAAGACCTCCAGGTCGAACGGTTTCATCAGGCCCGTGAGCTCGAGTCCCTTGCAGGTGACGGCCCGGACGCCGGTGCGGCCGCCCTTGAGCCGCATGGTGATGTCCTGCTCGCGCGGCGGCTCGGGCGGCGGGCCGGCCTCCTCGAACTTGCGCAGCCTGGTCTGGGCGGCCTGGTAGCGGGAGGCCAGCTCATGGCTGACGGAGGCCGCCTGACGGAGGTTCAGGACGAGTTTCTTCAGCTGGGCGTGCTTCTCGTCCCAGCGGCGGCGCAGCTCCTCGAAGCGGGCGAAGCGTTCGCGGCGGGCCTCGTGGTAGGTGGCGAAGCCGCCGCCGTGCACCCAGGCGTCGGCGCCGGTGGGCGAGGGCTCCACGGAGACGATCTTCTCGGCCGCGCGGGAGAGGAGTTCGCGGTCGTGGGAGACGAAGAGGACCGTCTTGCGGGTCTCCTTCAGCCGCTCCTCCAGCCAGCGCTTGCCGGGGACGTCTAGGTAGTTGTCGGGCTCGTCGAGGAGGAGCACCTCGTCGGTGCCGCGCAGCAGGGCCTCCAGCACCAGCCGTTTCTGCTCGCCGCCGGAGAGGGTCCGTACGAGCCGGAACTGCGCCGTGTCGTAGGGCACGCCGAGCGCGGCCGTCGTGCACATGTCCCACAGGGTCTCGGCCTCGTAGCCGCGGGCCTCGGCCCAGTCGGAGAGGGCCTGCGCGTACTGGAGCTGGGCGGCCTCGTCGTCGACGGTCATGATCGCGTGCTCGGCCTTGTCGACGGCCTTCGCGACGTCCTGGATACGGGGCGAGGACACCGACACGAGCAGGTCGCGCACGGTCGTCTCGTCGCGGACGGAGCCGACGAACTGGCGCATGACACCGAGGCCGCCGCCGACGGTGACGGTGCCGCCGTGGGGCTTCAGCTCGCCGGAGATCAGGCGCAGCAGGGTGGTCTTGCCGGCGCCGTTGGGGCCGACCAGGGCCATCACGGCCCCTTCGCCCACCCGGAAGGACACGTCGCCGAGCAACGCCCTCCCGTCGGGGAGGTAGTACTCGAGGTGCGCGGCTTCCAGGTGTCCCATGAGGAGGCATTCTGCGGGCCGCCCCCACCGCGCGGCAAACCCTTAAGGCCGCCGGTCGCCGGTCGCGGGCTCGCCGGCCGGGCCGCCCTGGCCCGCGGGCCGTACGGTGGCGCCCGGCCAGGTCAGAACCCGCCAGCCGGACGCGGGGTCGCCCTCCAGGATCACGGTGCCGGTGTTGGCGAGGCGGTGGGCGGCGGCGAAGGGGACGTCGACGTTGCGGGCGCGGGCTGCGGTCCAGGTGCGGATGGCGGCGCCGTGGCTGACGAGGGCGACGGCGGACGCGTCGTCGGCGGCGGCCTCGGCGACCACGGCGTCGTAGCGGGCGAGGAACTCGGCGCCGCTCTCGCCGCCCGGCATGCGCAGGTCCAGGTCGCCGGCGGCCCAGGCGAACACCGTGCGCATGTAGAGCGCGGCCTGTTCGGACTCGCCGGGCTGCATCTCCAGGTCGCCGGCGGAGACCTCGCGGATGCCGTCGCGGACCTGGACGTCGAGGCCGCGGGCGGCGGCCAGGGGGGCGGCGGTGAGCTGGGTGCGGACGAGGGTGGAGGCGTACACCGCGTCGAGGGCCTCTGCGGCGAGGGCGTCGACCAGGGCGGCCGCCTGCTGGGTGCCGAGTTCGGTGAGGCCGGGGCCGGGGACGGCGGTGTCGAGGAGGTAGGTGACGTTCGTGGGCGTCTGGCCGTGGCGGACGAGCAGCAGGCGCATGCGGGGACCCTCCCGGTCGCGGACGCCGCCCGCGCGGGAGACGGCGGCTTCAGGTTACCCGGCGGGATCCCGGGGAATCCTGACGTACCGTCAGTCCACATGCCGAAATGGATGGTCTCAAGATGCGGTCGCCGGGCGTACGGTGATGAGCATCGCCCCGGACTCCCGGAGCCCGGGGGCCGGTACGTCGAGAAGAGGGGCTGAGCCATGCCGAAGGCACAGGAGACCGCCGTCTACACGCACGGGCACCACGAGTCGGTGCTGCGTTCCCACACCTGGCGCACCGCCGCCAACTCCGCGGCCTACCTGCTCGGTTCGCTGAAGCCGCACATGCGGATCCTGGACATCGGCTGCGGGCCGGGCACGATCACCGCCGACCTGGCGGCCCTGGTCCCCGACGGGCATGTCACCGGCGTCGACCGCGCCGAGGGCGTCCTGGAGCAGGCGCGGGCCACGGCCGCCGACCGGGGCCTGACCAACGTCGACTTCGCCGTCGCGGACGTCCACGCCCTGGACCATGCGGACGACTCGTTCTGCGTGGTCCACGCCCACCAGGTGCTCCAGCACGTCGGCGATCCGGTGCAGGCGCTGCGCGAGATGCGGCGGGTGACGAAGCCGGGCGGGTACGTCGCGGTGCGCGACTCGGACTACTCGGCGATGACCTGGTACCCCGCCTCGCCCGGTATGGACGACTGGCAGGACCTGTACCGGCGGGTGGCGCGGGCCAACGGCGGTGAGCCGGACGCCGGGCGGCGGCTGAAGTCCTGGGCGCTGGCGGCCGGTTTCACCGACATCACGGCGACGTCCGCCACCTGGACGTTCAGCAGCGCTCAGGAGCGGGCGTGGTGGAGCGGGCTGTGGGCCGACCGGACGCTGGCGTCGGCGTACGCGGAACGCGCCACCGAGGGCGGGCATGCCACGCCGGAGCAACTGCGGGCCGTGTCGCAGGCCTGGCGGGAATGGGGCAGGCAGGAGGACGGCTGGTTCGCGGTGCTGCACGGAGAGATTCTGTGCCGAAAGGACGCCTGAGCCGCGGATGATTCGCGGATTCCGGGAAACCCGGAACACAGGAGGTTCACAATATGGTTCCCATTCTGTTGGTCCTGCTGCTGGTGCTGATTCTTTTCGGCGCCGGATTCGCGGTGAAGTTGCTGTGGTGGATCGCACTGGTGGTTCTCGTCGTCTGGCTGCTCGGATTCCTTTTCCGCGGGACGTCCGCGGCGGGAGGCAGGGGCCGTTGGTACAGGTGGTGAATTAAGAATCCCTCAGGGAAGCACCCTCAGGAAAGCATGAGGAAGAATTCCCACTCATTCCCTGGGGAGCAGCGGTCCGAGCGGCCCGAGGTCCAGATTCAGGTCCTCGGGCCGCAGTCCGTAGCGCTCGCGCAGTTCGGTCATGCGGTCGTCGAGCAGCATCAGGGTGAGCCCGATGCGCTCCTCCTGCTCCTCGCTGAGGTCTCCCTGGTCGACCCGGCGCAGCGCCTGCCGTTCCATCAGCTGACGCACCAGTTCCACCACCGTGAGGACCAGTTTGACCAGGTCGCGTTCGACGGTGTCGGGTTCGAGGTCCATACGGTTGCGGCGGCTGGTCACCGTGCATCCCCCCAGGGCGACGGCACGTTCTCGTTGACGGAGCTGATCAGCGCGTTCAGGTCGATCCGGACGAGGTCGACGTCCGCGATGCGCAGGGTGACGTCCCCGGTGATGACGACTCCGCCGGCCAGCAGCCGGTCGAGGAGGTCCACCAGGGCGACCTCTCGGCGTTCCACGACCGTCATGCCCCCTCCTCCCCCGGTCCACCGGACCCTCGGACCGCCCCGGATTCCTCGTCGCCCTGCTGGACGCCCTGCTCGACGAACGAATAGGCGGCCCACGGTCCGGTGAGTTCCACGCGGATTCCGGGTTCCTCGCCCTTCGTCCGGTCCACGATCTCCACGAATTCCTCGGACTGGGCGCGCGGGACGAGATAGGCGGCGTTCAGTACGTTCTGTCCCGCGCCGGCCGCGGAAAGGGCGGAATGCTGCGGCGGGTGCAGCCGGGCGTCCTCGGCGTGCGCGCGGAGCGTGGAATGCAGCCGGGCGGCGAAACGTTCGGTGCGCTGCCAGATGTCCTCCTGCGCCCTGGCCCGCCGGCGGCGCTGCTGCAGATAGTCCCGCCCGGAGGCGGGTTTCGCGGCGGGTTTCGCGGCGGGGGGCGCGGTCCCGGCGGGCTCGGGCTCCGGTTCGACGTACACCTTGACCCCCCACTCGACGCGCCCGGACAGCCGGTCCAGGGTGCGCCGGAAATGGTCCTCCTGCTCCTCCATCATCACGCGTACGCCGCTGTCGTCGCGGAAGACGGTGGCGAGCCGCAGCGGCAGTGGGGTGGTGACGGCGGTGAGCGCGTCGACGACCTGTTGATGCGCGCGGGCGGTGGCGGCCAGCCAGTCCAGGTCCTCCAGATGGCGGCGCAGCGCCTCCTCGGCGAAGTCCCGCTCCGGTACATGGCTGACCACGGCGATCAGACCGTGGTGGGTGAGCAGCCGGGGCGGATCGCCCGCGACCCCCGTCAGATCGGCCTGCAGGGGTGCGCCGAGCGGCCGGCACACGGCGTAGACGTAACGCAGTCCGGTCATGGAGACTCCTCACGGACGTCCTGGGGAACACGCCCCGGCGCCAGTTCCTCCATCCGGGCCAGCCGCTCACGCAACTCGGCGTTCTCCCGCGCGAGTTCGTCACGGCGGGCCCGGGTGGACAGGGCCGGGTCGTCCTCCCACCAGTCGATGCCCATCTCCTTGGCCTTGTCGACGGACGCGACGACGAGCCGGAGCTTGACGGTGAGCAGCTCGATGTCGAGCAGGTTGATCCGGATGTCGCCGGCGATGACGATCCCCTTGTCGAGGACGCGTTCCAGGATGTCGGCGAGGTTCGAGCCGCCGCCCTGGGCGTACGGATCCGGAAGCCGGCCCGGCATGCTCATCGCCGACCTCCGCCCTCGTCGTCCTCGGTGTCCTCGGCGTATGCGGTCTCCTCGCCGTCCTCGGCGTCCTCGGCGTTCTCGTCGTCGTACGCGTCCTCCGGTTCCTGCTCGTACTCGCCCTCGGGCTCCTCCTCGTCGTCGTACTCGTCCTCGTCGTACTCGTCCTCGGCCTCTCGGTCCTCGGCCTCCTCCTCGCCCTCCGGGTTCCCCTCATCGTCCTCCCGGCCGTCCTCCTCCGCGACCGCGTCCTCGTGGGAGCGGACGACCTCGCCGTCACGGATCTCGCCGCGCCAGCCCTCGGCCGCCTCTCCCTTCAGGGTGATGAAGCGGGCGAAGTTCTTCAGGTCGAGCCGGGCCCGGCGGCCCTGGGCGCGCCAGATGTTTCCGGTCTTCTCGAAGAGGCCCGAGGGGTAGTACTCGACGACCAGCAGGACACGGGTGAGGTGGTCGGCGAGGCGGTGGAAGGAGACGACACCCTTCGTGGTGCCCTTGGCGCCCTCCGAGCTCCAGGAGATCCGCTGGTCCGGCACCTGCTCGGTGGTCTTCGCCTTCCAGCTGCGGCTGGACCAGAAGACCTTCGCCTGCCAGTCGCTGCCGGTGTCGTCGGCGCGGGAGGCGCTCTTGACGCCCTTGGCGAAGGTGCTGAAGTCCTGGTAGCGGGTCCACTGGTCGTAGGCCGTGCGCAGCGACACGCCCACGTCGACCTGCTCCATGATGACGGTCGGCTTGTGGCCCGCGCCGCCCTTGCCCTTGCCGCCCTTGCCGCCGCCGAGTTTCTTCAGGGCGCCGGTCACGGTGTCCTTGGCGTGCGAGGCGCCGAGCTCCAGTGCGGTGCGCAGCGGGCCCTTGCCGCCGACGAGCTTGCGCCCGCCGTCCAGGGCCAGCCTGGCGAAGCCGGGGCTGTTGCCCTCGGCGATGTCGTCGAGCTTGCCGGTGGTCTCGCCCAGCTTGCGGCCGACCCCCACCAGCAGGCGTTCGGCCTGGGCGGAGAGGTATTCCTGGACCTCCTCCTTCAACCGGTCGGCGGCCTCGCTGTGGGCCACCCCGGCCAGCGGGTTGCCGTTCGTGGCCCCGCCGGCCGCGCCACCCGCGGCCTTGGAGGTCGCGGAGGTCGCGGAGGTCGCAGATCCGAGAGTCCCGGTCATCGCTCACCGCCTCCCTTCCGTCCCCCACCACCACGGCTGCCGCTCGCGCCGCCGCGGGAGGCCGTCCGCGCCCCGGTCCTGCGGGCGCCCGCGGTCTTCTTCGCGGCCGGCTTGCGGTCCGCGGCCTTCTTGGCCGGTGCCTTCTTCGCGGGGGCCTTCTTGGCCGTCTGCTTCGCCGGCGCCTTCCTGGCGGCCCGCCTGCTCGACCCCTCCCCGCCGCGCTCGTCCGGCTCCCCTTCCTCCCCTTCCTCCCCTTCCTCCTCGTCCTCGGCTTCCTCTGCTTCCTCGGCTTCCTCGGCTTCCTCGGCTTCCTCACGGTCCTCGGGCTCCTCGCCCTCACCCGTGTCCTCGGCGTCCGGCTGCTCCTCGTAGTCCTCGGCGTCCTCGGCCTCGGAATCGGCCTCGGAGTCGTCCTCCTCGCCCCCGGGCACCACGCCCTCCAGCTGGTCGCGCACCTCGGCGGTGCGGCCGTGCAGCCGGTCGGCGAGGGCCTCCATCTGGCGTTCGACCAGGGCGCCGGAGGCGGCCTTGCCGACCCCGCGCAGGTCCTGGCGGATCTCGTCACCGATCTCCTTGAACTGCGGGTTGTCCTTCAGCTGCTGCGACAGCAGGTCCGCGACGGCCCGCGGGCTCAGGTTCAGCCGCTTGCCGGCCGCGAGCGTACCGAGCGCGAACGCCAGTTTCAGCTTCTTCGTCCGCCCCAGGAGATATCCGGCCCCGACCGCGAGGCCCAGTCCCATACGGTTCATCGTGTCGTCCCGTCGTCCGTCGTCGCGCTCCTGCGCGTCGCGATCTCCAACCGGTCGAGGAGTTCGTCCTCCAGCCGGTCGAACTCGTCCTCCGTGATCTCACCGGCCTCCAACAGCTGCTCCAGCCTGGCGAGTTCGGCCCGCACGGCGGCCGGGTCGTAGTAGATCCGCTCCGCCTCCCGCACCACCTGTCCGATCACCCACCCGCTGCCGCGCACAGGCGCGAACGGCAGCAGGAGGACCTCAGAGATCAGTCCCATGGCTCACCTGCTCCCCAACGCCGCCCGCGGGTGCGGACGGTCCCGGTTCGACGAAGCTGTACGGCGGCAGCGGGCCGTTGACCCGTACGTCGAGGTGCGGGCGGGCCTTGCGCAGTTCCTCGGTGGCCTCCAGGAAGGCGGCGGCCGAGTCCCGTTCCACGAGGAAGGAGACGTTGGCCAGCCAGCCGGTGGACTCGGGGCCCGCACTGGCGGCGGCGGCCAGGGGCCGCAGGGTCTGCTGCACGTGGGCCGCGTCCTCGGCCTCGCGGGCCCGGACCGCGGCGGCGACCACCTCGCCGAGTTGCAGCCGCTGCTCGTAAGTGCCGCCCCCGGCCTGCCGGTTGGCCTCGGCGAGGGCCCGCAGTTCGGCGCTGTCGGCCATCACCTGGTGCAGGACCGCCTCCTCCACATGGGAGGCCTTGACGTTGTACTCGACCTTGCCGTCGAGCGCCGCCAGACGCTCCCGGTAGTGCTCGGCACGCTCGGCGAGGACGTCGGTGACCGTGTCGTCGTCGGGGGCCACGCTGCCGAACCGCATGGGCAGCACACAGCCCTGGGCGCCGGTCTCGGCCAGCACGTTCTGGTGGGCGAGGAGTTCCCTGCGCTTGGGGCGCAGTTCCTCGGGCGCGTCGCTGACGACCGCCGCCAGCTCGCCCTCCGTCAGCACGCGCAGCGGCCGGGGCGGGTCGCCGACGCCGCCGAGGCCCTCGGGGAGGGCGGGGTGCGAACGGGCGGCGATGCCGTAGACGTACGTGTTCACCCCTCTTCCTCCTTCCTGCGGGCCGCGGTGCTCTTGCGGGGCCGCGGCCTGGACTCCCGCTCGGGCTCCTTCGAGGAGCCCTCGTCACGGGCCTGGCGGAACGCGTCGGAGACGGTCTCGGCGGCGCCGGACAGCGCGCCCTTGGACTTGCCGCGCGCCCCGGACTCGGTGACCTCGCCGACCACGTCGGGCAGGCCGGGGGTCTTGTGCGGCCCGGCCTCGAGGTCGAGCCGGTTGCAGGCCTCGGCGAACCGCAGATAGGTGTCGACGCTGGCCACCACGACCCGTACGTCGATCTTGAGGATCTCGATACCGACGAGGGAGACGCGTATGAACGCGTCGATGACGAGACCCCTGTCGAGGACGAGTTCCAGAACGTCGTAGAGACTGCTTCCGCCGCCTCCACCGCCGGTCTGTTGTGCCGGGACAACGGTCATGTCGGCCGCGCCTCCTTGTCTGGGGATACTGGTTGCCGGTGGTCGGGAGCGGGTGCCGGGGCGTGCGGGCGGCCTAACGGCCGCCGCCTCGGTGTGCGTCGGAACGCCCTCGTTCGTAGCGGCTCACGCGCCGGTAGCCGGTGAGCCGGCCCTGCGGATCGAGATCGACGTGGTAGCTCGCCATCAGGCTCATGGTGTCGGGCACCCGGGCGAGTTCCAGGACCTCGATCTCCAAGGCCCAGCCGTCGTCGGTCCGTTCGAAGGACGAGACGGATTCGGCGGCCCGGCCGGTCAGCTCCGCGAGCTGGGCGCGCGCCTGGCGCAGCACCTCCATGGGGCTCTGCCCCTCGTCGTCGGCCATGCCGCCTTCCTTGCCCTTCGCATGCCGTACACCGCTCCGTGTATGCCGCACATCGCTTTCCGTATGCGATGTGTCGTTTTTCGTATGCGGTGCGTCGCGTGCAGTCCGTGTTCGCCGTGTGTTCTTCGTGTCGGACATGGCCACCTCCTCTCGGAATGGCCACCTCTTCCTCCGGGTGGCCTGAAGCCCCTTGGCCAAACCTTCACGAATCGCCGGAATGCCTCATACGCCACGCAGGGCGTCGAGCCTGCGCCGGGCGGGCCCGAGGGCACGGCCGCGGCGGGCCGCGCCGGACCAGGGGCGGGTGCGGGCGTGGTCGGCGGCGTCCGCGACGGTCCAGGGGGCGACGGCGGTCTGCGCGTAGGCGTTGCGGCCGACGTCGAGGTAGCGGCGCTGGCCGCGGTCCTTCTTGCGGGCGGCGGCGGTGAGCTGCTCGGGGTCGCGGGCGGCGAGCAGGTCGGCGGTGTCGCGGGCGAAGGCCTGCACCTCGTCGAAGTCGTGCTCCCCGTCGAGGGGGACGACCGCGTGCAGTCCGCGGGAGCCGGTGGTCATGAGGGTTGCGGGCAGCCCGAGTTCGCCGAGCAGTCCGCCCAGCCATCGGGCCGCCTCGCGCACCGCGCCGAAGCCGTCGTCGGCGGGGTCGAGGTCGAGTTCGAAGACCATCAGGTCCGGGCGGTCGGGCCGCCCGGTCCGGGACAGCCGGCGGTGCAGGGTGAGGCAGGCCTGGTCGGCGAGGAAGGCGAGGGTCGCGGAATCGTCGCACACGGTGTGACAGACCGTGCCGCCCCGGCATCAGGAGGTCCTCCTTGGCGTACTCCCCCGGGCCCCGGGCCCCCGGAGCCGCCACCGCCGCCGTCGGCCGGGAAGAGCACCTTGTCCGGGCGGTGGATCCCGACGGTCCGCCGGCCCACCCGCACGGTGCGTACCTCGTCGGCGGCGGCCCGGCTCACGGCACGACCGCCGTCTCCACCAGCAGCCGGACGGAGGCGGCGATCGACTCGGCGTCGATGCCCGCGGCGTGCAGCTGCTCGGCCGGTGATGCGGAACCCGGTGTCGTACGGACGGCGAGCCGCGCCAGGCGGGGCAGGGGGCGGCCGTCGAGGAACGCGTCGAGGACGGCGTCGCCGAGGCCGCCCTCCGGGTGGTGGTCCTCCACCGTCATCAGACAGCCGGTCTCCTCGGCCGCGCGACGCAGCGTGACCCGGTCGACGGGCTTGACCGAGTACAGGTCGACGACGCGTACCGCGATGCCCGTGCCCGCCAGCGCGTCGGCCGCCGCGAGGGCTTCGGGGACGGTGACGCCGGCGGCGACGATCGTCATCCGGTCGCGGTCGGAGGCGCGCAGCACCTTGCTGCCGCCGACCGGGAACTCCTCGTCGGGCCCGTACAGCGCCGGGCCGCCGCCGCGCGAGGTGCGCAGATAGCGGATGCCGTCGAGCCCGGCCATGGCGGTGACCAGGTGCGCGGTCTGGTTGGCGTCGCAGGGGTAGAGCACGGTCGAGCCCTGCACGGCCCGGAACATCGCGAGATCCTCCAGACCCATCTGCGAGGGCCCGTCCTGCCCGATGGCGACGCCCGCGTGCGAACCGACCAGGTTGACGCCGGCGCCGCTGACCGAGGCCATGCGGACGAAGTCGAAGGCGCGGGTCAGGAAGGCGGCGAACGTGGAGGCGTACGGCACCCAGCCGCGCGTCGCGAGACCGACCGCGGCGGCGACGAGCTGCTGTTCGGCGATGTAGCACTCGAAGAAGCGGTCGGGGTGTTCCTTGGCGAAGTACTCGGCGCGCGTGGAGTCGCCGACCTCGCCGTCCAGGGCGACGACGTCGGGGCGGGCGCTGCCGAGGGCGGCGAGGGCCTGCCCGTAGGCGTCCCGGGTGGCGACCTTCTCGCCGGAGCCCTTCTCCCAGCGGGGCAGGTCCGGATGTCCGGTGGGGACGGAGTGCAGCCTGCGGGCGGCGGGCGGCTCGTGGACCTCGACGCGCAGGTCGCGCAGGCCGCCCAGTTCCTCGATCGCCTCCTCGGGGTCGGGCAGCGGCTTGCCGTGCAGACCCTCGCGGTCCTGGACGCTCGCCACGCCCCTGCCCTTGAGGGTGCGGGCCAGGATCACGGTGGGCTGCCCCCGGGTGGAGAGCGCCTCGCCGTACGCCCGGTTGATCGCGTCCACGTCATGGCCGTCGATCTCCACGGTGTGCCAGCCGAAGGCCTGGAAGCGGCGGGCGTAGGCGGCGAGGTCGTGGCCGTGCCGGGTCGGGCCGCGCTGGCCGAGCCGGTTGACGTCGACGATCGCCACGAGATCGTCCAGATGCTCGTACGCCGCGTGCTCGGCGGCCTCCCACACCGAGCCCTCGGCGAGCTCGCTGTCCCCGCACAGCACCCACACCCGGTAGCCGGTGCGGTCCAGTCGCTTGCCGGCGAGGGCGATGCCGACGCCGACGGGCAGGCCCTGGCCGAGCGAGCCGGTGGCCGTCTCGACCCAGGGCAGCCGCCTGGGGGTGGGGTGCCCTTCGAGGCGGCTGCCGAGCGTGCGGAAGGTGAGCAGTTCGTCGTCGCCGATCGCGCCGGCCGCCTTGTAGGCGGAGTACAGGAGGGGGGAGGCGTGGCCCTTGGAGAGGACGAAGCGGTCGTTGGCGGGGTGGGCGGGCCGGTCGAAGTCGTAGCGCAGATGGTTGGCCAGCAGCACCGCCATCAGGTCGGCGGCCGACATCGAGGACGTCGGATGACCGGAGCCGGCGGCGGCTGCCGCGCGCACGCTGTCCACGCGCAACTGCTGTCCGAGTTCGGTGAGTTCGGCGGTGTCCATCGGGCTACTGGCCTCCTTGGGAAGGGGGGTGGGGACGGGTCGCGCGGGCACCGGGCCGGTCCTCGGCGATGTCCGGGGTCGGCGCCACCACGGGGGCGGAACCGCCGCCGTCCGGGTCCTGGTCCCCCGTTTCGGGGTCCCCCCGGTCGACGTCCTCCGGGTCGGATTCCTCCGGGTCGGATTCCTCCGGGTCGGACTCCTTCGCGTCCGACTCCGGCCGGTCCCGCGCGGTGTCGGGGGTCGGCGTCACGACCGCCGCGGTCTCGTCGGGGTCGTCCGCCCCGACGCCGGTTCCGCCTGCGTTCACGATGCGAGGTCGCGCCACGGTTCGCCTCCGGGTGCCGGGTCGGGTGCCGCTCGTGCGGGTTTCCGCGTCCCCCCGGCCGGGAGGGCCAAACGTGCGCGGGGCGGGCCCAGCGCCGTATCGGCCCGGTTTCCCACCCGGCCCCCGGGCACTCCGACGGCGTCCCGACCGGCCCGGCACCTGGGCCTCCCGCCGAGCGGTCCGCTGGGCGCGGCCCGCGAAGAGGTCCTGGTGCACGGCAGCGGCGGCTTCACGACGTACGGCGACGCACGGCTGACCGCGCAGCTGCACGGGGCAGCTGCACGACTGGGCGCACCCCGTGTCAGCCCTGTGACCTGCGGCGCAGCCCGGCGGCGAGGGCCGCCGTGCCCAGCCCGCCGGCCAGCAGGCCGACGCCGGCGCGGGCCCGGTTCCGCGAGATCCACGCCTGCGCGCTGCGGTCCGCCCGTGCGCCCCGTGGTCCCGCCCGTGCGGGCCGTCGGCGGGACTCCACAGGTTGCCAGGACCGCCGTCCTGCCCGCCGTCCTGCCCGCCCTCCTGCTGCTGCCGCCGCTGTCGTTGTTGCTGCTGCTGTGCGTCGAACCCGGTGCGGGCGAGATACCGGTCCAGGGGTCCCGGAACCACCGCGTTGGCGATCAGGGTCGCCGCGGTCGAGCCCCCCACCCAGTACTCGCGCGGGCGCGCGTGCCCGGCGGCGTGCACGATCGCCCGGGCCGCGACCTCGGGCTGGTACACCGGCGCCACCGGCCTGGCCCGGCCCGGCATCCGGTTCACCACCCAGTCGAACTGCGGGGTGTTCACGGCGGGCTGGATCGCGTGCTTGGCGCCGCAGTACGCCGACTGCAGCGGCACTCCGCGGTAGGCGAGCGCGGAGCCGACCTGGACGATCGTGCCGCGGTCGCGGGGCAGCATGTGAAGGGCGCGAAGACGCCGGCGAAGGCGTCGTTGACCCAGACGTCGATGCTTCCGAACGCGTCGGCGACCTGTTGGGCCGCGTCCTCGACGGCCCGGGCGTCGGCCAGGTCGACGCGCACGACGAGGGCCTCACCGCCGGCCTGCCGGACCTCGTCGGCGGCCGCCGCGAGCCCCGCGCTTCCCCGCGCGAGCAGGGCGACCCGGTCGCCGCGGGCGGCGAAGGCCAGGGCCGTGGCCCGGCCGACGCCCGCGCCGGCCCCGGTCACCACCACGCTCCGGCGCGGGCCCCAGGGGGTACGCATCCGGCGTCACGCCCGGTGGTGCGGGTTCTCGGGGTCGAGCTCGTCGGCGTCCGCACCGGGCGACCGGGCGCCGGGCGCGGCGGGCGCGACGTCCGCACCGGGCGGGGCGGGCGGCATCGGCGGGTACGGCGTGCCGAGACCGGCGGCCGGGCCGGCCGGCGGCATGGCGCCGGCGACGGGGCCGTGTCCCGCGCGCTGGGCGGCGTGGCTCAGTTCCGCCTTCCCCCCGGCCGTCGGCCGGGCGGCGCCACGCAGCGCGTACGCCACGGCGCCGAGGATCACGGCGGTGATCAGCGCGGCGGCCCAGCCGGGCAGCCCGAGGTCGAGGGCGAGGCCCAGGGCGAGGGCGAGGGCCGCGCCCGCGTAGAGGGCGACGGCGCCGGACGCCGCGTACAGCGTGGCCCTGCGGCGCTGCCTGCGGGTCTGCTCGCGCAGCTCGTCGCGGATCGTCTCGCGTGCCACCTGTGCGAGCTCGTCGACGAGGTGCTTGTCCAGATGCTCCAGATGATCCATGCGCTCCATGGCGGCCGGGTACCCGCCGTCACGGGGCCATAACGTCACGGGCCCACGGGCAGGACCGGGATGAAGGACGTCGACGAGGCCCACCGCACGCCGACCGAGCTGGGCGCGGACATCATCGCGGGCCCGGTGCCGACCCCGGTGGGCCGCAACCTGATCGTCCGCCACCCGGACGGCGCGGTGTACGAATACGTCGACCGCAGGGCCGTCGGCTAGGGCCCGTCCGGGGTGAGTGCGGACACCACCAGGTCGGTGAGCAGCGCGCCGGCCGTGCCGTCGGGGTCCAGATCGGGGTCGTAGATGGTGACGTTGAGGCCGACGCAGCGCGGGGAGGCGAGCAACGGCCATAGCAGGGCGAGGAGTTCGCCGGGAAGCAGTCCGTCGGGGTCGGGGCTGTCCACGGCCGGCATGACCGTCGGGTCGAGGACGTCGGCGTCCAAGTGGACCCAGAAGCCGTCCAGTTGAGGGCTCTCGAAGGCCAGGGCGGTGGCGTCGCCGAGTGCTCCGGCTCCCCGGTCGCGCAGTTCGGCGACGGTGACGACGGGCATCTTGAGGGCGCGGAGTTCGACGACCTCGGGGTCGTCGGCGTAGGCGTCGCGGACGCCGAGGAAGCGGATGTCCTCGTCGCGGAGGTAGGGGCCGAGGCCCTCCAGATTGGTGAGGTCGCGCTGGCCGCGGCCGGTCGCGAGGGCCGCCTCCTCGCCGCCCGCCGCGCCGATCCGGTCGGAGTTGCCGGGGTGCCGGAAGTCGGGCGAGGCGTCCACGGCGGCGAGCCCGTACCGGCCGAGGCGGCGCAGGGCGAGCGACGCGCCGAGCTGGATCGAGCAGTCCCCGCCGAGGACGACGGGAAAGCCGCCGGCGCGGACGTGCCGTTCGATGCGGTCGGCGAGCCGGCGGGTGTACGTGGCGAGGGCGGCCGCGTTGAAGACGCCGTCGCCCTCCCGCCAGTCGCCCCGGTCGTAGCGCGGCGGGACGACGACCCCGCCCTCGGCCGCGCCGAGCCGGCGCAGGATGCCCTGCTCGCGCAGGGCGCCGGCGAGCTTGTGGCAGCCGGGGACGGTACCGGGTGCGGGCGGCCGCAGACCCAGATTCGAGGGGGCGTCGACCACTACGAAATTCCGCATGCGCGGCATCCTCGCCGACGTACCCTCGGCCCTTCAACGAGTTGAGCGAGGAGCGAACATGAGCGAGCCGCACACCTACCGGGTGATCGTCCGGGGTACGTGGGACGGTCTCACCGAGGAGGCCCATGCCCGGCTGGTCGCCGAGGCCGCCGGCCACGGCCTGGACAGCATGCGGTTCACCGAGGAGGGCACGCTGTCGTACGAGCCGCGGCCGTTGAAGCACTTCTCGATGCGGTTCGTGGTGGTGTCGGACGCGGCGGACGGCGAGGAGATGGCGGGCGCGATCGCCGAGGACCGGGCGGAGACGGCGCTGGGCGCGCTCGGCTACGGGTTCACCGGGCTGCGGTCGACGGTGACGGACCTCGACACCATGAAGATCAACCGGAAGTCCGCATCTCGGCGGTGAGCGCCCACCGTTCGTGGTCGCGCCACTCGCCGTCGATGTGGATCATCTTCGGGGAGAATCCCTCCAGCCGGAACCCGCACGAACGGGCGAGGGCGATCGAGGCGGTGTTCCCCGGCTGCACGTTGATCTCCAGCCGGTGCAGTCGCATCGGCCCGAACGCGTACCCGACCACCAGGTCCAGCCCCTCGCGCATCAGCCCTCGGCCGGCCGCGTGCGCGAAGGCGCCGTAGCCGAGCGCACCGCACTGGAAGGCGCCCTGCACGATGTTGTTGATGTTGATGAACCCGGCGATCGCCCCGTCGCCCCGCGCTTCGCCGGATGTCTCGCACACCAGGAAACCGGCCTTCGTGGGGTCCTCGATCAGCCGTCCGGCGTAGGCGGTGTACGCGTCGGGGGTGGCCGGCGGGAACAGCCACGGCTGGTGCAGGTCCTTGCTCTCGCGGACCCGCGCGGTGAACTCGGCCCCGTCGGCGTAGGTGAAGTGACGTATCCCCACGCGGGGGCCCTCGGCCAGGTGGCGGGAGGCGGTGTGCGGCATCCCGCCAGCTTACGGCCGGTCAGCGGCGACGGCGGCCCATGCAGAAGTACGCCCCGCACAGCGCGCCGATCAGCCCGGTGGCGAGCAGCGCCGCCCACAGCGGCACGGTGACCTCGGGGATCAGCAGCCTGATCGTGGTCTCCTGGGTGTTCTCGAAGATGAAGACCAGGGTGAGCGCGGCGAGCACCAGCACGGCGATCCGGCCGGGTGTCAGCGACGCGCGCCAGCCGCCGGAGCCTCGGTGGGCCCCGGAGGTCTTCGCGGACTTCGGCGTCTTCGCGGCCTTCGCGGTCATATGTCCAGGGTGGGCCGCGAACCGCCGCCCCGCACGTCAGCGCAGGGCCGGCTCGTCCAGGGTGAGCGTGCCGGCGTCCGCGTCGAGCACGGCGGCCGCCCCGAAGGGCACGGTCAGCGCACCCTCGCAGTGCCCGAAGCCGAGCTCCTCGACGACCGGCACCCCGAGCCCGCCGAGCCGGTCGGCGAACACCGGCCGCAGCTCCTCGTACGGCCCGCAGCGGTCCCAGGAGCCGAGCGCGATGCCGGCGACGCCGTCCAGCCAGCCGGTGCGCAGCAGCTGGGTGAGGGCGCGGTCGACGGCGTACGGCCGCTCCCCCACGTCCTCGATCAGCAGCAGCCCGCCGCCCGCACCGGCGCGGGTGTGCGGGGTGCCGTATCCGGTGGCGAGGAGGGTGAGGCAGCCGCCGAGGGTGACGCCCCGCGCCCGGCCGGGGGCCAGGGCGCGGCCGGGGGTGGCGGAGGTGAGGGTGCGGACGGTCTCGGGGGCGAAGAGGGTGGCCCTGAGGTGGTCCTGGGCGCGGGCGTTCTTGACGAAGTCGATGCCCGCGGCGACCGGGCCGTAGAGCGTGACCAGGCCGAGGCGCACCGCGAACGCCTCGTGGAGCGTGGTGCTGTCGCTGAACCCGACGAACACCTTCGGCCCGGCCGCCCGCATCGCCTCCCAGTCCAGCAGGTCGACGACGCGCTGGGCGCCGTAGCCGCCGCGGGCGCACAGCACGGCGTCCACGGAGGGGTCGCACCAGGCCCGCTGGAGGTCGGCGGCCCGGTCGGCGTCCGTGCCGGCGAGATGCCCGAGGTCCGGGTGGCGGTCCAGGACGTGCGGCGCGGCCACCGGGTCGAGGTCCCAGCCGCGCAGCAGATCGAGCCCGGCCTGGAGCCGTTCCTCCGCCACGGGTCCGCTGGGGGCGACGACGGCCACCCGGGCGCCGGGGGCCAGCCGGGACGGCCGCACGAGGTCCTTCACTGCGTGAACTCCAGGGTGGGGATGCCGGGCGGACGCAGCCCGAACACCTGAGCGTACAGGGACAGCTCGGCCTGAAGCGCCCGCACGGTCGTCTCCGCCCGCCGGAACCCGTGCCCCTCCCCCTCGAACGCGAGATAGGCGTACGGCACCCGTCGCCCCGCCAGCCGGGCCAGGAACCGCTCGCACTGCACCGGCGGACAGATCACGTCGTCCAGGCCCTGCAACAGCAGGAACGGTACGGTGATCCGCTCGGCGTGCTCGACGGGCGAGCGCTCCGCGTACCGGGCGGGCACCTCGGCGAGCGGCCCGACCAGGCTGTCCGGGTAGTGGGACTCCAGGTCGTGGGTCCCGCCGGTCGCCCAGCCCACGAGATCGAGCACGGGATACCGGATGGTGGCACACGCATACACCTCGGTGCCGGTCAGTGAGGCGGCGGCGGTCCAGCCGCCCGCGCTGCCGCCCCGGATCGCCAGCCGGTCCCGGTCGGCGGTGCCCTCGTCGGCGAGGGCCCGGGCGACGGCGGCACAGTCCTCGACATCCACCACGCCCCACTGCTCCCGCAGCCGCTCCCGGTACTCCCGCCCGTATCCGGTCGACCCGCCGTAGTCGACCTCGGCGACCCCGATACCGCGGGAGGTGAAATAGGCGATCTCCAGATCCAGCACCAGCGGCGCCCGGTCGGTGGGCCCGCCGTGCGCCCACACCACGTACGGCGGCAGCTCGTGCCCGGGCGCCGCGCAGGCCGGGTGATGCGGTGGATAGACGTGCGCGTGCACCTCCCGCCCGTCGGGGCCGGCGAAGGTGCGGATCTGCGGCTCGGGGTAGTACACCGGATCCACCACGTCGGTGTGCGCGCCCCCGATCACCCGGGCCCGCCCGGTGCGCGCGTCCAGCTCCACCACCTCGTAGCCGGTCCGCGGGCTGGCCGCCACCGCGACCACGCGGTCGCCCCGCGCGGCGAGCGTGGGCGCGAACTCCGTCCAGGGCCCCGCCGCGTCGACCAGTTCCCCGGTCTCCGGGTCGAGGATGCCGAGAGCGGTGGCGCCCCGCCCGTGCACGACGGCGACGAGCCCGTTGTCCAGCGGGGCGAACCAGCGCAGGCCGAGCTTCCAGAGGGCGCCGCCGAACTCCTCCTCACGGGGGCAGAGCGGCTCGTGGTCCCGGTAGAGGTTCCACCAGCCGGTGCGGTCGCTCGCATACAGGAGGCGGTCGCCGGGAGGCTGTATGCGATCTTCGGCGGACTGTGTACGGTCACCCGCAGACCGTGGACGGTCGACCGTGGGCGGTGGACCGTCGACCGCGGACCGCAGACCACCGACTGTGGACCGCAGGCCGTCGACCGTGGACCGCAGGCCGTCGACCGAAGATTGCATACCGCCGCCCGTCGACCGTTGCCAGTCCACCTGGGCGATCGACTCCTCCGGGCCTCCCGCCACCACGCGTGCCTCGCCGAGGGTCCCGTCCGGGGTGATCCCGGCGACGAGCACCTCGGTGCCGTCCCAGGGCATCCGGGGATGGTCCCAGGCCAGCCAGGCGGCGTGCCGGCCGTCGGAGGAGAGGCGGGGGCCGGTGAGGAAGCGGTGGTGGTCGTCGGTGAGTTCACGGACGGCGGTGCGGTCGTCGGTGGCCGAGCCGTCGAGGGGGACGGCTGCCAGGAGGCGGCGGACGTCGGTGGGGGCGGGGCCGGTGAACTCCTCCAGGACGCACCAGACTTCGCCGCGATCGAGGAGCAACTGGGGTTCCGCCCAGCGCAGTCCGCCGCCCAGGGGGGAGAGCGGGGTCAACGGGTGGGGCTCGTGGCCCGGTTCGCGGACGTACAGGCGTTGGTCGGCGTGGTGGACGAAGAGCAGCAGCGGGCCGTCGGTGAGGTGGGCCGCCGCCCAGGGGTGGCCGCCGTACTCGTGGACGCGGCTGCGGACGTTCCAGGGCGGGGGCAGGAGGGATTCCTCCGTGCCGTCGGGGTGGCGGCGGACGAGGGTGCGGCGGCCGTCCTCGGTGGGGCGGGGCGCGGTCCACCACACCTCGTCGCCGACGAAGCCGACGTACTCGGGCCGGCCGTCGTGGGTGGCGGCGAGGTGGGCATCGAGGGGTGAGGGCCAGGAACCGTACGGCAGGATCTGCACGTTCTCCCCGCTCGTCTAGGCCGTGCGCAGGAACCGGTCGAGGACGTGGACGCCGAAGTGCAGGGCCTCGACGGGGACGCGTTCGTCGACGCCGTGGAAGAGGGCCTGGTAGTCGAAGCCCTCGGGCAGCCTCAGCGGTGCGAAGCCGTAGGCCGCGTCGATGCCGAGCCGGGAGAACTGCTTGGCGTCGGTGCCGCCGGACATGCAGTACGGCACGACGTGCCCTTCGGGGGCGAACTCCTCGACGGCGGCCCGCATCTTGGCGTAGAGGGGGGCGTCCACGGGGGCCTGGAGGGCGACGGAGCGGTGGCGGAACTCCCAGTCGACGTCGGGGCCGGTGAGTTCGTCGAGGGTGGCGGTGAACTCGTCCTCGGTGCCTGGGAGATAGCGTCCGTCGACGTGGGCGACGGCCTCGCCGGGGATGACGTTCAGCTTGTAACCGGCTTCCAGCATGGTCGGGTTGGCGCTGTTGCGGACCGTGGCCTCGACGAGGGAGGCGGCGGGGCCGAGCTTCTTCAGGAGGGTGTCGACGGCGTCGGGGTCGTCGAGGTCGCCCTCCAGGCCGTAGAGGGCGGCGAGTTCGGTGAGGGCGGCGCGGACGGTGGGGGTGAGGCGCAGCGGCCAGGCGTGCTCGCCGATGCGGGTGACGGCGGCGGCGAGGCGGGTGACGGCGTTCTCCCGGTTGACCTTGGAGCCGTGTCCGGCGCGGCCGCGCGCGGTGAGGCGGAGCCAGCCGGTGCCGCGCTCGCCCGCGGCGATGGGATAGATCTCGCGGCCGGCGCCGTCGTGGAAGGTGAACGCGCCGGACTCGCCGACGGCTTCGGTGCAGCCCTCGAACAGGGCCGCGTGCCGGTCTGCGAGGAATCCGGCGCCGTCCTCGGCGCTGGCCTCCTCGTCGGCGGTGAAGGCGAGGACGATGTCGCGGCGGGGGCGTACGCCCTGGCGGGCCCAGGCGCGCACCACGGCGAGGATCATCGCGTCCATGTTCTTCATGTCGACGGCGCCGCGGCCCCACACCACGCCGTCGCGGACCTCGCCGGAGAAGGGGTGCACGGTCCAGTCGGCGGCCTCGGCGGGGACCACGTCGAGGTGGCCGTGGAGGAGGAGGGCGTCGGCGGAGGGGTCGGTGCCCTCGATGCGGGCGACGACGTTGGTGCGTCCGGGGGTGCGTTCGAGGAGGGTGGGTTCGAGGCCGGCGTCGGCCAGTCGCGCGGCCGCGTACTCGGCGGCGGGCCGCTCCCGGCAGTCGCCGCCGCCCCGGTTGGTGGTGTCGATGCGGATGAGGTCGGAGGTGAACCGGACGACCTCGTCCCGTGCCTGCGCGTCAGCCATCCCGCTCCCGTTTCCGTTCCCGTGCCCGGCGTTCGGCTCCGCCGCTCAGCCGTACTGCTCCTCGATCGCGGCCGAGGCGAGGGTGGTGACCGCCTTGAAGGTGCGGATGCCCTCGTACATCGTGCCGCTGGTGTAGGCGATCCTACGTTCGCCGGTGCGGGTCACGCCGGGTACGACGGTGGCGGCCAGGGTGAGGTGTTCGGCGTCGAACTCCACGGCGACCGTATACGGTCCACCGTCGACGGGATCCCGTCGTACGGCGAGGGTCGCCGCCTCCTTGGCGGCGGCGCGGATGTCGGCGGCGGTGCGGGCCGGGGTCCGGCACACGGCGGCGTAGCGGGAGACATGGTCCTTGACGGCGACCTTCGGGGCCTCGGGGGCGTAGCCGAGGGCGTCCTCGCAGGCGACGTCGTCGCCGGTGACCAGGACGACGGGGACGCCGTACTCGGCGGCGACGTGGGCGTTGAGGAGGCCCTCGCTGGCGCGTACGTCGTTCAGCCAGACGCCGGTGATGGAGTTGGCGAGGTAGGTGTGGGCGAGGACGCCCTCCATGCCGGCGCCGGCGTGGTAGCCGACGAAGGCGATGCCGTCGACGTCTCCCTGCTGGACGCCTTCGACCATGGAGAGGGACTTGTGCCGGCCGGTGAGCATCTCGACCCGGTCGTCGAGGCGTTCGAGGAGGAGGTTGCGCATGGTCCAGTGGGCCTCGTTGACGACGACGTCGTCGGCGCCGCCGTCGAAGAAGCCGAGGGCGGCCGCGTTGACGTCGGAGGTGAACATCGACCGGCAGCGTTCCCACTGCGGGGTCCCCGGCAGCACGTCGGCCGGCCAGGTGACGCCGGTGGCGCCCTCCATGTCGGCGCTGATCAGGATCTTCACGTCCGGGCCCCTTCCACGGGAGGGTGCCGAGCCTAGTGGGCGGCCGGCCTGTCGCCCGGGGAGCGACTCCGATCGTAGGCGAGTTGCTTCACCTGACGGAGGGTCAGAAGGGTTTCGACGGACCGTACGCCCTCCAGGGCGCCGATGCGCTCGCTGAGGTAGGCGTAGAGGGCGGCGGGGCCGGTGTGCAGGGTGGCGGCGACGAGGTTGGCCTGCCCGGTGGTCGCGGCGGCGAAGCGGACCTCGGGGTGGTCGGCGAGGGCGCGGCCCACGCCCGCGAGGGCGGCGGGTTCCACGGTGAGCCAGAGCAGCGCCTCGATCTCCTGGCCGAGGGGTTCGACGTCGTGCTGGACGTCGAAGTAGAGCACGCCGGTCGCTAGCAGCCGCTCCAGGCGGCGGCCGACCACGGACTCGGTGAGGCCGGTGGCGGTCTGGAGTTCGGTGAGCGGGGCGCGGCCGTCCTCGCGGAGCAGGGCGAGCAGGCGTTCGTCGTGCGCGTCGACGCCCACCGGTCCGGCGGGCGCCTCGGGACGGGCCCGGCGCAGCGCGGCGGCCTCGTCGGGGGAGAGGGCGTCGATCTTGGTGAGCCAGCCGAGGGGGCCGGCGTAGAAGTAGTGCAGGAGGCAGTGGGCGCTGATCGAGGTGACGCGCGGGGTGCGGCGGAGGTGGCCGAGGAGGAGTTCGTCGCGTTCGCGGCGGTTGCGGGGCCGCATCGCGCACATCACCTCGGTGCCGCCGGAGATCAGGGCGACGTACATGGTGTCGGGGCGGCGGGCGAGCGCGGCGGCGAGCGCGTCGGCGACGTCCGGGGTGCAGGACAGCCGGACGATCCAGTTGCTGCGGCCGAGCCGGGCCTCGTCGGTCATGCCGAGGACGCGCAGCCCGGCGGTGGTGCGCAGCCGGCGGAAACGGCGGGCGACGGTCTGGTCGGACACCCCGAGGACCTGGGCGATACGGCTGAACGGCGCCCGGCCGTCGAGCTGCAGCGCCTGGAGCAGCTTCAGGTCGAGGGCGTCGAGGGTGGGTGGGTTCACCGGGTGGTTCTCCTGTGCCGGGAGGGCGGGTGTGCGGGCGTCCGGGGACACGGTGTCATCCGGGGCGGGCGAAGGCGCGGCGGCCTGCGGGCGGGAACACTCGCTGGAATACCCCCCGGGGTATCTCTGTTACCGTGATGGACGGATACCCCCGGGGGTAATTTTTCTGCGAGGGAGAGTGCCATGTTCTTTGCCGACGTCCTGGAGACCGAGGGGCTGGGCAACCGCAGCTATCTGGCGGGTGGTGCGCGGGCCGCGGTGGTCGTGGATCCGCCGCGGGACATCGACCGGGTGATCGCCGCGGCGGCCCGGCGCGGGGTGCGGATCGTGGCCGTCGCCGAGACCCACGTCCACAACGACTACGTGACCGGCGGCCTGGAGCTGGCCCGGCTGACCGGGGCCCGCTATCTGGTGCCGGCCGGGGCGGAGGTGGCGTACCCGCGCGTGCCGGTCGCCGACGGGGACCTGGAGCCGGTCGACGAGGACCTGGTGCTGCGCGCGGTGGCCACGCCCGGGCACACCCCGCACCACACGGCGTACGTCCTTCAGGAGTCCGGGCGGCCGGTGGCCGCGTTCACCGGCGGGTCGCTGCTGATCGGCAGTGTGGGCCGCCCCGATCTGGTGGAACCGCGGCTGACCGAGCGGCTGGCCCGGGCGCAGCACGCCTCCGCGCACCGGCTCGCGGCCGAGCTCGGCGACGAGGTGTCCGTGCTGCCGACGCACGGTTTCGGAAGTTTCTGTTCCGCCGCGCAGGCGGGCGGCGAGAGCAGCACGATCGGGGCGGAGAAGGCGACCAATCCGGTGCTGGCGCAGGACGTGGACACGTTCGTGAAGGAGCTGCTGGCCGGGCTGGACGACGTGCCCGCGTACTACGCGCACATGGGCCCGGCCAACGCGGGCGGGCCGGCGCCGGTGGATCTGACGCCGCCCCGGCGGGCCGACGCGGCCGAGCTCGCCCGGCGGCTCGCGGCCGGCGAGTGGGTGGTGGACCTGCGCGGCCGGGTGGCGTTCGCCGAGGGGCATGTGGCCGGCGCGTTCAACTTCGAGGTCGACGGGCAGCTGGCGACGTACCTCGCCTGGATGGTCCCGTGGGGCAAGCCCGTGACGCTGCTGGCGGCGACCGCCGAGGACGTCTCGCGGGCGCAGCGGGAGCTGATCCGGGTCGGCATCGACCGGCCCGCCGCGGCGGCCGTCGGCTCCCCGGCCGACTGGCTCCCCGAGGGGACGGCGCCCGCCTCCTTCCCCCGGTCCACGTTCGCCGGGCTCGCCGCGGCCCGGGCGCGCCGTGCGGACGTCGTCGTGCTCGACGTGCGCCGCGCCGGCGAGCGGGCCGCCGGCTGGATCGAGGGCAGCGTCCACATCCCGGTGCACCAGTTGCACCGGCGGCTCGAGGAGGTTCCGGCCGGCCCGGTGTGGGTGCACTGTGCGGGCGGGATGCGGGCGGCGATCGCCGCGTCCCTCCTCGACGCGGCGGGCCGTACGGTGGTGGCGGTCGACGACGGCTTCGCCGCGGCGTCCGGGGCCGGGCTGCCCCTCACCACGAGCCGTGTCACCCCCGCCGAGGCCCACCGGCTGCTGCAGGACGGTTCGGCCGTGCTGGTCGACGTCCGCGAGGCGGACGAGTTCGCCGCCGGGCACGCGCCGGGGGCCGTCCATCTGCCGCTGTCCGTGCTGGCGGACGGGTCGGCGGGGCTGCCGGAGGGACGGGACCCGGTGCTGATCTGCCGGTCCGGCAACCGCTCCCGGCAGGCGGCCGGCCTGCTTGCCGCGCGGGGTGTGCCGGCGCCCGACGTGGTCGGCGGGATGCGGGAGTGGGCCGCCCTGGGGCTGCCCGTCGAGGGCGCGAGCGGGGCCGCCGGGACCGTGCGGTGAGCGCGTTCGCGCTGGCGCTGCTCGCCGGGGCCCTGGTCGGTGTCGCCCTGGGCGCGCTGGGGGCGGGCGGCAGCATCCTGACCGTACCGGCGCTGATCTACCTGCTGGGTTTCGACCCGGCCTCGGCGACCACCGCGAGCCTGGTCATCGTGATCGTCACCTCGGTCACCGCTCTCGTGGCCCACGCGCGCGTGGGGGCGGTGCGCTGGCGGGCGGGGCTGCTGTTCGCGGCGGCGGGTGTGCTGCCCGCCGCGACGGCCGGCGCTCTCTCCGCGCGGATCCCGCAGACCGTGCTGACCTCGATGTTCGCGGTGCTCGCCGCCGTGGCGGCCGTACGGATGCTGCGGCGCCGCACCCCCCGCGCGGGGACGTCGGTGTCGGCGGCCCGGGCGGCCGGGGCGGGGGCCGGTCTCGGCGCGGTGACCGGGTTCCTCGGGGTCGGCGGGGGCTTTCTCGCCGTACCGGCGCTGGTGGGCGTCCTGGCCGTGCCCATGGGGGCCGCCGTGGGCACGAGTCTGCTGGTGATCGTCGCCAACGCGCTCGTGGCCCTCGGGGCGCGCGCCTACACCGCGAGCGGCCTGGACTGGGCCCTGATCCTGCCCTTCCTGGCGACGGCCGTGCTGGGGGCGTGGGACGGGCGGCGGCTCGCCGCGCGGGTCTCCCCCGCCACCCTCCAGCGGATCTTCGGCGCGGTGCTGCTGACCGTCGCCGCGGGAATGGGCCTCACGGCCGTGCTGTGATCGCCCGGCCGCGACCGGCTGCCCCTCTCCCCCGGCTCAGGCCAGCGACAGGAACAGCTTCTCCAGCTGGGCACGCATCTGCACGGAGTTGCGGACCTCGGGGTCCTCGCTGGTCATGCACTGCTCCAGGCCCGTCGCGATGATCGCGAAGCCGGCCCGGTCCAGGGCCCGGGAGACCGCGGCGAGCTGGGTGACCACGTCCTCGCAGTCCCGGCCCTCCTCGATCATCCGGATCACGCCCGCGAGCTGTCCCTGGGCGCGCCGCAGCCGGTTGAGCGCGGACTTCAGCTCCTCGGCCGACATGTCGAGTTGCACGATTCCTCCTCCTTCATACCCCCACGGGTATCCTACCCGTGCGGGACAACACCCCACAGAAAGGTTCTGTTCCGTGAACGGTCCCCAGACCACCCCGGCCACCCCGACCACCCCCACCGCGCTCACCGTCGCCGAGGCGGCCGCCCGGCTCGACGCGTTCACGGTCGTGGACGTCCGCACCCCGGGCGAGTACGCCTCGGGTCGTCTGCCCGGTGCGCACAACGTGCCGCTGGACCGGCTCGACGAGGCCTCGGCCGCACTGATGGAAGCCGCACGCCGGCGCCCCCTGTTGATCGTATGCGCCTCCGGGGCCCGGTCCGCGCGGGGCTGTGCCCGGCTCGCGGAGCTCGGGGTGCGGGCGGCGACGCTGGAGGGCGGCACGGGGGCGTGGGCCGCGGCCGGACACGCGCTGGAGCGGCAGGCCGGTGCCCGCACCCCGTGGCCGATGGACCGTCAGGTGCGGCTGGCCGCCGGTTCCCTGGTCGTCGCCGGGTTCGCGGCGGGCCTCGCCTGGCCGCCGGCGCACTGGCTGTCGGGGATGGTCGGCGCCGGACTGGTGTTCTCCGGCGCGACCAACACCTGCGGCATGGCCGCCCTGCTCGCCCGCCTCCCCCACAACCGCCCGGGCCGCGACGCCGTCCCCTTCGAGGAGACACTGACCCACCTCACCACCTGACCCGCCCCGACCGCCAAGGGACGAGGCCCAGTACCCCGCCCCGGCTCGGCCCGCAGCCGAACCCGGGCTCGCGGAGCGGCCGGGATCGGCGGTCAACCGTAGACACCCCCCAACCGGCTCGGCCGCAGGCCGGCGGGGGGCGGCCCCCGCCCGAGCTCGGCCGCAGACGGGCGACGGCGCCCTCCACCCGGCCCGACCGCACGCCGGCACACGGCGCACCCCAGCCCGGCTCGACCGCACGCTGGCAGACGGCGACCCCCACCCGAGCCCGACCACAAACAGGCGACGGCGCCCTCCACCCGGCCCGACCGCACGCCGGCACACGGCGCACCCCAGCCCGGCTCGACCGCACACCGACACACGGCGACCCCCACCCGAGCCCGACCACAAACAGGCGACGGCGCCCTCCACCCGGCCCGACCGCACGCCGACACACGGCGCACCCCAGCCCGGCCCGACCGCACGCCGACACACGGCGCACCCCAGCCCGGCCCGACCGCACGCCGACACACGGCAGCCCCCACCCGAGCCCGACCACAAACAGGCGACGGCGC
>NZ_JBEXXE010000003.1:172813-200429 GCF_040630255.1 Streptomyces sp. NPDC005820
GCCCTCCACCCGGCCCGACCGCACGCCGACACACGGCGCACCCCAGCCCGGCCCGACCGCACGCCGACACACGGCAGCCCCCACCCGAGCCCGACCACAAACAGGCGACGGCGCCCTCCACCCGGCCCGACCGCACGCCGACACACGGCGCACCCCAGCCCGGCTCGACCGCACGCCGACACACGGCAGCCCCCACCCGAGCCCGACCGCAGACAGGCGACGGCGGCCTCAGCCCGGCCCGGATCGCCAGCCGGTCCCGGTCGGCGGCCCCCGGCTCGGCTCGGCCGCAGGTCGGCGGGTGGGTGGCGGTTCCGCCCCCGCTCGGCTCCGTCGCAGGTCAGGGCGGCTCATCGTCCCCTCTGTGCCTTGGCCGCAGCCCGCGCAGCCCCGCCGTATCGGCCGCTGTGGGCGGTCAGGTGGTGCGGCCGGCCACCAGCCACTTCGACGGCAGTTCGATCGGGGTGCCGTCCGGGGTGGACTCCGTGGTGGTGAGAGGGAGTTCGCCGCTCGCGAGGACCGTGAGGCCGGCCGCCTCCAGATGGGCGGGCACGGCGGCGTCGGGGACCTCGCCGGGCGCGATGCCGTGGCGGAAGATCGGCGCGAGCTTCGGGGGCGGGCCGGCCGGTGCCTGGGCGAGGCCGCCGAGGACGGACCCGGCGGCCTCCGACGGCTCGACGAGGAAGACCCGGCCCCGCTCGCCGAGCAGTGCGGCGATCCCGTCGGCGAGGGGCTGCCGGTCGGCGGGCTCGCACTGGTGCAGGACGCCCCTCATGTAGACGTGGGAGTCGCCGAGTTCGGTGTGCAGGGCCGCCGCGGCACCCTGTTCGGCGGCGTCCAGCAGCAGGTACCGGGCGCGCCCGGCGGGGTCGGCGCGCCGGGCGTGGTCGAGGGCGGCGGCGGCCAGGTCGACGCCGACGACCCGCGGGAAGCGGTCGGCGAGGAAGCGGGTCTGGGTGCCGTTGCCGCAGCCGAGGTCCACCAACGGCAGGTCGGCGTCGGCGACATACGGCTCGAACAGGGCGAGGTGCAGGGCGGCGGTCACCTTCGGGTCCGCGTCCCAGAACACCGCGCCGGTGTCCTGGGGTGCCTCGCGCCAGAAGCCCTCCCAGGCCTCCCGGTACCGCATCGTCACGCTCATCCCGACTCCCCTGGGTGCGACGCCGATCCGTCATGAGTGACGGGCGAGTACGGTCTACCGCTCCCGGGTTGCCGCTACAAGCAGGGCGCGCGGTTCCTTCACGCCTGGTGCGCGCGACGTACGCCGTTGTGCGCCCCTTGTGGCGAAAATGGCGTGAGCGTCTCAACGAGCCTGTGAGGAAAGCCCGTTGTTCAGCGTCTCGGCAGAGTCAGTTCGAACCACACCGACTTGCCGGCGCCCGTGCGGCTGGCCCCCCACTCCCGGGCCAGGGTGCTCACCACCCGCAGCCCCCGTCCGGCCTCGTCCTCGGGTAAGGCGCTCAGGAGCGTCGGCAGGTCGTGGTCGTCGTCGTCCACCTCGCACAGCAGGTTCTCGCCGCGCACCAGCCTGAGGGTGACGGGCTGCCGGTGGGAGTGCCGTACGGCGTTGGTGACGAGTTCGCTCACCATCAGCTCGGCGGAGTACGCCAGTTTCGCGAGCCCCCAGTCGTGGAGCTGCTCGCGGACGGCCGCTCGGGCCCGGGGGACCTCGGCCGGGTCGAGGGGGAAGCGCCATTCGGCGACGTCGTCGGGTTCGATGCCGTTGAGACGGGCCATCAGCAGGGCGACGTCGTCCTTGCGGTCGCCGCGGCCCGCTTCGGTGAAGGTCGCGGCGAGGGCGCGGATGATGGTGTCGCAGGCGTCGTCCATGGAGGCGGCCGGGTGGGCGGCGGACTCGCACAGGGCGGCCAGGCCCACACCGATGTCCTCGCCGCGCACCTCCACCAGGCCGTCGGTGCACATCACGAGCCGGTCGCCGGGTTCCACGCGGACGGTCATCGACTCGAAGGGCACTCCGCCGACGCCGATGGGCGCGCCGGTGGGCAGGTCGAGGAGCTCGGTGCGGCCGTCCGCCGCGCGCACCAGCACCGGCGGGATGTGGCCGGCGTTGGCGAGGTGGAGTTCGCTCGCGATCGGGTCGTAGACGGCGTACAGGCAGGTCGCGAGGTAGGTGTCGCCGAGGCGTTGGGCGAGGTCGTCGAGGTTGCGCAGGAGTCGGGCGGGCGGCAGGTCGAGGGCGGCCATGGTCTGGACGGCGGTGCGCAACTGGCCCATCATGGCGGCCGAGTTGAGGCCGTGGCCCATGACGTCGCCGACGACGAGGGCGGTGCGGGCGCCGGGCAGTTTCACGGAGTCGAACCAGTCGCCGCCGACCCGGCCGAGGAGGGTGCCGGGCAGATAGCGGGTGGCGATGTCGCAGCCCGCCATGCGCGGCGGGATGTGCGGCAGCATGCTGTCCTGGAGGGTCTCGGCCACGGACTCCTGGTAGGTGTACATACGGGCGTTGTCGAGGACGAGTCCCGCGCGGGCGGCGAGTTCGGCGCCGGTGACCCGGTCCATGTCGTTGAACTCGGTGCGCTCGGGGTGGCGCAGCAGGACCATGAAGCCGAGGACGACGTTACGGGCCTTCAGAGGGACGACGAGCATGGAGCGGCCGGTGATGAGGGGCCGGATGTCGCGTTTCTCGAACTGGGCGGCGATGGCGTGGCCCATCTGCTCGCTGATGCGCGGCACGAGGACGGGCTGGCCGGTGGTCATGCACTGGAAGAACGGGGTGTGGGCGGGGAAGGGCATGGCCTCGCCGACGGGGACGACGTCGTCCCAGCGGCCGGGTTCGTCGGTGTGTTCGATGGCCACCCGGTGCCACATGGTCCGGGTGTCGGGGACGCCGTCGGGGAATCCCTCGCCGGCGACGACCTGTTCGCGCAGATAGGTGCCGGCGACGTCGGTGAAGCGGGGGACGACGGCCTTGCTGACCTCGATGATGGTGCGGGAGAGGTCCAGGGAGGTGCCGATCCGCCCGCTGACCTCGTTGAGGAACTCCAGGCGCTCGCGGACGGCGGCGTACTCGAGGTCCTCGCCCTCGTCGGTGAGGTCCTCGGGCAGGGGTCGCCCCTCGGCGGCGGCGCGGGCCGCCCGCTCCCGGCGCTCGCGTCGTTCGACGCGGCGGGCGACGCCCCAGTCGGGGGTGACCGGGACCCGGTCGTTCTGGCTGAACTCCAGGACGGGGTAGCCGAGTTCGAGGATCTGAGCGACGATGCGGGCGCTCTCGCCGACGCTCATGCTGGGGAGGATGTCGGGGAGCCGGCGGGCGAGTTCCTCGGCGCCGGGGAAGTCGGTGTGCAGGGCGAAGCCGGGTGCGATGCGCTCGACGGCGAGGACGGCGGAGGACTCCGGGGGCCCCTGCTGCGGGCGGAGTACGGCGGCCGCGTCGGCGGCGAGCACCAGGAGCCGTTCGCGGCCGGGGCCGACCAGGGGGTAGGCCCACCACAGGACGTCGGCGCGCTCGCCGTCCCGTCCGGGGACGGTGAGCCGGGCGCGTCCGGCGGCGGGGTAGCTGAGGCCGTGGTCGAGGGAGGACTCCAGGCCCGGTCCCAGGCCGTCGTAGGCGCCGTACTCGCCGTAGGTGTCCTCGGGTTCGGGGAGGGCGCCGGAGACGGGGAGCAGGTCGATGGCGGGCGCGCCGATCGCCTCCTCCTTGGCGACGCCGAAGAGCCGGCGTGCGCCGGTGCTCCAGTGGGAGACGAGGCCGTCGCGGTCGACGACGACCACGGCCAGGGGGACGCGTCCGGGATCGGCGGTGTCGTCCGCCGCCGCGCTGTTCGCTCCGCGGCTGGGAGGTGCGTCCCTCTCGGTGCCACGGTCCATGGCCCAGGCCCTCTCTCCCCAGAGCTGTGCAAGATCTGTCCGCAGCAACAACCGTACGGCGCTCGCAGGTCGGGATGTGCGGCATTTCTGTAATTGGTTTCACCGGAGCGCGCCGGGGTACGCCGCCGGGCGCGCGGCCGGTTCAGTCCTCGTGGCCGAGTCGTACGTCGCGTTCGGTGCGGCCGCCGCCGGCGACTTTCAGGACGGTGGCGACCGGCGGGTATCCGGTGGCGATGACGGTGTACTCGCCCGAGGCCAGGTCGACGAAGCGGAAGGTGCCGTCGGGGCCGGTGGTGAGGGTGTCGAGGACGGCGCCCGCCGCGTCGAGGAGGGTCACGCGCGCGTCCACGACGGGCCGGCCGGTGTCGTCGCGGACGGTGCCGCGGACCACGGAGCCGCCCGCGAGTTCGATGTCCTGACGGGTCTCCAGGGAGGCCGTGACGGTGACCGGGAGGGCGGACGGCCGGAAGGCGGGGGCGCTCGCGGCGAGGGTGTACGCGCCGGCGATCAGCCCGGTGACGGTGTAGTCGCCGACGCGGTCGCTGCGGGTGCTCGCGACGACCTCGCCGTGGGCGTTGGCGAGGGTGACGACGGCGTCGGGGACCGCGGTGCCGTCCGCGGTGACGACGGTGCCGGTGAGGCGTCCGGCGCCGCCGAGGAGGACGTCGAGTTCGACGGGCCGCTCCGCGACGGCGACGGTGACGGCCTGGGGGCGGTGGCCGCCGGCGGCGGCGATCAGGACGTAGGCGCCGGTGCCGGGCGTGGACAGGGCGTAGCGCCCGTCCTCGCCGCTGGCGCCCCGGCCGACCTGGGTGCCTGCGGAGTCGATGAGGGTGAGGGCGGCGTGGGGTACGGCGGTGCCGTCGTGGTGGCGGACGGTGCCGGAGACGGGGACGCCGGCGGGGTACGGCGTGCGGGCCTGCGGGATGCGGGCGGTCACGGTCACGGGCTCCGTTTCGGCGGTGGGGCGGGCGGGCGCCCCGGTCGGCAGGGGGGTCTCCTTGAGGAAGCAGGCGGCGAGCAGGCCGAGCAGCAGGGCCGGGACGAGGAGGGGGAGGATCCCGGGCAGGGCGTCGGCGTAGGCGGTGGTCCAGGCGTCGTGCAGGGCCGGGGGCAGGGTGTGCACGAGGTGCGGGGTGAGGGACCGCGGGTCGGGCAGGCCGGCCGCCTCGGGCGCGGGCAGGCGGTCGGCGAGGGTGTCGGTGAGCCGGCCGGTGAGCAGGGCGCCGAACAGGGCCGCGCCGACGGCGCCGCCGAGCTGGCGCAGGCAGCTGTGGGCGCCGGTGGCCGTGGTGAGGTCGGCGGGGCGTGCGGCGTTCTGCACGGCGAGCACGAGGACGGGTGTCACGAGGCCGATGCCGGCGCCGAGGACGGCGGTCCACAGGCAGTACGTCAGCCGGGGCGTGCCGGTGTCGAGGCGGGACAGCAGCCAGGTCCCGAGGACGGTGAGGGCGCTGCCCAGGGCGGGGTAGATCCGGTAGTGGCCGGTGTGGTGGACGAGCCGTCCGCCCAGGACGGAGGCGCCGACGATGCCGCCGGTGAGCGGGAGCATGAGGAGTCCGGCCCCGGTCGCGGAGGCCCCGTCGGTCAGCTGCAGGTAGGCGGGCAGACAGCTCACGGCGCCGGACAGGGCGGCTCCGGTGATCAGGCCGACCAGGCCGCTGACGGTGAAGACGGGGTCGCGGAACAGGCGCAGCGGGACGAGGGGGTCGGTGGCGACGCCCTCGGCGAGGACGAAGAGGATGACGGCGGCGGCCGCTCCGGCGGCGAGGCCGACGACGACGCCGGAGTCCCAGGCGTGGCGGGTGCCGCCCCAGCCGGCCAGCAGCACCAGGCAGGTGGCGGCGGCGGTGAGCAGCAGGGCGCCGAGCACGTCGAGGCGGGGGCCGGGCCGCGGCTTTGGGACTTTCGGGGCGAAGGCGACGAGGGCCAGGGCGAGCAGGCCGACGGGGATCTCGGCGTAGAAGCACCAGCGCCAGGAGAGGTGGTCGGTGAGGTAGCCGCCGAGGGGTGGTCCGGCCAGGGAGGCGAGGGCGAGGACGGTCCCGACGATCCCGGTGCACCGGCCGCGCCGCCGGGTCGGGACGAGGTCGGCGGCGAGGGTCTGGACGCCGGTGAGGAGTCCGCCGGCGCCGAGGCCCTGGAGGGCGCGGAAGGCGATCAGCTGGTCCATGCTCCGGGCGTGTCCGGCGAGTGCGGAGCCCACGACGAAGATCAGGATCGCGCACTGGAGGACGCCCTTGCGGCCGAGGCGGTCGCCGAGCCGGCCGTGCACCGGCAGCCCGACGGCGGCGGTGAGGAGGGAGGCGGTGACCGGCCAGGTCATCCGGTCCAGGGCGTGCAGGTCGCCGGCGATCGTCGGCAGGGCGGTGGCGACGGTCAGCTGTTCCAGGGCGGCGAGGAACAGGGCGACCAGCAGGCCGAGGAGGGCCGGGCGGGCCCGGCGGGGGTTCGGGGCCTTCCCGGTGGGGGGCGGCGGGGGCGCGGGGCCGTCGGGGTGGGGCGCCGCGACCGGCTCGTCCCGCACCAGAGTGGTCCCGCCCATGTGCCGCTCCCCTCGTCGCACCTGCCGCACGGTTCCCGCGTGAAGCGGCAACTCGGGGCAGGTGCGAGGGGTTACGGCGGCGTCCCGGTCGGGGGCGGAATCCACCCGAACCGGTGAGGGGGGTCAACGGGCGGCCGTCGCCCGGGGGTTGCTACTTCTCGACCTCGGTGGCGAGCTTGGCGAGGATCTCGTCGTAGATGCGGGCGAGGCCCTTGGGTGCGAAGGTCCGCTCGAAGAAGCCGCCGATGCCGCCGGCGCCCTTCCAGGTGGTGGTGACGGCCACGCGGGCCTTGCCCTCGCCGGCCGGGGTGACGCGCCAGACGGTGACCATGGAGGAGTTGCGGTCCTTCTCGACCAGTTCGCCGTCGGTGGGCTCGGTGACCTCCAGGAGGCAGTCGCGGACGCGCTTGCTGGTGGCCTGGAGCTTCCAGTGGACGAGGGTGCCCTCGCCGTCGCCGCCCTCGCGCACCTCGAACTCGCTGAAGTGGGCGGGCAGCAGGTTCGCGCGCGTGCCGCTGTAGTCGGCCAGCGTGTCGAACACCTTGTCGGGGTCCGCGGCGACGACCCGCTCGGTGGTGGCCTCGACCTGCGCCATGAAGTTCCTCCAGGTCCGTGTTGCTCAGGGTTGCTCGGGGTTTCCGGGGTGGGGCAAGCCAACCACCCCGCTCCTCGGGGGCCCAAATCGGGGTGGGGGAAGCGATCACGGGGTGGGCGAAACGCCGAGGCAGACGCCCGTTCGCACGATCATGGGAACAGATGTTCTATTGTGGGCTCAGGTGCATGGACAGTGCTACGGAGGGAGGCGTCATGCGCTGGGAGAATCTCGCCCTGGAGTCCCGCCACGACCGTCCGGCGGACACCGCGCTGTTCGGTGCGGACGCCGTCACGACCCGTACGTTCGACACACCCGAGTTCGCCGGCATCACGTTCCACGAGGTCCGGGCCCGCACCGTCCTCAACCGGGTGCCGGGGGCCTCCCGGATGCCGTTCGAATGGACGGTGAACCCCTACCGGGGCTGCACGCACGCGTGCGTGTACTGCTTCGCCCGCAAGACGCACAGCTATCTCGACCTGGACACCGGGATCGGCTTCGACACCCAGATAGTCGTCAAGGTGAACGCGCCCGAGGTGCTGCGCCGCCAGCTGGCCTCGCCGCGCTGGCATGGGGAGCACGTGGCGATGGGCACCAACGTCGACTGCTACCAGCGCGCGGAGGGCCGCTACCGGCTGATGCCGGGCATCCTGGCCGCCCTGCGCGACCGTGCGAACCCCTACTCGATCCTGACCAAGGGCACGCTGATCCTGCGCGACCTGGACCTGCTGAAGCAGTCCGCCGAGGTGACCGACGTCGGCCTCTCCGTCTCGGTCGGCTTCACCGACACCGAGCTGTGGCGGACCGTGGAGCCGGGCACCCCGGCCCCCGAGCGGCGGCTGGACGTCGTACGGACCTTCACCGAGCACGGTCTGGGCGTCGGGGTGCTGATGGCGCCGGTGATCCCGTTCCTGTCCGACGAGCCGGCGCAGCTGCGGGCCACCGTGCGGGCGATCGCGGCGGCGGGGGCCACCTCCGTCACCCCGCTCGTGCTGCATCTGCGACCCGGGGCGCGCGAGTGGTTCATGGCCTGGCTCGGGCAGCACCACCCGCACCTCGTGCGCCGTTACGAGCGGTTGTACGCCGACGGCGCGTACGCCCCCAAGTGGTACCAGCGCCGGATCACCCGTCAGGTGCACGAACTGGCCCAGGAGTACGGCATCGGGCCCGCGCCCGCCGGGATGCCGCGCCGGATCCGGCCGCCGGAGCAGGAGGAGCACGCCCCGGCGGAGCACGCGCCGGCCGGGGAGGAGCCCACGCCCACCCAGCTCACCCTGATCTGAGCGCGTCCGGGCGCATCCCGCGTCCGAGCGCATACCACACCCAATCGGGTCAACTCTCACCGCAATACGTATCTCCGGACGATCTTTCCGGGACGATGCCGCGAGGGCCGTGAGCCGCGCGGCCCGGCCGCCTCAGGCCCCCCTCCGTCCTGGGAGGACTCCTTGAACACTCGCGCAGCCGTGCTGTGCGCCACAGCCGTCGTCCTGGCCGGGACCGTCACGGCCGTACCGGCCGGCGCGACCCCGGCGCACGCCCCCGCCGCCCGGGCGACGAAGCCCACCTCGAAGCACCTCACCTGGAAGAAGTGCGCCACCACCGACCAGCCGACGCTGCAGTGCGCGTCGCTGAAGGTGCCGCTCGACCACGACGACCCGGGCGGGGAGCGGATCACCCTGGCGCTCTCCCGGGTCCCGCACACCGCGACGACGTACCAGGGGCCGCTGCTGGTCAACCCCGGCGGGCCCGGCGGGCGGGGCCTGTCCCTCGCCGGTTTCGTCGCCTCGGCGCTGCCGAAGGCGGTCTCTTCCCAATACGACGTCATCGGCTTCGACCCGCGCGGGGTGGGAAAGAGCACGCCCGCGCTCGACTGCGCCCCCGGCCACTTCGGCCCCGTGCGCCCGGACCCCGTGCCGGCCGACGAGGCGGTGGAGGCCGCCAACCTGAAGCGGGCGCGGTCCTTCGCCGAGGCGTGCGGCAGGAAGTACGCGCGCGTGCTGCCGTACATCGACACCGTCGGCACCGTCCGTGACATGGACGCGATCCGCGCGGCCACCGGCGCCCCGAAGCTGAACTACTTCGGCTACTCGTACGGCACCTACCTCGGCGCGGTCTACGCCAAGCTGTACCCGCAGCGGGTGCGGCGGCTGGTCCTCGACTCGATCGTCGACCCCACGGGCGTCTGGTACGACGACAACCTCACCCAGGACCTCGCGTTCAACGACCGGCACCGCGCGCTGATGGCGTGGATCGCCCGGTACGACGACACCTACCGGCTGGGCCGCGACCCGGACGGGGTCGAGGCGAAGTGGTACGCGATGCGGGCGGCGCTCGCCCGCAGACCGGCCGGCGGCAAGGTGGGCGCCGCGGAACTGGAGGACACCTTCCTGCCGGGCGGCTACTACAACGGCTACTGGCCCCACCTCGCCAAGGCGTTCGCGGCGTACGTCAACGACAAGAAGGCCGATCCGCTGGTGCAGGCGTACGAGAACTTCGCCGCCGTGGACGCCTCCGGGGACAACGGGTACAGCGTCTACACCGCGGTGCAGTGCCGGGACGCGTTCTGGCCGCACGACTGGGACGAGTGGCGCTCGGACAACTGGGAGACGTACCGCAAGGCGCCGTTCATGGCGTGGAACAACGCCTGGTACAACGCGCCGTGCGCGTTCTGGCCGACCCGGTCGCGGGGCCCGGTGAACATCGCCAACGGCGCCCTGCCGCCCGTCCTGCTGTTCCAGGCGACGAACGACGCGGCCACCCCGTACGAGGGCGGCGCCATCGTCCACGCCCTGCTGCACGGTTCCAGCCTCGTGGTCGAACAGGGCGGCGGGAACCACGGCATCACGCTGAGCGGGAACAGCTGCCTCGACAAGCACCTGGCGGCCTATCTGACCGACGGGACGGTCCCGCGCGGCATCGGCACGGTCGACGCGACCTGCCGGGCCCAGCCCGACCCCAAGCCCCTGACCGGCAAGGTCGCCTCACCGGCGGCGCACGGCTCGGTCCTGCACGGGCTGCTGGGCTTCCGCGGCTGAACGGCCCGTCTCCCCCGAGAAGGGTTCCGGGAGGTCTCCGGGAGGCCTCAGCGAGGGCTCCGCGAGGTCGCCGTTGACCGCACGGAGCCGTTGCGCCGGTCCTGGAGGGGCCGCTGAGGGGCCGTCACCTCACTCGGACGGGTCGCTCCGGGGTCAGGCCGGGATGCCGGCCTGATGCCCGGCGTACGTGGCGAACCTCAGGTACAGGCCGATGTCCGCGGGCGTCCGCGGCGAGATCGTCCGGTAGCTGCAGAGTTCCTGAAGCCCGCCGGCGACCCCGGGACCGCCCGCCCCCAGTTCCCGCAGGATCCCGGCGAGCGGACGGGGGTCGATTCCCTCCAGGGCCATGAGCCAGGCGATACGGGCGGCCGCCTCCGCGTCGTCGCGGGTGTTGTCCGGGAGGCGCAGATAGAGGTTGGCCTCCTCGGGGCCGGGCGTGCCCTCCCGGAACGCCAGGCAGGTCATCGGCTCGTTGCTCACGGTGCCGCTCTGCCGTCCGTAGATGACGGCCCGCGCGCGGGCCGCCCGCTCGGGCTCGTAGCGGTGCGCCAGGGCCGCCACGGTGTCCAGCTCCTCCATCCGCATGGGGAGGTGCCGGTAGTAGACCTTGACCCGGGAGGTGTTCCCGGCGTCCAGGTCGAGGGCCATGAGCTCCAGCTCGTGCCCCTGCTTGGCGAGTTCCTTCCCCCGCTCGGCCACCGGCCGCCAGGCGTCGGCGAGGCCCAGCCGGCGCATGGCTTCGGCCATCACCTCGTACGCCCGGTCCAGGCCGTTCACCTGCGGATTGAGGTAGACCTTGTAGTGGGGCCGGTGTCCGGGTCTCCAGGCCAGGGAGTGCCAGAGGGTGGCCCGGTAGCGCTCGGGGTCGGACGTGAGGAACAGGTCCTCGATGCTCAGGTACCGCGCGATGTCCGTCCCGGGGCTCCCGGCGAGCCGGCGCGTCAGTTCCCGGCCGGCCTCCTGGCAGCCGAGCGGGGTGCCGTCGGAGCCGAGCGATTCGAAGAGGATGCGGACCTCGGGCCGGCCGTCCTTCCAGCTGACGGAGAGTTCGGCGGGGAAACCGTCGGCCGAGACGAACGAGGGCGGTTCGCAGCGCGTTCCGACGGGCCGCGCGCCCCAGGGGTGGAGCACCTCTCGCAGATCCTCGAGGACGGTCTCGGTCTCCCACGGGTCTATCCCCAGACCCCGGCAGACCGCCGACCATTTCTCCTCGAGGAACTGCCCGAACGTTTTTGCCGGGTCTTGACGCAGAGCCAGGTCGGATATCTCGTCCATCTCGTCCGGGAGTTGCGCACTGGTCACTGTCTCTCACCCTCCGTAGCCGGAACGGTCCGGCCTTGTCCGCGGTCACTTCGGCAGCAGCCCTGCGGGCACACCGAGCCGGATTTCGGCGGAAGGCGATCTTCCCCTCGAACGGGTATTCAAATCTCGAACTAATTGGCGATAAAACGCTGTTGACGGTAAGTCAGCACTGCCGGGGGATCCGGGCGAGGGCGCACACGGCCGCCTCCGCGAGCGCCGGATGGGCCAGGGCGTCGCTCAGAACGGGCCGGGCACGGTCGTCGCCGAGCGCGCCGAGACCCTCCACACAGGCGAGGGCCACGCGCCGGTAGGGGTCGTGGGGCGTCAGACGCCGGCGCAGGGTGGTGATCAGCGCGGGGACCGACTCCGGTGCGCGCAGTTCCACCAGGAGCCGGACGGGGTGCAGTGCGTAGGCGACGCGCAGTTCGTTGGTGGCGAGGGCCGCCGCCGCGCGGGCGGTGCGGGGGTCGCCGAGCCGGGCCAGGGCGTGCGCGGCGGAGGCGCAGCGCGGTGGATCGCGGTGGTTGAGCAGCAGGACGAGCGCCTCGAAGGCGCGCCGGTCCCCGGCGCGGCCCAGCCGGAAGGCGGCGACCTCCCGGGCCCACAGCGGCTGCCCGGGTTCGGTGAGCACGGCCGCCAGTTCGCCGGGGCCGGCGTCCGCCGCCAGCCGCTCGAAGGATGCCGTGCCGCCCGACTCCTGCCGTAAGCGCTCCGTGAGCGCCCGCAACTCTTCGTCCATGATGCCGAGCGTAGGGGGTGGGCGGCGCAGCGAGTTACCTCACATCACGGGGGCTGGCGCGCTCGTTACCCGCCGGTTAAGCTCATTGGAGCGAGTCACCCACTCGCATCCTCCTCGCGGCGGCCTGGTGACGCAGCCTCCGCGAAGGAAGTCGGTTCGGTACCACGTACCGCTGTACGACCCGGCCACGGGACAGGGCCGGTCGGATCTCCCGTTCGTCCGAAGGGCGTTGTGCGCGCCCCAGGCGACCGGCACCGGGCGTGTGCGCTCGTAGCCCGGCACCACCCGCATCCCTTTTTCCGCACCCGGTGCGCCCAGGCCTCGCAGAGGTTCCCTCGGCGCACCCGGGGGCGTTCCCAGTCGTCACCCTCTTCTTCTGGAGTCCCGCGATGGCCACTCCCCTCTCCGACACCTCTCTGTCCCCGCTCCGGACGATCGCCGTCGTCGGCCTCGGCACCATGGGCACCGGCATCGCCGAAGTCCTGGCCAAGGCCGGCCGCGAGGTGATCGGCATCGACATCAGCGAGGAGCGCACGGCCCGCTCGCTCGCCGTGCTGGAGGCCTCCACCGCCCGCGCCGTCGAGCGCGGCCGGCTCACCGAGCAGGAGCGCGCCGACGCCCTCGCCCGGATCCGCACCGCCACCGACCTGGGCGCGGCGGCCGACGCCGAGCTGGTGATCGAGGTGGCTCCGGAGTCGTACGAGATCAAGCAGCAGATCTTCCGCGAGCTGGACGGGATCGTGCGCCCGGAGACGATCCTCGCCACCGGCACCAACGCCCTGTCCGTGACCCGGCTCGCCGCCGAGTCGGCCCGCCCGGAGCGCGTGCTCGGGCTGCACTTCTTCAACCCCGCGCCCGCGATGAAGCTGGTCGAGGTGGTCTCCTCGGTGCTGACCGCGCCGGCCGCCGTCTCCGCCGTCACCAACCTCGCCCTCGACCTCGGCAAGGAGCCGGTCGCGGTCGGCGACCGCCCCGGATTCGTCGCGGACGGGCTGCTGTTCGGCTACCTCAACCAGGCCGCCGCGATGTACGAGGCGCGCTACGCCTCCCGTGAGGACATCGACGCCGCGATGCGGCTCGGCTGCGGGCTGCCGATGGGTCCGCTGGCGCTGCTCGACCTGATCGGCGTGGACACGGCCCGTACGGTCCTGGAGGCCATGTACGCCGAGTCGCGCGACCGGCTGCACGCGCCCGCCCCGATCCTCAAGCAGCTCAGCGAGGCCGGTCTGACGGGCCGTAAGACGGGCCGCGGCTTCTACACCTACGAGGCGCCGGGCAGCGCGACGGTCGTCGCGGACGCGCTGACGCCGGCCGCCGGCGCCTCCGGCACCCCCGGCCGCGAGGTCCACAGCGTCGGTGTGGCCGGTTCCGGCACGATGGCGTCCGGGATCGCCGAGGTGTTCGCCAAGGCGGGCTACGACGTCGTCCTGGCCGCCCGCAGCGAGGAGAAGGCGCAGACGGCGAAGGCCCGGATCGGCAAGAACCTCGCGCGCTCGGTCGACAAGGGCCGGATGACCGCCGAGACCGCCGCGCAGACCCTGGAGCGGATCACCCCGGCCGGTTCCTACGACGCGTTCGCCGACGTCGACCTGGCCGTCGAGGCGGTCGCCGAGGACCTGGAGATCAAGCGGCAGCTGTTCGCGACCTTCGACAAGGTCTGCAAGCCGGGCGCCGTGCTGGCCACCACCACCTCGTCGCTGCCGGTCGTCGCCTGCGCCCGGGCCACCTCCCGCCCGCAGGACGTCATCGGGATGCACTTCTTCAACCCGGCGCCGGCCATGAAGCTGGTCGAGGTCGTCCGTACGGTGTTGACGGCCGAGGACGTCCACTCAACGGTTCACGAGGTGTGTGGACGGATCAAGAAGCACGCCGTCGACTGTGGAGACCGTGCGGGGTTCATCGTGAACGCCCTGCTGTTCCCGTACCTCAACAACGCGATCAAGATGGTGCAGGAACACTATGCATCGCTTGACGACATCGACGCCGCGATGAAGCTGGGCGGCGGTTACCCGATGGGTCCGTTCGAACTGCTCGACGTCGTCGGGCTGGACGTCTCCCTCGCGATCGAGAAGGTCCTGCACCGCGAGTTCCGCGACCCGGGACTCGCCCCCGCCCCGCTGCTGGAGCACCTGGTGGCCGCGGGCTGCCTCGGCCGCAAGACGGGCCGCGGTTTCCGCGAATATGCCCGCCGCTGACGGCGCCGGCGACTGGTTCGACGGCGACCGGGACTGGGGCGGACTGCTCGACCCCGGCGGGCCCCTCGCGCCCGCCGGGCCCGGATCTCCCCCGCCCGTCAGGGGCGGGGGAAACCCCGGACCTGCGCAGAGAGCTGCGCGCATGCAGTACGTTCGGGGCATGTCCCAGCCCGCCAGGTCCCCACGTACACCAGCCACGCCCGACGTTTCGGAGAGTGCCGCGGGCAGCCGCGCGGCCGCCCAGCGGCTCAAGATGCGCCGCGAACTGGCGGCCGCGGCCATGGAGCTGTTCGCCACGAAGGGGTACGAGGCGACCACCGTCGACGAGATCGCGGCCGCGGCCGGCGTCGCCCGCCGCACGTTCTTCCGCCACTTCCGCTCCAAGGAAGAGGCGATCTTCCCCGACCACGACGACACCCTGATCCGCGCCGAGGCCGTCCTCAACGCGGCCCCGGCGCACGAGCACCCCCTCGACACCGTGTGCCGCGGCATCAAGGAGGTCATGAAGATGTACGCGGCGCGGCCGGAGATCTCGGTCGCCCGCTACAAGTTGACCCGTGAGGTGCCCACCCTGCGGGAGGCGGAGATCGCCTCGGTGGCCCGCTACGAGCGGCTGTTCACCCGCTACCTTCTCGGCCACTTCGACGAGCACGCGCACGACGACGACGCCAACGACGACCCGCTGCTCGCCGAGGTCGCCGCCTCCGCCGTGGTCACCGCCCACAACCACGTCCTGCGGCGCTGGCTGAGGGCCGGCGGCCAGGGCGACGTCGAGACCCAGCTCGACCACGCCTTCGCGATCGTCCACCGGACCTTCGGCACCGGTATCGGCGCCGGACGCAGCGGCGGCGGCGCGCCGGCCCGGCCGGCCCCCGCGGCGGTCTCCGCGCAGGGCGAGGTGCTGGTGACGGTCGCCCGTACCGACGCCCCGCTCGACGAGGTCATGCGCACCATCGAACAGGCCCTCAAGGAACGCTGACCGCGCCTTCCCCCTGTGATGACGGCCACCCGCCCGGGTGGCCGTTTTGGCATGTCAGGGCACCTTTTCACGCGGATTTCAGACCCCATTCGATCGATCATCGCTCATTTGTTACGTAAAGATTTCATCTGAGGCAAAGAACTGGCACTCAGTGCCTTGCGAGCTGACACGCGGTGTCATACGTTGAAGGTGTCCGGGCGGCCGGCGTGCAGAGACCTTTCGTACGCCGGCTGTCCCCGCAGCACATGGTCTGCGCGCCCGGACGCCTGCGTCACAGGCAACCTCCCGCGCCACAAAGCGCTGCCGAACAGCACCGAACCAACCCTCAGCGCCCCTCCCTCAGGGCGCTCACCGCCGGAGGCAACACCGTGACCACTCAGGACATCCTGGACGCGATCCAGTCGCCGGACGCGACGCCGGCCGACTTCGCCGCCCTGCCGCTTCCCGAGTCGTACCGCGCGATCACCGTCCACAAGGACGAGACGGAGATGTTCGCCGGGCTCGAGACCCGCGACAAGGACCCGCGCAAGTCGATCCACCTCGACGAGGTGCCGCTTCCCGAGCTCGGCCCGGGCGAGGCCCTGGTGGCCGTCATGGCCTCCTCGGTCAACTACAACTCCGTGTGGACCTCGATCTTCGAGCCGCTGTCCACCTTCGGCTTCCTCGAGCGCTACGGCCGGCTCAGCGAGCTGACCAGGCGGCACGACCTGCCGTACCACATCATCGGCTCCGACCTCGCGGGCGTCGTCCTGCGCACCGGCCCCGGCGTCAACGCCTGGAAGCCGGGCGACGAGGTCGTCGCGCACTGCCTCAGCGTCGAGCTGGAGTCGTCCGACGGCCACAACGACACGATGCTCGACCCGGAGCAGCGCATCTGGGGCTTCGAGACCAACTTCGGTGGCCTCGCCGAGATCGCGCTGGTCAAGTCCAACCAGCTGATGCCGAAGCCGGACCACCTCAGCTGGGAGGAGGCCGCCGCCCCCGGCCTGGTCAACTCCACCGCCTACCGGCAGCTGGTCTCCCGCAACGGCGCCGGCATGAAGCAGGGCGACAACGTCCTGATCTGGGGCGCGAGCGGCGGACTCGGCTCGTACGCCACCCAGTTCGCGCTGGCCGGCGGCGCCAACCCCATCTGTGTCGTGTCCTCGCCGCAGAAGGCCGAGATCTGCAAGGCCATGGGCGCCGAGGCGATCATCGACCGCAACGCCGAGGGCTACAGGTTCTGGAAGAACGAGCAGGAGCAGGACCCGCGCGAGTGGAAGCGGTTCGGCAAGCGCATCCGTGAGCTGACCGGCGGCGAGGACGTCGACATCGTCTTCGAGCACCCCGGCCGCGAGACCTTCGGCGCCTCCGTCTACGTCACCCGCAAGGGCGGCACCATCGTCACCTGCGCGTCCACCTCGGGCTACAACCACGAGTACGACAACCGCTACCTGTGGATGTCCCTGAAGCGGATCATCGGCTCGCACTTCGCCAACTACCGCGAGGCCTGGGAGGCCAACCGGCTCGTCGCGAAGGGCAAGATCCACCCGACCCTGTCGAAGGTCTACTCCCTGGAGGAGACCGGCCAGGCCGCGTACGACGTGCACCGCAACCTCCACCAGGGCAAGGTCGGCGTGCTCTGCCTCGCCCCCCAGGAGGGCCTCGGCGTGCGCGACGAGGAGATGCGCGCCAAGCACCTCGACGCCATCAACCGCTTCCGCAACATCTGAGACACCCGAGGTCATAGATGACTGAGCGTCAGCCCGCCGAAGGCGCGCGGGAGAAGGACCGGCCGTGGCTCATGCGCACGTACGCCGGTCACTCCACGGCCGAGGCGTCCAACGAGCTGTACCGGCGCAACCTCGCCAAGGGCCAGACGGGCCTGTCGGTGGCGTTCGACCTGCCGACGCAGACCGGCTACGACTCCGACCACGTCCTCGCCCGCGGCGAGGTCGGCCGGGTCGGTGTGCCGGTGGCCCATCTCGGTGACATGCGCCGGCTGTTCCAGGACATCCCCCTGGAGCAGATGAACACCTCGATGACGATCAACGCCACCGCCATGTGGCTGCTGGCGCTCTACCAGGTCGTCGCCGAGGAGCAGGGAGCGGACATCACCCGGCTCCAGGGCACGACCCAGAACGACATCGTCAAGGAGTACCTGTCCCGGGGCACGCACGTCTTCCCGCCGGGGCCGAGTCTGCGCCTGACGACGGACATGATCGCGTACACGGTCTCCCACATCCCGAAGTGGAACCCGATCAACATCTGCAGCTACCACCTGCAGGAGGCGGGCGCCACGCCGGTCCAGGAGATCGCGTACGCGATGTCCACCGCGATCGCGGTGCTCGACGCCGTGCGCGACTCGGGGCAGGTCCCCGCCGAGAAGTTCGGTGACGTCGTGGCCCGGATCTCCTTCTTCGTGAACGCGGGCGTCCGCTTCGTCGAGGAGATGTGCAAGATGCGGGCGTTCGGGCGGATCTGGGACCAGGTCACGCGCGAGCGGTACGGCATCGAGAACCCCAAGCAGCGCCGCTTCCGGTACGGCGTCCAGGTCAACTCGCTCGGGCTGACCGAGGCGCAGCCGGAGAACAACGTCCAGCGGATCGTGCTGGAGATGCTGGCCGTGACGCTGTCGAAGGACGCACGCGCGCGTGCCGTGCAGCTGCCGGCCTGGAACGAGGCCCTGGGGCTGCCCCGCCCCTGGGACCAGCAGTGGTCGCTGCGCATCCAGCAGGTCCTCGCGCACGAGAGCGATCTGCTGGAGTACGAGGACATCTTCGCGGGCTCGCACGTCATCGAGGCGAAGGTCGCGAAGCTCGTCGAGGAGTCCCTCGCGGAGATCGCGCGGATCCAGGAGATGGGCGGCGCGATGGCCGCCGTGGAGTCCGGCTACCTGAAGTCGCAGCTGGTCTCCTCGCACGCCGAGCGGCGGGCTCGTATTGAGTCCGGTCAAGAGAAGATCGTCGGCGTCAACATCTTCAATACGACCGAGCCGAATCCCTTGACGGCCGATCTCGACACGGCCATCCAGACAGTCGATCCGGCTGTCGAGGCCCGTGTCATCTCGTCGCTGCAGACCTGGCGCGACACCCGCTACCAGCCGCCGTTCAACCACCCGCGGCCCTGCAAGGCGCTGGAGCGGCTGAAGGAGGCCGCCAAGGGCACCGACAACCTCATGGAGGCCACCCTGGAGTGCGCACGCGCCGGGGTCACGACCGGTGAGTGGGCCGGGGCCCTGCGCGAGGTGTTCGGTGAGTTCCGGGCGCCGACCGGGGTCTCCTCGGCGCCGGTGGCGGTCCCCGCCGAGGAGGGCTCGGCCATGGCGGAGGTCCGCCGCAGGGTGGAGTCGACGGCCAAGGACCTCAACGCGGGCAAGCTGCGCTTCCTGGTCGGCAAGCCGGGTCTGGACGGGCACTCCAACGGTGCCGAGCAGATCGCCGTGCGCGCGCGGGACGCCGGGTTCGAGGTGGTCTACCAGGGCATCCGGCTCACCCCGGAGCAGATCGTGGACGCGGCGCTCGCCGAGGACGTGCACGCGGTGGGCCTGTCGATCCTGTCCGGCTCGCACGCGCAACTGGTGCCGGACGTGCTGGAACGGCTCCGTGTGGCCGGTGCCACAGATATACCGGTGATCGCCGGTGGCATCATCCCCAATGGTGACGCCGAGCAACTCAGGGCCGCCGGAGTGGCCGCCGTCTTCACCCCGAAGGACTTCGACATCACCGGAATCATCGGCCGCATCGTCGACGAGATCCGCAAAGCGAACAAGCTCGACCCCCTGGAGGTCCCCGCATGACCGTCAACCGTCTGCGTCCGCGCCGCTCGTGTCTCGCGGTCCCGGGCAGCAACCCCCGCTTCCTGGAGAAGGCGCAGGACCTGGCGGCGGACCAGGTCTTCCTCGACCTGGAGGACGCGTGCGCCCCGCTCGCCAAGCCCGAGGCGCGGCACACCATCGTCAAGTTCCTCAACGAGGGCGACTGGACGGGCAAGACCCGGGTCGTGCGCGTCAACGACTGGACGACCGAGTGGACGTACCGTGACGTCGTGACGGTCGTCGAGGGCGCCGGCCCGAACCTCGACTGCATCATGCTGCCGAAGGTGCAGAACGCGCAGCAGATCGTCGCCCTGGACCTGCTGCTGACCCAGATCGAGAAGACCATGGGCTTCGAGGTCGGCAAGATCGGCATCGAGGCGCAGATCGAGAACGCCCAGGGCCTGAACAACGTCAACGAGATCGCGCAGGCCTCCCCGCGCATCGAGACGATCATCTTCGGCCCGGCCGACTTCATGGCGTCGATCAACATGAAGTCGCTGGTCGTGGGCGAGCAGCCGCCCGGCTACCCGGCGGACGCCTACCACTACATCCTGATGAAGATCCTGATGGCCGCCCGCGCCAACGACCTCCAGGCGATCGACGGCCCCTACCTGCAGATCCGCAACGTCGACGGCTACCGCGAGGTCGCGCAGCGCGCCGCCGCGCTCGGCTTCGACGGCAAGTGGGTGCTGCACCCGGGCCAGGTCGAGGCGTCCAACGAGATCTTCTCGCCCTCGCAGGAGGACTACGACCACGCCGAGCTGATCCTGGACGCGTACGACTACTACACGTCCGAGGCGGGCGGCAAGAAGGGCTCGGCGATGCTCGGCGACGAGATGATCGACGAGGCCAGCCGCAAGATGGCGCTGGTCGTCTCGGGCAAGGGCCGCGCGGCCGGCATGAAGCGCACGTCGGCGTTCGAGATCCCGGAGGCGTGACGATGCAGTTCGGACGCACCTACGAGGAGTTCGAGGTCGGGGCGACGTACAAGCACTGGCCGGGCAAGACGGTCACCGAGTACGACGACCATCTGTTCTGTCTCCTCACCATGAACCACCACCCGCTCCACATGGACGTCAACTACGCCGAGAACACCACGGACTTCGGCAAGAACGTCGTGGTCGGGAACTACATCTACTCGCTCCTGCTCGGCATGTCCGTGCCGGACGTGTCCGGCAAGGCGATCGCCAACCTGGAGATCGAGTCGCTCCGCCACGTGGCGCCGACCTTCCACGGCGACACGATCTACGGCGAGACGACCGTGCTGGACAAGTGGCCGTCGAAGTCGAAGAACGACCGCGGGATCGTCCACGTCGAGACCAAGGGCTACAAGCAGGACGGCACGCTCGTGTGCGTGTTCCGTCGCAAGGTGATGGTGCCGACCGAGACGTACATCAAGGAGCGCGGCGGCGAGCAGCCGGGCCGCCCCGAGCCGAAGCAGCAGGAGAAGTAGCCATGGCGCGACTTGCCCAGACCGCCGGTCTGACGGACATCCAGCAGGAGATCCTCTCCACCGTCCGCGACTTCGTGGACAAGGAGATCATCCCGGTCGCCACCGAGCTGGAGCACCGCGACGAGTACCCGCAGGCGATCGTCGACGGCCTGAGGGAACTCGGCCTGTTCGGCCTGATGATCCCCGAGGAGTACGGGGGCCTGGGCGAGTCGCTCCTCACGTACGCGCTGTGCGTCGAGGAGATCGCCCGGGGCTGGATGTCCGTCTCCGGGATCATCAACACGCACTTCATCGTGGCGTACATGCTCAAGCAGCACGGCACGCAGGAGCAGAAGGACCACTTCCTGCCGCGGATGGCGGCCGGCGACATCCGGGGCGCGTTCTCGATGTCGGAGCCGGGCCTCGGCTCGGATGTGTCGGCGATCACGTCGAAGGCGGTGAAGGACGGCGAGGAGTACGTCCTGAACGGTCAGAAGATGTGGCTGACGAACGGCGGTACGTCGTCCCTGGTGGCCGTTCTGGTCAGAAGTGACGAAGGACACCCTGAGGGCACGGCGCCCCACAAGTCGATGACGACCTTCCTGATCGAGAAGGAGCCCGGCTTCGGAGAGGTCCGCCCCGGCCTCACGATCCCCGGCAAGATCGAGAAGATGGGCTACAAGGGCGTCGACACCACCGAGCTGATCATGGATGGCCTGCGGCTTCCCGCCGATCGGGTGCTCGGCGGGGTCACCGGCCGAGGTTTTTACCAAATGATGGACGGCGTCGAGGTGGGACGCGTGAACGTGGCGGCGCGTGGCTGCGGCGTCGCTCAGCGTGCCTTCGAGCTGGGCATCCAGTACGCACAGCAGCGGCACACGTTCGGCAAGGCGATCGCCCAGCACCAGGCGATCCAGTTCAAGCTCGCCGAGATGGCTACCAAGGTCGAGGCCGCGCATGCCATGATGGTGAACGCGGCACGCAAAAAGGACTCCGGCGAACGAAACGACCTTGAGGCCGGTATGGCGAAGTACCTCGCCTCCGAGTACTGCAAGGAGGTCGTGGAGGACGCCTTCCGGATCCACGGCGGCTACGGCTTCTCCAAGGAGTACGAGATCGAGCGCCTCTACCGCGAGGCCCCGATGCTGCTGATCGGTGAAGGTACCGCCGAAATCCAGAAAATGATCATCGGGCGCCGACTGCTCGAAGAGTATCGGTTCCAGGGCTAGATGTCCGGGTTGGGGGTGTTTTCTTCGAGAAGAAGATCACACCCCGTCAACTTCCCCCGGCCGTCGACTCGGCTTCCTGGCTTACCCAGTTGCGCCCCCGAACCGCTACGATCGCCGGAAAGCCGCCGTCCCCCGTCGAAGCGCGGCATCGTCCGCTACGAAGGTCATCCATGCCCCACAGCCAAACCTCTGCACACCGCGACCGCCTGGTAGGCGCACGCCTCGCGCGCGGAGCATCGCCGTGGCTTCTGCCGACCGTCGCCACCGCAGCCGTCAGCCTGGTCCGCGCCCGCCGCTCGGGCGTCGCCAAGGCCGTCGCCGTACCCGCCACCGCTCTCGCGGCGGGCATGCTGTGGTTCTTCCGCGACCCCGAGCGCGAGATCGCCTCGGGCCGGGTCATCTCCCCCGCCGACGGAGTGGTGCAGAGCATCATGCCGTGGAAGGACGGGCGCACCCGGGTCGCGATCTTCATGAGCCCGCTCAACGTCCACGTCAACCGCGCGCCGCTCTCCGGCACGGTCACGTCCGTCGAGCACATCCCCGGCGGGTTCGTTCCGGCGTTCAACAAGGAGAGCGAGAACAACGAGCGCGTCGTCTGGCACTTCGACACCGAGCTCGGTGACATCGAGATGATCCAGATCGCCGGTGCCGTCGCCCGCCGCATCGTCCCCTACCTCCCCGAGGGCACGAAGGTCGAGCAGGGCGACCGGATCGGCCTCATCCGCTTCGGCTCGCGCGTCGACATCTACCTGCCCGAGGGCGTGGAGATCGCGGTCGAGGTCGGGCAGAAGACCGTGGCGGGGGTGACTCGCATTGACCGTGATTGACCCTGAGACCCAGGCGGGCTGGGTGCCCGAGGCCGACGACGCGGACGACGAGGAGGAGATGCCCCTCTCGCTGCGTCTGTCGATAGCGGACACCCTCACCCTCGGCAACGCCACGTGCGGCTTCATGGCGGTGTACTTCACCACCACGGGCATCCTGATCCCGCACCTCACCGGGGACCAGGAGACCGGCATGGCCCGCCACAGCGCGGCCACGGCGGTCATCCTGATGCTCTGCGCGGCCGTCTTCGACCTGTTCGACGGCCTGGTCGCGCGCAAGCTGCGCAGCTCCCCCATGGGCGCGGAGCTGGACAACCTCTCCGACCTGATCAGCTTCGGACTGGCCCCGGCGTACTTCGTCCTGGTCTACGGCATGGTCGCCGACGACGCCCACCAGCGGGTGGCCGCGCTCGGCGCGATCGTCGTCCTGCTGGCCGTGGTGCTGCGCCTGGCGAGATTCTCGTGCGTGACACCGCGCAACGGCATGTTCCAGGGCATGCCCTCGCCGTTCGGCGCGCTCACCGTCGTCTCGATCGTGCTGCTGGAGCTGCCGTTCGTGGCGACGCTCCTGGCCATCCTGGGCACCGCCTGGCTGATGGTGAGCCGGGTCGAGTACCCCAAGCCGCGGGGCCGCCTCGCCGGCGCGATGCTCTCCTGGATCGTGCTGTCGATGGGTCTGCTGGCGGCCTGGGCGTTCGACGCCCCGAGCGGCCAGCTGCTCCTGCAGACAGGCTGCGCGCTGCAGCTGGTCATGGGCGCGGTGATCCCGCTGTTCGCCACGGCCCGCCGGGTGAACAACTTCCGCGACAACCGACGCGAGGCACGGGCGGCCCAGCTGCCCTGACCCTCCCTCACCGCACACGGGTGTGGCCCGAGCCCTTCCGGCTCGGGCCACACCCGTTTCGGGTTCAAGGGCGTCCGCCGTGTGCCCTTGACCCGTCAACTACTCGCGCAAGCCGGTCCTGATGCTGCACGGCAGGAGTGTGCCGGCGCTCCCGGGCTTCGACCTCCCGCCGGTCCCCGGCGGCTCCCCCACCCGGTACAGCTGGGCGCAGGAACTCGCGGGCACCTGCTCCTCGTCCCCAACCCCCCTCCCGGCGTCCTGCCCGCCCCCGTACCCCCACCAGCTCGGCAACTCCGAGAGCGAGGAGGCGGAGGTGGGTGCGGTGGTGAAGTACATCAGGGGGCTGCCCGGCAGGGACAGGCCGGTCCGCCTCGTCGGCTGGTCCGCGGGCGCGCTCGTGATGGGTCCCCACACCCTCAAGCACCCGGACGACGTGGAGAGCCTGTTCCTGCTGGCCCCGGTCTTCCCGCCGAAGGGCCGCTGGTCGGAGAAGCCCGACCACCCCTTCGGACACCCGCCCGGGGCCCAGACGCTGCCGGTGTCCACACCGGCCTCCATGTTCGGCTTCCCGATGCACGTCGCCGGCAAGACCGAGGTCAAGGCGTCGCTCAGCAGCACCCCCGCCCTGTGGGAACCCGGCATCGAGGACCGCGTGTGGGACGCCTGCACGGACAACGACCCCGTGGGCAGCAAGTGGGGGCCCGAGGAGACGCCGGGCGAGTACTAGGGCGTCCTGCGGTACCGGAACACCTACTGGTGGGCTGGAACAACCAGACCGCGCCGTACGAGAACCCGGCCGGCACGCATGTGCTCGGCGACCGGGTTCCCGTGGCGATCGTCTACGGCGAGCTGGACCGGACGGCCAACAGCCCGGCGGCCTTCCCCGACATCCTGCGCTTCTCCGTGCCGGCCCTCTACGCGGCCGTCAAGGGACCGAAGAAGCTGATGTTCTGCCTCGAGGGCGCCGGCCACTCCCTGGTCTGGGAGACCACCGCGAAGACCGTCCACCAGATCTCGAAGCAGTGGTTCAAGAACGGCAAGGTGTACGGCCTCGGCACCGGCAGCTACTTCAGGGACCTGGGCGGCGGGCTGACCCCGCTGCCCCGACCCCGGCTCAGGTCAGGAAGTCGCGGCCGATCCGTTCGGCCACCCGCTCCAGGATCGGGCCGGCGTCGGCGATGCAGGCCGCCACGTCCGGCTCGAGCTCCGTCAGGGGGTACGCCCGGCGGATCCCGGCACGGCCGAGGGCCTCCGGCGGCAGGGCCAGCCGTCCGCAGACCGCGACGACCTCCTTGTCGGCCGCGCGGGCGGCGGCCGCGACCCCCGCGGGGGCCTTGCCGTGCAGAGTCTGCTCGTCCAGCGAGCCCTCGCCGGTGATCACCAGCTCCGCCCGCTCCAGGGCCGGCGCGAAGCCCAGCACGTCGAGCATCACCTCGATTCCGGCCCGGAACCGGGCGCCCAGCAGCAGGGCGCCGTAGCCGATGCCGCCCGCCGCGCCGGCGCCCGGCGCGGCCGCGTACCCCGCGGCCTGCGGGCCCACCTCCGCCTCCAGCACCTTCGCGTAGTGCGCGAGCGCCGCGTCCAGCGCCTCCACGTCGTCCGGGGAGGCGCCCTTCTGCGGCCCGTACACCGCCGGGGCGCCCTTCGGGCCGGTCAGCGGATTGTCCACGTCACTGGCGAGGACCAGTTCCACGGAGGACAGCCGGGGGTCGAGGCCGGACAGGTCGACGCGGTCCAGGTCCGCGAGTCCGCCGCCGCCCGGCGCCACCGGCTCGCCGTCCTCGTCCAGGAACCGGGCCCCGAGCGCGGACAGCATGCCCGCGCCGCCGTCGGTGGTCGCACTGCCGCCGACCCCGAACACGATCGTCCGCACCCCCGCGTCCAGCGCGGCCCGCAGCAGCTCTCCGGAGCCGTACGTCGAGGCCGTCAGCGGGGCGAAGACACCGGCCGGCAGCCGCTGCAGACCGCTCGCCTCCGCCATCTCCACCACGGCGGTGTCGCCGCGCAGCGCGAACGCGGCCGTGACCTCGTGCCCGAGGGGACCGGCGACCCGTACCTCCCGGCGTTCGAACCCGGCCGCGACCGCCGCGTCGACCGTGCCGTCGCCGCCGTCGGCGACCGGCAGCGCCTCCACCTCGACGTCCGGCACGGCCCGGCGCAGCCCGGCCGTCACCCGCTCGGCGACCTGTACGGCCGTCAGCGACCCCTTGAACTTGTCCGCGGCCACGAGCACCCGTCGTCGGGTGCCCTGCGTTGCAGCGTCCGCCACCGTTTCCATCCCCTTGCTCTCCGGGCCCCGCGCACGTCAGGGCCAGTCGCGCCGCTGCGACCTTAACCGGAGGACGCCCCCGCCGTCATGCGTTGCCCGCACCCTGGAACAGTCTGAGGGCCGTCTGTGGGGGACGCCGAAAACCGCGCGAGGGCGCCCGGAATCGGGTAAACCGGAGCCATGACCCCCGTGGGGACGGCTGAGACCACCGGGCCCGACCTCGCCGACCGTGTGCTCGGCGGCTGGCTGGGCCGTATCGCCGGCAACATGCTCGGCAAACCGGTCGAACAGGGCGAGGTGTGGACCCGCGACCGCATCGACGGCTATCTGCGCCGCGCCGGCGCGCTCCCCCTCACCGACTATCTGCCCGAGCCCGCCACCGAGGAGGACCGCGGGCGGCTGCGGCCCGAATGGCGCAGCTGTGTCCGCGGCCGGGTGCACGGCAGCTGCCGCGACGACGACGTCGACTACGCGATCCTCGGCCTCGACCTGCTCGAGACCCACGGCTTCGCCTTCACCACCGAGCAGGTCGGCGACCTGTGGCTGCTGCGGCTGCCGTATCTGCAGACGTTCACCGCGGAGCGCGCCGCCTACCGCAACCTCGCGGGCGGCATCAGACCGCCGCTGACGGCGACGTACGACAACCCCTACCAGGAGTGGATCGGCGCCCTCATCCGCGCCGACGTCTACGGCTGGACCAGCCCCGGCGACCCGCGGCGCGCCGCGTCCCTCGCCCGCCGGGACGCGGTGCTCTCGCACACCGGGAACGGGGTGTACGGGGCCATGTGGTCGGCCGCGCTGATCGCGGCGGCGTTCACCGCGCCGACGGTGCGCGGCGCGCTCGAGGAGGCGATGGCCGTCATCCCGGCGAGCTGCCGTCTGGCCCGGACCGTGCGCCGGGTCGCCGCCCTCCACGACACGGGCCTGAGCTGGGAGGACACCCTCGCCACGATCGGCGGCGAGACATCCGGTCTCGGCTGGATCCACACCGTCCCGAACGCTGCCGTCCTCACCGCCGGACTGCTCTACGGCGACGGCGACTTCACCCGCACCCTCGCCCTCACGGTCCGCGGCGGACTGGACACCGACTCCAACGGCGCCACGGCGGGCTCGGTGGCCGGCGTCCTCACCGGGGCACGGGCGATCCCGGCCCACTGGACGGACCCGCTGGAGGACACCGTGCACAGCGCGGTGTTCGGCTTCGACGGGGCCCGCATCAGCGAGCTGGCGGAGCGGACGGTGCGGTTGGTGGAGACGTAGGGGGAGGCGAAAGGGGCGCGAAGGGGACGCGAAGGCCTGGGGGCGCGCGGGGGCGTGCGGGTGGGTGTGCGAGTGCATCGGGGCGCCATGGCCGGGCGCGTGCGGTCGCGGGCGGGGGGAGCGGGCGACGGCGCTGGTTACCCTGCTGGGGTGACTGCTTCCAGCGCCTCCGACTTCGCCGCGTACATCGCCTCCCTGCCCCGTGTCCTGGCCGGCGCCGCCGCCCTCTTCCGGGACGCGCGAGGGCAGGTCCTGCTCGTCGAGCCCAACTACCGCGACGGCTGGGCGCTGCCGGGCGGCACCATCGAGTCCGACCGGAACGAGACGCCCCGCGAGGGCGCGCGCCGCGAGACGCTGGAGGAGATCGGTCTCGACCGTCCGCTCGGGCGGCTGCTCGCGGTGGACTGGGTGGTCGGGCCGGGCCGGCCGCCGCTGGTGGCGTATCTCTACGACGGCGGGGTCCTCGACGAGGACGACCTCAAGGCGATCCGGCTGCAGGAGGAGGAGCTGCTGTCCTGGCGGCTGGTGGCGCGCGAGGAGATCACCGGCCATCTGCTGGGCGCCCTCGGCCACCGGGTCCTGGCCGGACTGGACGCACTGGCGGACGGCTCGGGACCGATCGAGCTGGAGAACGGCCGACGGGTCGGCTGACCTGGGCCGACGGGTCGCTGAACTCGGGCGACGGATGGCTGACCTTCGGTCGGCAGAGGGGCCGTCCTCCGGCCGACGGGTCGCTGAACTCCGGGCCAC
>NZ_JBEXXE010000003.1:200527-355503 GCF_040630255.1 Streptomyces sp. NPDC005820
ACGGCTCGACTGACCTTCGGTCGGCAGAGGGGCCGTCCTCCGGCCGACGGGTCGCTGAACTCCGGGCCACGGCTCGACTGACCTTCGGTCGGCAGAGGGGCCGTCCTCCGGCCGACGGGTCGCTGAACTCCGGGCCACGGCTCGACTGACCTTCGGTCGGCAGATGGGCCGTCCTCCAGCCGACGGGTCGGCTGGCCTTCGGGCGGCAGGTGGGCTGGACTCCGGGCGGCAGGTCGGCGGTCCTGCCGCCAGGGGGCAGCTCCCGGGCGGTGGGTCGACCGTCGCGCCGTCGGCGCAGTGGCCGGGCTCCGGGCCGCGGTCCCGTCAGCCCTCGGGGTTCTGTGGTGTGGTGTCGACCTCGCGGAGTGCCTCGTCGCGTGCGGCGACCCGGGCCTCCGTGCGGTGGCCGCGTTCGATGTAGTCCCGGACGACGAGTTCGACGGCGTCCTGGGGGTTGCCCACGCCGGAGAGAACCATGACCTCGACGACCAGCTGGGCGTCGAGGGAGACGGTGACCTTGGCCATGCCCGGACGGTAACACCCGGGCCTGCACCCGCACATCCGGCCGGCGAACAAGCTCCGAGCAACAACGGGCGTCGACAGCGCACGCGTCATGCGCCATGATCGGCCGACAGCGGCCGTCCGTGTCAGGGCCGGGGCGTGGCCCCAGGGGGTGACGGGCCCGTGGACCCGGCAGGAGTGAGCGGCCGGACAGGGCCTAGTCTGTTGCCCCTTGAACAGCTTTTCGAAGCCCGGCACTTGGAAAAGGTGACGCGCGATGTCGCTGAGCCCAGGCGATCCCGAGTCCATAGGCGGCTACACACTGGTCGGCCGACTCGGCAGCGGCGGTATGGGCGTCGTCTATCTGGGCCTCTCGGACTCGGGGCGACAGGTCGCGGTCAAGGTCGTGCACCCGCCGTACGCGCAGGACGAGGAGTTCCGGACGCGCTTCCGGCAGGAGGTCACGGCGGCCCGCCGGGTGAGCGGGGCCTTCACCGCCCCCGTGGTGGACGCGGACCCGGACGGGCCACAGCCGTGGATGGCGACGCTGTACGTCCCGGGCCGCACGCTGTCGGACATCGTGGCCAAGGACGGCCCGCTGCGCGGACGCGCGTTGCGGGTGCTCGCGCTGGGGCTCGTCGAGGCGCTTCGGGACATCCACCGGGCCGGTGTGGTGCACCGTGACCTGAAGCCGAGCAATGTCCTGATGGCCGAGGACGGCCCCCGCGTCATCGACTTCGGCATCTCGCACGCCGTCGACAACGAGGCCCTCACCATGACCGGCCGGCTGATCGGCACCCCGCCCTTCATGTCGCCGGAGCAGTTCACCGCGCCGCGCGAGGTCACCGGCGCCTCGGACGTCTTCTCACTGGGGTCGCTGCTGGTCTACGCGGCGACCGGCAACCGTCCGTTCGACGGCAGCAGCCCGTATCTGACGGGCTACCAGGTGATGTACGAGGCTCCGGCCCTGGACGGAGTCGCCGAACCGCTCCGCGGCATCGCCGAACGCTGTCTGGACAAGGACCCGGCCGCCCGCCCCGACCTCGACGAACTGCGCCGTACGCTGCGGACGTTGCCGGATTCCGAGGTGCCGGTGGAGCCCGAGGGCCCCGAGGGGCCGGGAATGCCGGGTGCGCCCGGGCCTGCGGACGAAGGGGCGGACCGGCCCCGCGCCCGTCACGGACACCGGAATCGGCGCGTCCTCGTCGGCCTCGCCGCGGCCCTGGCGGTCACCGGGCTGAGCATCGCGGCGGTGAAGATCACGTCGCGACCCCAGAACAGCGCTTCCCCCACCACCGCGCAACCCCCGTCCTCATCCCCGTCCCCGTCCCCGTCCCCGTCCTCATCCTCCTCCCCCACCCCCTCCGCGTCCCCGTCCGCATCGGGCGTCGCGGTGACGCCGCCGCCGAAGCATGTGCGGTGGGACTACCAGATAGGCGGCGCGTACGCCCCCGCGCCCGGGGTGAAGGTGGTGAGCCGCAGCCACGAGAGCGCCCCCGCGGCCGGTGTCTACAACATCTGCAACATCAACGCCTTCCAGGCGCAGGAGGGCGCGGAGGGCGACTGGGACGCCGACCTGCTGCTGCGCGACGCCGACGGGAAGGTCGTCTACGACACGGACTGGAACGAGGCGATCCTGGACATCCGTACCGACGCCAAGCGGCGACGTATCGCCGCCGAGCTGAACACCTGGATCGACGGGTGCGCGGCCAAGGGCTACCGGGCCGTCGAACCCGACAACTACGACACCTTCACCCGCTTCCCGTCCTACCTCCGGGCCGACCAGGCCGAGGCGCTCATGAAGCTGCTGGCGGCGCACGCCCACGCCGACGGCCTGGCCATCGCGCAGAAGAACACCGTCGAGCTGGTGGCCGACCGGGCGGCCGTGGGCCTGGACTTCGCCGTGGTGGAGGAGTGCGCCGAGTACGACGAGTGCGGCGCGTTCGCCGAGGCCTTCGACGGCAACGTGCTCGTGGTCGAGTACACGGCGAAGGGTCTGGCGCAGGCGTGCTCCGGCTGGGGCGACACCCTCAGCGTGGTGCGCCGCGACGAGGAGGTCGTGCCCGAGGGCTCCGCCGGCTACGTCCACGAGACCTGCTGACGCCCCGGCCGGCGTACCGGATATCCGTTCGCCCCGACCGGGCGGGCACCCTACTCTCGGGCCCATGAACAGGCCACTCGTCGCCCTCCTCAGCGGTGCCGGCATCTCCACCGATTCCGGGATCCCCGACTACCGCGGTCCGAACGGCCTGTGGCGACGGGACCCCGAGGCCGAGAAGCTCGTCACCTACGACTCCTACATGCGGGACCCGGAGATCCGGCGGCGGTCCTGGCTGATGCGGCGCGAGACCGGGGCGCTGCGGGCCGAGCCGAACGCCGCGCACCTGGCCGTCGCCGAGCTGGAGCGGTCCGGGATCCCGGTGCGGGTGATCACCCAGAACGTGGACGGGCTCCACCAGCGCGCCGGCCTGCCCGAGCGCAAGGTGCTGGAGCTGCACGGCACCGCGCACGGGGTGGTCTGTACGAAGTGTCACGCCCGCGGCCGGATGGTGGACGCCCTCGCCCGCCTGGACGCCGGCGAGGCGGACCCGCCCTGTCTGGAGTGCGGCGGGATCCTCAAGGCGGCCACCGTCATGTTCGGCGAGCGGCTCGACCCGGTCGTCCTCGGCGACGCGCTCGCGATCACCAAGGCCTGCACGGTGTTCATCGCCGTCGGCACCAGCCTCCAGGTCCAACCCGCCGCGGGCCTCGCCGGCGTCGCCGCCGACCACGGCGCCCGCCTGATCATCGTCAACGCCGAGCCGACCCCGTACGACGAGATCGCCGACGAGGTCGTCCGCGATCCCATCGGCACGGCCCTGCCCCGGCTGCTGCGGGAGCTGGAGGCGCGACCGGCCTGAGTTCACCGTTCGCCGCGGGCGCGGGCGGTGGCGTGGGCCGTTCGCAGGAGCCGCAGGACCGTCTCCGTCGTCCGGTCGGCGGGGTTGACCACCGAGATCCAGCCGAGCGCGCCGTACACGGGGTGGGGCAGCACGGTGTCGGCGGCCGTGTGGTCGCGGGGGAGGACGAGGGCGCGCGGTTCCTCCCCGGTGAGTTCGAGGAACGTCGGCCGGTCGACCTTGATGTTCACGCGCCAGCGGCCCGGCGCATCGAGGGCGGAGGCGGTGTCGCCGGGGTAGTCCTTGGTGACGATCGTGCCGTATGGCTGGGTCCGCTCGGGCATCCGGCCGTCGGGGGCGTGGTAGAAGAACGCGTCGCCCCAGGCGATCTCGGGAAGGCCGCCACCCGGGGCCGGGACGACCACGAGCGCGCCGTCGAAGGATCGCACGGTCGCGATGATCTGCTCCATACTCATGGTTCGAGCATGACCTTCAAGTGCTTGTGTGGGGTTTGGCGGGTGGAGGGGGAGGGAGGGGGGTGGACGGGGTGGGGCCGTTGCGCACGGTCGACGTCGCCCGGGAGTCGGGGTACTCGGTGCAGCAGGTGCGGGATCTGGAGCGGCTGGGGGTGATCCCGCCGGCCGCCCGCTCGGCCAACGGCTACCGCTCCTACACACCGGTCCATGTGCACGCGTTGCGCGCCTACCGGGGGCTCGCGGGGGCCGTCGGGCCCGTCGAGGCACGGGAGTTGCTCGCGCGGGTGCGGACGGAGCCGCTCGTGGAGGCGGCCTCGGCGATCAGCGCGGTGCACGTCCGGCTGGCCCGGGAACGCGAGGAGGTCCTGCGCGCCCAGGAGGCGTTGCGGGCGATCCGGCGGGAGGCGGGGAACGGTGAGCCGGAGGCCGGGAGCGACGCGATGACGATCACCGAGCTGGCGGCGGCGCTGGGTGTCCGGCCCTCCACCCTGCGGTTCTGGGAGCAGGAGGGGCTGGTCGCTCCCGAGCGGGTGACCTCGCTGCGGGCCCGTCGCTACGGTGTCACGGCGATCCGGGCCGCCCGTGTCGTCGCGGCGCTCCGCGGCAGCGGGTACGGCATCGCCGCCGTGCGCGAGATCACGGGTTCCCTCGACCGGCTCGACGGGCTGGAGGAGACCGGGCTCCTTCTGCGGCGGCGCCTCGACCGGATCGCCGACAGGACCGTGGCGCTGCTGCGGGCGGGCGCGGACCTGGCGGCGATCTGCGGGCGGTGAGCGGTCAGAACAGGGCCGTGCCGTTCTCGAAGTCCAACAGGCGCTGTTTGCGGTCCAGGCCGCCGCCGTAGCCGGTGAGGCTGCCGTTCGCGCCCACGACGCGATGGCAGGGCACGATGATCCCGATCGGGTTCTTGCCGTTGGCCAGGCCCACGGCCCGGGAGGCGCCCGGGTTGCCGAGGGCCTCGGCGAGATCGCCGTAGGAACGGGTCTCGCCGTACGGGATCATCCGGAGCTGGTCCCACACCGAGCGCTGGAACGGGGTGCCCGCCATGCGGAGGGGCAGGGTGAACTCCTTCAACCCGCCCTCGAAATACGCCTCCAGCTGGTCCACCGCCTCGCCGAAGAGGGTGTCGTCGCGCGGGCCGAAGCTCTCCTCGGGCGGTCGGTGGCGCTGGCCGGTCATGTAGAGGCCGCACAGCACGCCGTCGTCGTCGGCGACGAGGGTGAGGGGGCCGTACGGGCTGTCGGTGACGGTGTGCTTCTTCATGGAACGTCCCCACGGGCTTGCGTCGTACGTGCTTACACAGGAAGGAAGTTGATCGGGTGACCGTCGGTCGCCCACAGGTACTGGACCGCGTACGCCCGCCAGGGACGCCAGGAGGCCGCGCGGGCCGTGAGGGCCGCCGGGGTGGACGGCAGGCCCAACTCCTGGGCGGCGCGCCGGATTCCGAGGTCGGTCGGGAGGAAGCCGTCGGGGTCGCCGAGAGCCCGCATGGCGATGACGTCGACGGTCCAGGGGCCGAAGCCGGGGAGGGCGAGGAGCTGGGCGCGCGTCGCGGGCCAGTCGCTCTCCGGGCCCAGGTGGAGGGTGCCGTCGGCCAGCCGGCGGACGAGGGTGGTGAAGGTGGTGCGGCGGGTGCGGGGCATCGCCAGGGACTCGGGGTCGACGTCGGCCAGGGCCTCGGGGGACGGGAAGAGATGGGTGAGGCCGCCCTCCGGGTCGTCGACCGGCTCGCCGTACGCGGTGACCAGACGGGCCGCGTGGGTGCGGGCGGCCGCCGTGGACACCTGCTGGCCCAGCACGGCGCGGACGGCGAACTCGGCCTCGTCGACCGTGCGCGGCACCCGGCGGCCGGGCGCCTTGTCGACCAGGGGCGCGAGCAGCGGGTCCGTGCGCAGCTGGTCGTCGACGGCGACCGGGTCGGCGTCGAGGTCGAGCATGCGCCGGCAGCGGCTGGTGGCGACGGTGAGATCGCGCAGGTCGGTGAGGGTGAGCCGGCAGCCGATGTGGTCGGGGTGCGGGGTGAGCGCGACGACTGCGTGGCCGTACGGGAGCCGCAGGGTGCGCCGGAAGGCGCCGTCCCGCCACTCCTCCACACCGGGGACGCCGGTCGCGGCGAGGTGTCCGAAGAGGTTGTCGGGGTTGAGCGGGGCCCGGAACGGCAGCCGGAGCTGGAGGGTGCCGCCGGTGGCCGGTGCCGTCGGACCGGTGGCCGGGGGCCGGCCCTTCTTCGGGGTGCGGGCGCGCAGTTCGCTCGGGGAGAGCGCGAACACCTCGCGCACGGTGTCGTTGAAGGTGCGCACGGAGGCGAAGCCGGCGGCGAACGCCACGTCCGCCAGGGGCAGTGCGGTCGTCTCGACCAGCAGGCGGGCCGTCTGCGCGCGCTGGGCGCGGGCCAACGCCAGGGGTCCCGCGCCGAGTTCGGCGAGGAGTTGGCGTTCCACCTGGCGGGTGCTGTAGCCGAGGCGGGCGGCGAGTCCGGGTACGCCGTCCCGGTCGACGACCCCGTCGGCGATCAGCCGCATGGCGCGGGCGACCAGGTCGGCGCGTCGGTTCCACTCCGGGGAGCCCGGGCTGGTGTCCGGCCGGCAGCGCTTGCAGGCGCGGAAACCGGCCTGCTGGCAGGCGGCCGCGCTCGGGTGGAAGACCATGTTCTGCGGCTTGGGCGGCACGGCGGGACAGCTCGGGCGGCAGTAGATCCCGGTGGTGAGGACCGCGGTGAAGAACCATCCGTCGAACCGTGCGTCCTTCGACTGCACGGCGCGCACACAGCGCTCGCGGTCGGTGTGCATCGCGTTCTGCATGCGTCCAGCATCGACCACCGGCCGCCCCTGCGCTGGCGAGAATCCGACATGGACATCGCCGGCCCCGGGCTGCCGCGGCGCACCTATGCTGCCCGCATGGATCAGGGAGCCGTCCGCCGGCCGTGGCCGCTGTACGCGGCCGGGTTCACCACCGCGTTCGGGGCGCACGGCATCGCCGCGAACCTGGGCGGCGGCTCCGAGGACGCCGTCTCCTCGCTGCTCGTCCTCGGCGGGCTGCTGGCGTTGTACGACGGTGCCGAGGTCGTGCTGAAGCCGGTGTTCGGCACGCTCGCCGACCGAATCGGGGCGCGGCCGGTGCTGCTGGGCGGGCTCGTCGCCTTCGCGGTCGCCTCCGTGTCGTACGTCCTCGTGGACTCCCCCGGCTGGCTGTGGGTGGCGCGGCTGGGGCAGGGGGCGGCGGCCTCGGCGTTCTCGCCGGCGGCCGCCGCGCTGGTGTCGCGGCTGAGTCCGGCGGCGGGGCAGGGGCGCGCGTTCGGGCGGTACGGCTTCCACAAGTCGATCGGCTACACGCTGGGCCCGCTGCTGGGCGGGGTGCTGGTGTGGGCGGGCGGGCTGCGGCTGCTGTTCGGGGTGCTGGCGGTGCTGGGGGCGGGGGTGGCCGTTTGGGCGTGGGCGGCGGTGCCCGTCGTACCGCCGCTGCCGAAGGCCCGGCAGACGGTGGTCGATCTGGCGCGGCGGCTGGCCGATCCGGTGTTCCTGGTGCCGACGGCGGGGCTCGCCGGGGCGACGGCGGCGCTGTCGGTCGGGGTGGGGTTCCTGCCGGTGTCCGGGGCGGCGGCGGGGCTCGGGACGGTGGCGACGGGTGCGGCGGTGTCGGTGCTGGCGGCCTGTGCGGCGGTGGTGCAGCCCCGGGCGGGGCGGGCGCTGGACGCCGGGCGGATCGGTGCGCGGAGCGGGCTGGCCCGGGGCACTGTGGTGACGGCGGCCGGGCTGGGGTGCGCGATGCTGCCGGGGCTCACGGGGGTGCTGTCCGCGGCGGTGCTCATCGGAGTCGGCACGGGGCTGATCACCCCGCTGGGTTTCGCGGCCCTCGCCTCCTCGACGCCGAAGGAGCGGCTGGGGCAGACCATGGGCGCGGCCGAGCTGGGCCGGGAACTGGGCGACGCGGGCGGGCCGCTGCTGGTGGCGGGGGTGGCGGCGGCGACCACGCTGACGCACGGGTACGCGGCGCTGGCGGTGCTGCTGGTGTGCGGGCCGCTGGCCGTGCTGGGCCGACGGGCGGTGACCAGGGCCCGCTGAGGCCCTCGGCTCAGCGCGTGGTCGGTCCCGTCCGCTCCGGGAGCATGGCCAGGGACCAGATCACGAAGACGTCGATCGCCATCACTGTGACCGACCACGGCGGTTCGTACGGCAGGAACAGCCACTGGGCGACCAGGCTGAGCGCGGCGAGGAGGATGCCCGGGAAGCGGGCCCGGGCCGCGCCCATGAGGAGGGCCACGCCGGTCGCGGCGGCGAGGGCGCCGAGGACGAGATGGATCACGCCCCAGCCGGTGAGGCTGAGCTCGTAGACATAGGAGCCGACGCGGGCGTAGACGTCGTCCCCGGAGAGGGCGACCACGGCCTGGAGGACGGCCAGGAGGCCGCCGCAGAGCATCAGGACGCCGGCGAAGACGATCCCGCCGGAGGCGAAGCTGTCCCGCGCGGCGGCCGGGCCGGACCGGCGCGGACCGCCGGGCGGGACGGACCAGGCGGTGCCGATCTCGCCCTCGGTGTGGCCGGTGGGGCCGTGGGGAGAGGGGTGGGAGGTCATGGGGGCGTCCCTTCCGCTGCCGCGCCGGCGTCCGTCGCTCGGATCCTGCCGCTGCTGCCAGGACACCGCGGGCGTCGGGAGGCGGCGAGCGCGGCGGGGCCGTTCGAGCGGCGGCCTCGCCGGCCCACCGGGTTCCGCCGGGCGCGTCCGGGTCTCGGCGGGCGCGTCCGGGGCTCGGCGGGCACGTCCGGGGCTCGGCGGGCACGTCCGGGGCTCGGCGGGCACGTCCGGGGCTCGGCGGGCACGTCCGGGTCTCGGCGGGCACGTCCGGGTCTCGGCGGGCACGTCCGGGTCTCGCCAGGCCCATCGGAGGCTGGGCAGGCCCGTCTGGGGCTCGGCGGGCGCCGGAAGACCGCGAGCGCGGCGGGACCGTCCGGACGAGCGGCACCACCGAAAACCCCCGAGCCCCGCCAGGCCCCACCGGGTCCCGCCAGGCCCCACCGGGTCCCGCCAGGCCCGTCCGGGGCTGGGCAGGCCCGTCCGGGGCTGGGCAGGCCCGTCCGGGGCTGGGCAGGCCCGTCCGGGGCTGGGCAGGCGCCTAAGGGCGGCGAACGCTGCTGGACCGTTCGGGCAAGCGGCCCACCGGACCTCGCCAGGTCCATGTAGACCCCACCGGCCCCGGACGGGCCCGATGACGAGGCCGGACGGGGCCGGATGGCGAGGCCGGACGGGGCCGGATGGCGAGGCCGGACGGGGCCGAACGGGGACTACAGGTTGATCATGTGGCCGGCGAGGCCGTGGACGGCCTCCTTGACCGCTTCGCCGAGGGTCGGGTGGGCGTGGACGTTGCGGGCGACCTCGTGGACGGTGAGGTCCCACTGCTGGGCGAGGGTGAGTTCGGGCAGGAGTTCGGTGACGTCGGGGCCGATGAGGTGGCCGCCGATCAGTTCGCCGTACTTCGCGTCGGAGATGAGCTTGACGAAGCCGGTGGTGTCGCCGAGACCGTGGGACTTGCCGTTCGCGGTGAAGGGGAACTTGGCGACCTTGACGTCGTACCCGAGGTCGCGGGCCTGGGCCTCGGTGTAGCCGAAGCTGGCGATCTGCGGCTGGCAGTAGGTGGCGCGCGGGATCATCGCGTAGTCGAGTTCCATGGTCTCGGCGCCGGCGAGGGTCTCGGCGGCGATCACCCCCATGGCCTCCGCGGTGTGGGCCAGCATCAGCTTGGCGGTGACGTCGCCGATGGCGTAGAGGTGCGGGACGGAGGTGCGGCAGCGGCCGTCGACGTCGATGGCCCCGCGGTCGGTCACCCGGACGCCGGTGTTCTCCAGACCGTAACCGGTGACGTTCGGGGCGAAGCCGATCGCCTGCAGCACCTTGTCGGACTCCAGCACCTGCGGGGTGCCGTCCTTGCCGGTCACGGAGACGCGGACCCGCGGTCCGGACTCGTCGACGGCGTCGACGCGGGTGGAGGTGAGGACGTCGATGCCCAGCTTGCGGTACTGGCGGGAGAGTTCGGCGGAGACCTCGGCGTCCTCCAGCGGGGCGACGCGGTCCAGGAACTCGACGATCGTGACCTTCACGCCGTAGTGGTGCAGGACGTAGGCGAACTCGACGCCGATGGCGCCGGCCCCGGCGATGATGATCGACTGCGGGAGGTCGTCGGCGAGGATCTGCTCCTCGTAGGTGACCACGCGGGAGGTGCGGCGGGTGCCGGGGAGCAGCTTGGGGGTGGCACCGGTGGCGATGATGCAGTCGTCGAAGCCGATCGTGCGGGTCTCGCCGTCGTAGCCGGTGACCTGGAGGGTGTGCGGGTCGAGGAAGGTGCCGCGGCCGTCGTACTCGGTGATGCCGTTCTTCTTCATCAGGTAGTGGACGCCCTTGACGCGCCCGTCGGCGACCTTGCGGCTGCGGCGGTAGGCCTCGCCGTAGTCGAAGGAGACCGTGCCCTCGACCTTGATGCCGAAGGTCTTCGCCTCGTGGGTGAAGATGTGGGCGAGTTCGGCGTTGCGCAGCAGGGCCTTGGTGGGGATGCAGCCCACGTTCAGACAGACCCCGCCCCAGTACTTCTCCTCGACGACCGCGACACGTTTGCCCAGCTGGGCGGCGCGGACCGCGGCGACGTAGCCGCCGGGTCCGGCGCCGAGAACCACGACGTCGAAGCGTTCGTCCTGCTCGGTCATGAGGGGTTCCTGTTCCATGGGTACCGTTTCGTGCTCCGTGGGGAAACGGTACCCAGGGGACGGCGGGTGGCTACGGTGTTTCGGCCGTCGGCCGGCGGGAGGCCCAGGTCGCCCGGGACACGTCGGTCAGGGGGCGCAGCCGGTAGGTGTGGGTGTAGTCGCGGTCGGCGAAGAGTTTGTACGCGTCATGCGTGTGGGCGCCCCAGCTGTTGTCGCCGCCGATGCCCATCTGGCGGTGGTTCACCCGCAGGACGACCTCCTTGCGCGGGGTGAGCTGGTAGTCGTGGCGGGCGCCGACGGAGAGGTCCTCGGGGGTGAAGTGCGAGGCGTTGAACTCCAGCAGCGGCTCGCCGCTGACGAGCAGTCCCGTGCCGTCGCGGCCGGTGAGGGCGACCCAGCGGACGTCGGTCTTGTTGCCGTTCTCCTGCGGGCGCAGATAGGGGGTCCACTGGCCGGTGACGGTGCCGGAGTGGAGGCCGACGTCGGTGGCGTCGTTGCGGTCCCAGTGGTTCTCCTCGGGGCCGCGACCGTAGTAGTGCAGGTGTTCGAGCCGGGCGGGCAGGAACAGCAGGGTGCCCACCTCGGGGAGGTACGGCAGGGTGGGGGCGCCCGGGTGGAGGGTGTGGTCGACCTTGATCTCGCCGTTGCCGAAGACGGTGTAGGTGATGGTGTACGTCGACTCGGTGGTGGTGGGCAGGGTGCCGGCCACCTCGATCGCGACGGCCCGGTCGCGCAGGGCCCGGACGGTGACGCCGGTGACCGTGCGGCGGGCGCCGGCGTCGCGCCAGGTCTGGTTGCGGGTGTGCTGGCCGTTGCCGCGGTCGTTGTCGGTGGGGGCGCGCCAGAAGTTGGGGGCGGGGCCGGAGGTGATCAGGGGGCGGCCGCCGGAGCGGTAGGAGGTGATGACACCGGTCCGCTTGTCGACGGTGACGGAGAAGTCCTTGCCGGTGACGGTGACGGTGGAGGCGCTGTCCTCGTGGGTGAGGGCGGGGACGCCGGCGAGGGACACGGGGGTGACGGCGGGGCTGCCGACGTCGACCGGGAGCTGCCGCCGGGCCACTTCGAAGCCGGCCTTCGCCCACGGGGTGGGCTCGCGGGTGGTGAAGGACAGGTTCAGGAAGTACTCCGTCCCGGGCGCGGGGTCGCCGGGCGGGTCGAAGGGCACGGTGATGTCCTTCATGGACAGCGGGGGCAGTTTCAGCTGGTCCCGGCTCAGTCTGCCGCGCTGGACCGTCCGGCCGTCGGCGAGCAGTTCCCAGTGGCCGTCGAAGTCGCGGAGGTCGGTGAACAGGTACTCGTTGGTGAGGGTGACGCGGCCGCCGGAGGTGACCCGGTCGCCGGTCGCGGGGCGGGCGTCGAGGGCCTGGTAGACGCGTTTGACCTCGGCGGACTTTCCGGTGAGGCCGCGGTCGGCCAGCACAATGCCGTCGCCGGAGAAGGCGCCGTCGTTGGGGTTGTCGCCCCAGTCCCCGCCGTAGGCCATGAAGGTCTTGTCGCGGGGCCGTTTCTCGGTGACGCCGACGGTGGCGGCGTCGAACCAGAACCGCACGCCGTCGTCGCCCGGCCCGCGGCCCTCGGAGGCGAGTTCGGCGGCGGTCAGCGCGCGGGCGTGGACGCGGGCGGCGCGGATGGTGCCGCTGAACTCCCGGGTCGCGTTGTCGACGTCGGTGGCCAGGGACAGGGGCGCGGTGTTGACGGCGGGGCGCACGGTGGTGGTGCGGGTGGCCCGGACCGCGCCGTCGACATGGAGGGTGAGGGTGCCGGCGTCGGCGTCGTACACGCCCGCGACATGGTGTTCGCGGCCGGTCCAGTCGTCGGGGACCGCCCAGCTCGCGCTGATCCACTGGCCGCTGCCGTAGATGAAGAACTCCAGGGTGCGGCCCGACTGCTTCAGGGAGTAGTGGGTGTCGCCCTTGACGAGGATCGGCTGGTGGTAGCCGGTCACGTGCGGGGTGATCCAGGCCTCCAGCGTGAGGGAGCCGGTGAGGTCCAGGCGCGGGTCGCGGGCGAAGACGGTGCCGCCGAGGACGCCCTTGTCGCGGCTGAAGCCTCCGCTGGGGTTGACGATCTCGCCGGTCAGCGCGGCGGGACCGGACTCGGTGAACAGGGTGCGGACCGGGGTGGGCCAGCTCAGGGCCTGGTCGACGAAGTCCCAGATCCAGCCGCCCTGGAGGACCTCGTGACGGCGGATCAGGTCCCAGTACGCGGTGAAGTTGCCGGTGGAGTTCCCCATCGAGTGCGCGTACTCGATCATCACGTACGGGCGGGTGTCGGCCGTGTCCTTCGCCCGGGCCTCGACGCGGGCGGGGGTGTCGTACATCTCGGAGCGGATGTCGCTGATGCCGGGGCGGTCGTCGCCCTCGTACTGGATGACGCGGGTGGTGTCGTAGGAGCGGATCCAGTCGTGCATGGCGGTGAAGGTGCTGCCGCCGCCGGCCTCGTTGCCGAGGGACCAGATGACGACCGAGGCGTGGTTCTTGTCGCGGTGGACCATGTTCTGGGCGCGGGCCACGCAGGCCGCGGTCCAGTCGGGGTGGTCGCCGGGGTACTGGCCGCGGATGCCGTGGGTCTCGAGGTTGGTCTCGTCGACGAGGTAGAGGCCGTATTCGTCGGCGAGTTCCAGCCACAGCGGGTTGTTGGGGTAGTGGGAGGTGCGGACGGTGTTGATGTTGAGGCGTTTGATCAGGCGGACGTCCTCGACGAGGTTCGCCCGGGTGAGGGCGGAGCCGTGCACCGGGTGCATCTCGTGCCGGTTGGTGCCGCGCAGGGAGACCGGCTTGCCGTTGATGCGCATCAGCCCGTCCTTCAGGGCGAACTCGCGCAGGCCGACGCGGTGGGAGAGGGTCTCGATCACCCGGCCGGCCGGGTCGCGCAGCCGGAGCACGGCGGTGTAGAGGTACGGGTGCTCGGCCGACCACAGGCGCGGCGCGGGCACGGCCTTCCCGGCCTGTACGGTCCGCTCCTCGCCGGAGCCGAGTTCCACGGTCTGCCGCAGGGGCCGGGACCACACCGGATGCCCGCCGGCGTCGTAGAGCTGGGTCTCGACGGCGTACCGGCCGGCGCCCTCGCCGCCGTAGTCGCGCACGCTCGCGGTGACGGACAGCCCGGCCGCCCGGTGGTCGTCGTCGAGCGGGGTGTCGAGGCGGAAGTCGCGCAGGTGCACGGCGGGGGTGGAGTACAGGTAGACCGAGCGGAAGATGCCGCTCAGCCGGATCATGTCCTGGTCCTCCAGCCAGTCGCCGTCGGAGTAGCGGTAGACCTCCACGGCGATCCGGTTGGTGCCGGGTCTCAGGTGCGGGGTGATGTCGTACTCGGCGGGGGTGTAGGAGTCCTCGTGGTAGCCGACGAGTGCGCCGTTGATCCACACGTAGTGGGCGGACTTGACGCCCTCGAAGTGGAGGAAGGTGCGCCGGCCCGCCCAGCCGCGCGGGACGGTGAAGGTACGGCGGTACTGGCCGACGGGGTTGGAGCGGGTGGGGGCGGCCGGGGGCTGCGCGTCCTCGCCGAGGCCGTTGGGGCCCCACCACGGATAGGTGATGTTGACGTAGATGGGGCGGTCGTATCCGTGCAGCTGCCAGGCGGAGGGCACCGGGAGGGTGTCCCAGCCGCTGTCGTCGAGGTCGGGGCGGTGGAAGTCGGGGTCGCGGTCGTCGGGCCGGTCGGCGTGGGCGAACTTCCAGGTGCCGTCGAGGCTCAGCCGGTACGGGGAGCGGGTGCGGTCGGCGGCGAGGGCCTGGGCGAGGTCGGCGTACGGCATGAGGGTGGTGTGCGGGGCCTCGGTGCCGAGCCGGAAGACGTCGATGCGGCCGTTCCACTCGGGGTCGTCCACGATGGCGCCCGCGGCGGCGGCGCGGTGGGCGCCGGCCGGGGTCGACAGGGCGAGGGCGCCGAGGACGGCGGCCGATCCCTCGAGCAGACGGCGGCGGCTGACGGCCACCCGCTCGGGGCGGTCCGGCCGGTCCATGGGCGAGGCGTGCGGGTGCGACATGACCACGACCTTCCTCTGGGGGACCGTGCGGCTGCACGGACGGAGGGTGCGTGTCAGATCTTGTCGGATAGTGTTGATAAACCGAACAGGGGCGCGCCGTTGTGGCCGGATTTCAACGCCGCTCGTCCGGTCAGTACACGTCCCGCACGTACCGCTTGTCCGAGGCGAGCTGTTTGACGTACGCCGCCGCCTCGGTCTCGCCGAGTCCGCCGTGCACGACGGCGATGTCGCGCAGGGCCTCGTCGACGTCCTTGGCCATCCGGGAGGCGTCGCCGCAGACGTAGAAGTGGGCGCCGTCCTGGAGCCAGGACCACAGGTGGGAGCCGTGCTCGCGCATCCGGTCCTGGACGTACACCTTGGCGCGCTGGTCGCGGGAGAAGGCGGTGTCGAGGCGGGCGAGGCCGCCGTCGGCGAGCAGGGCGGTGAGCTCCTCCTCGTAGTAGAAGTCGGTGGACCGGCGCTGTTCGCCGAAGAACAGCCAGTTGGGGGCCCGGTGGCCACGGGCCCGGCGCTCGTGCAGGAAGCCGACGAAGGGCGCGACGCCGGTGCCGGGGCCGACCATCACCATCGGGGTGCGCGGGTCGGCGGGCGGGCGGAAGTGCGGGGAGCGCTGCACGTGCACCGGGACCTCGGTGTCCGGGGCGGCGTCGGCGAGGAACGGCGAGCAGACACCCTGGCGGGGGCGGCCGGCCAGGTTCTCGTACCGGACCACGGAGACGGTCAGCGAGACCAGGTGGGGGTCGGTCAGCGGGCTGCTGGAGATCGAGTAAAGGCGGGGCTGGAGGCGGCCCAGCGCCTCGGACCACTCCTGGGCGCCGGCCCGGATCCCGGACTCGGCGGCCACGTCGACGGCCTGCCGGCCCCAGGACCACTTCGCCAGTTCGCCCTTGTTGTCAGGGCGCAGCAGTTTGCGCAGCTCGCGCGGGTCGCGGGTGCGGTCGGCGGTGAAGCGCAGCAGGGCGGGGGTGATCCGGGTGATGTCGAGATGCCGCAGCAGGGCCTCCCCGAGGCCGACCTCGCCGACCCCGCCCACCTGGACGGCCGTTCCGGCATCCAGACCGGTGACGGCCAGCCACTCCCGGACCAGATCCGGGGAGTTGAGGGGCCGTACACCGAGGGCGTCGCCCGCCTCGTACACCAGGGGGGTCTCGCTGTCACGGGTGTCGAAGGTGAAGCGCCGGACCTCCTTGCCGGAGCCGGGCCGGCTGAGCAGGCGGTTCCCGGTGAGGCGGGCGGTGACGGGGGCGGGGCGCCTGGTGCGGGGCGGGACGGCGGGAGCGGCAGGGGCGCCGGGGGTCGAGGCGGCGGGTGTGGCGGGGGCGGTCGGCGGGGAGACCGCGCCGTCGGCCACGGTGCCACCGGCCGCCGTGTCGTCGACGGACACACCACCGGCCGGCGCGCCCCCGGCCGCCCTGCCGTCGGCCGGTGCGAGCCCGGTGTCCGTGGAGCCGTGTGCCGTGGCCTCCTTGAGTGCCGTGAGCACCTGGTCCAGCCACGCCTCGGCCTGCGGCTCGTAGTCCGGTTCGCAGTCGGTGCGCGGGGCGAGCCGGACGGCGCCGAGTTCGTCCATACGGTCGTCCAGGCGCCGTCCGTGCCCGCAGAAGTCGTCGTAGGAGGAGTCGCCGAAGGCCAGGACGGCGTACCGGCGGCCGGTCAGCCGGCCGGTGTCGAGCGCGTCGAGGCCGTCCCAGAAGCCGGCGCCGTTGTCGGGGGCGTCGCCGTCGCCGAAGGTGCTGGTGATCAGCAGCAGGTCGGCGCCGGCGGGCAGCGCGGCGGGGTCGGCCTCGTCCATGGCGACGAGGGAGGCGGCGTGACCGCCGGCGGTGAGACGGTCGGCGGTGGTGGCGGCGAAGTCCTCGGCGTTGCCGGTCTGCGAGGCCCACAGGATCACCACCCGGCGGCCGACGGGCTGCTCGGGCGCGGGTGCGGGCGCGGTGCGGGAGTACATGCCGGCGAGGGTGCCGTTGACCCAGAGCGCGTGGTCGGGGCTGAAGGGGGCGTCCGGTGGCAGGACGGGGACGCCGGGGGCGCCGGCGGGGATGCCGGCGAGGAAGCCGACCAGGTACTGGCGTTCGCGTGCGGTGAGGACCGGCGGCGGGGCGGGGGCGAGGCCGAAGGCGGAGGCGGCGGCGGGCAGCACGGCGGTGGGGGCGAGCACCTGCGGCTCCGGTGTGCTCACCGGAGCGGCCACGGTCACCGGCGTCGACACCTTCGTCAGGGACACCGCGCACACCTTCAGCTCCGGCTGGAAGGAGAGCGGGTCGACGGCGTCGCTGGTCACGGCGTTGACGCTGAGGTACTCGCCGAACAGGTCGTTCCAGTGGAACGGGGCGAAGCAGGACCCGGGCAGCACCCGGTCGGTGACGACGGCGGGCAGCACGGCCCGGCCGCGCCGCGAGGCGACCTCGACGGAGTCGCCGTCGGCGAGGCCGAGCGCGGCCGCGTCCTCGGGGTGCACCTCGACGAACGGGCCGGGGTCGAGCTTGTTGAGCTTGGCGACCCTGGCGGTCTTGGTGAGGGTGTGCCACTGGTGCTGGAGCCGGCCGGTGTTCAGGACGAACGGGTAGTCGTCGTCGGGCAGCTCGGCGGGGTCGAGGTGCGGGCGGGCGTGGAAGACGGCGCGGCCGGAGGGGGTGGCGAAGGTGAGGGTGCCGTCGGGGTTCACGTACCGGATCGGGTTGCGGTCGGGGCCGTCGGCGGTGGCGGCGGGCCACTGGACGGGGGTCTCGCGCAGCCGGTCGTAGGTGACTCCGCGCAGGTCGTAGCCGGTCTGCGGGTTGTGGAAGCGCTTGATCTCCTCGAAGATCTCCTCGGCGCTCGTGTACGAGAAGCCGTCCTCGTGGCCCATCGCGCGGGCGACGTCGGCGATCAGGCGCCAGTCGGGGGTGGCCTCGCCGGGCGGGTCGGCGGCGGGGCGGGCGAGGGTGAGGTTGCGCTCGCTGTTGATGAGGACGCCCTCGGTCTCGGTCCACAGGGCGGCGGGCAGCACGACGTCGGCGTAGGCGTTGGTCTCGGTGTCGGCGAAGACGTCCTGGGCGACGACGAACTCGGCGGCCTCCAGGCCCTCGATGACGGTCCTGCGGTTGGCGACGGAGGCGACCGGGTTGGTGCAGATGATCCAGCAGGCCTTGATGTCGCCGTCGGCCATCCGCCGGAACATCTCGATCGTGCCCTTGCCGACGCCGTCGGCGCGGATCGTGCCGGGCTCGAGGCCCCAGACCTCCTCGGTGAAGGCGCGGTCGGCGTCGACGAGGACGGACCGCTGGCCGGGCAGCCCCGGCCCCATGTAGCCCATCTCGCGGCCGCCCATGGCGTTGGGCTGGCCGGTGAGGGAGAAGGGGCCGCTGCCGGGGCGGCAGATCTTCCCGGTGGCGAGGTGCAGGTTGACCAGGGCGTTGGTGTTCCAGGTGCCGTGCGTGGACTGGTTGAGGCCCATGGTCCAGCAGCTGGTCCACTCCCCCGCCTCGCCGATCAGCCGGGCCGCCTCGCGCAGGTCGGCCTCGGGGATGCCGGTGAGCTCCGCGACGGTGGCGGGCGGATAGTCGGCGAGGAACTCCTCCATCGCCTCCCAGCCCTCGGTGTACGCGGCGACGAAGCCGGGGTCGGTGCGGCCGTTCGCGTGGAGGAGGTGCAGCAGTCCGTTGAGGAGGGCGAGGTCGGCGCCCGGCCTGATCTGGAGGAACAGGTCGGCCTTCGCGGCGGTGGCGGTGCGGCGGGGGTCGACGACGATCAGTTTCGCGCCCGCCTTGACCCGGTCCATCATGCGCAGGAAGAGGATGGGGTGGCAGTCGGCCATGTTGGAGCCGATGACGAGGAAGACGTCCGCCTTGTCGAGGTCCTCGTAGGAGCCGGGCGGGCCGTCGGCGCCGAGGGACAGCTTGTAGCCGGTGCCGGCGCTCGCCATGCACAGCCGGGAGTTGGACTCGATGTTGTTGGTGCGCAGATAGCCCTTGGTGAGCTTGTTCGCGAGGTACTGGGCCTCCAGGCTCATCTGGCCGGAGACATAGAGGGCGACCGCGTCGGGGCCGTGCTCGTCGACGATCGCCCGCAGCCGGCGCGCGGTCTCGGCGACGGCCGCGGCCACGGGGGCGGGCTCGGGTTCCTCGCCCCGGTCGGAGCGGACCAGGGCGGCGGTGAGGCGGCCGGGGGCGGCGAGCAGGTCGGCGGTGGTGGCGCCCTTGGTGCAGAGTCGGCCGGCGTTCGCCGGGTGCTCCTTGTCGCCGGACGCCTTCAGGACCGTACGGCGTCCGTCGGGTCCGCGGCCGACGTCGAGGACCAGGCCACAGCCGACACCGCAGTACGAGCAGACCGTGCGCACCTTCGTCGCGCTGTCGGTCCGCGGGTCCGGCACGGCCACGGGCGCCCCTTTCGTTCTGCCGCGTTCTGGTGAACGGCCCTGGTGGGGGCCTTGTCGAAGGTACGAAGTGTGCATTACGCAGGTGTCTCCCCGATGGGGCGCCGGGGGTTAAGCGTGCCGCACAGCGGGGGCCGCGCGGGTGTGAGCGGGCCACTTGGGGGTGTGACATACGGCTCGCTGTGCGATTCCTTTGCCTTGCCTTTTGACCCGTTGATCTGGCATGGCCTCGTCAAACCTGTCAGGCTTCCCCCACCCGTCGCACACCGCCGCTCTGCCTCCGGCACACCCCTGCCGGGGGTCCGGACGCCCCAAAAGGAGCCACGTGTGAGACCCACCCCCCGCAAGGCCCTCGCCGCGAGCGCGCTCGCTCTCGCCGCGGTGGCCGCCCTCTCCCTGCCCACCGCTGCGGCGAGCGCCGCCCCCGAGGCGGCCGAGGCCTGCACCCCGTCCCAGGCCGTCGTCAACGGCGGCTTCGAGAGCGGCGCCACCTCCTGGACCCAGTCGTCGACCGCCGTCGTCACCAACCGCACCGGCCAGAGCGCGCACGGCGGCGGCTACTACGCATGGCTGGACGGCACCGGCGGCACCCACACCGACACGCTCTCGCAGAGCGTCACCGTCCCCGCCGGCTGCGCGAAGGCCACCCTCACCTTCTGGCTGCACATCGACACCGCCGAGACGACGTCCTCCACCGCCTACGACAAGCTCACCGCCAAGATCGGCTCGACCACCCTCGCGACGTACTCGAACCTCGACAAGAACACCGGGTACGTCCAGAAGTCGTTCGACGTGTCCGCGTTCGCGGGCCAGACCGTCGCGCTCTCCTTCACCGGCACCGAGGACTCCAGCCTCCAGTCCAGCTTCGTCCTCGACGACATCGCCCTCGACACCTCCGACGCGACCACCCCGCCCGCCGACGCGACCCGGACGCCCGCCGCACCGGCGTACACCGTCAGTCTCAGCAGCAACACCGCCGGCACGGTGTGGACCGGGCACGAGACCGCGACCTTCACCAACGCCTCCGCCACCGCGCTGAGCGAGGTCTACCTGCGGCTGTGGGACAACTACCACGGCACCTGCTCCGCGCCGCCGATCACCGTCACCAACGTCACCGGCGGCACGGCCGGCGCCCTCGCGGTCTCCTGCACCGCCCTGCCGATCACCCTGGCCACCCCGCTCGCCCAGGGCCAGAGCGCCACCATCGGCTTCGACCTGGGCATCTCGGTGCCCAGCGGCGCGGACCGGTTCGGCTACGACGGCTCCTTCAGCTTCATCGGCAACGCGCTGCCCGTCCTCGCGGTCAAGGACGGCGCCGGCTGGCACCTGGACCCGTACACCAACAACGGCGAGTCCTTCTACTCCCTGGCCGCCGACTTCAAGGTGACCCTCGACCACCCGACGACCCTGCTGGTCCCGGCCACCGGCACCTCCGTCGACACGGCCGGCTCCAGCGGACGTACCGTCACCACGGCCACCGCCACCCAGGTCCGCGACTTCGCCTGGGCGGCCGGGCCCTTCACCAAGATCTCCGGCACGTCCACCGCCGGGACGCCCATCAACGTCTACTCCGTCTCGGGCATCAGCTCCTCCAACGCCTCCTCGATGCTCAGCACCGCCAAGACCGCCGTCGACGCGCACGCCGCCCGCTTCGGCGCGTACCCGTACGGCGAGCTGGACGCCGTCATCGACAACAACTTCTGGTTCGGCGGGATGGAGTACCCCGGATTCGTCCTCGACCTGGTCAGCACCACCGCGCTCACCCATGAGATCGGCCACCAGTGGTGGTACGGCATCGTCGGCGACGACGAGTACAACAGCCCCTGGCTGGACGAGTCGTTCACCGACTACGCCACCGACCTGGCCCTGGGCAGCACCGGCACGAACTGCTGGAACAGCGTCTCGTGGGCCTCGTCCGCGGAGAAGATCACCAACTCCATGGCCTACTGGGACGCCCACTCCTCCCGGTACGGCACCGTCGTCTACACCTACGGCAAGTGCGCCCTGCACGACCTCCGGCGGCTCATCGGGGACACGGCCATGGCCAACCTGCTGAAGAGCTACGCCACTTCGCACTGGTACGGCGTGTCGACCACGGCCGAGTTCAAGGCGGCCGCGCAGGCCGCCACGACCACGGACCTGACGTCGTTCTGGAGCACGCACCGCATCGAGGGCTGAGCGGGCGGCGGTTCCCCACGGGTGGCGCCGACGCGGCGTCACCCGTTCGCCTCCGAGGGCGTCAGCACGGTGAATCGGGTGGGTCAAGCGGGTGAAGCGGCTGCCACCCGAGGCGGTGTCCGCCGTGCGGGGCAATGCATGAAGATCGCGGCTCCATTCCGGTGGAGTCGGCGGATCCGACGCATGGAGGCGAGTGATGAAGGAATGACGAACGAGATGGCCGGCGGGACCGGCGGGACCGTGCACAAGGTCCCGGTCCTCATCGTCGGCGGTTCCCTCGTGGGCCTGTCGACGTCCCTGTTCCTGGGCCGGCTGGGGGTGCGGCACACCCTGGTGGAGCGCCACGCCGGCACCTCCGTGCATCCGCGCGGCCGCGGCAACAACGTCCGCACGATGGAGCTGTTCCGGGTGGCCGGCGCCGAACCGGGGATCCACGAGGCCGCGGCCACCCTCGCCGACAACCACGGCATCCTGCAGACGCCCACCCTGGTGGGCGACGCGGGCGAGTGGCTGTTCAAGGACATCGACCCGGGCGGCGGACTGGCCCGGTTCAGCCCGACCGCCTGGTGCCTGTGCAGCCAGAACGACCTGGAGCCGGTCCTGCTCGACCAGGCCGCGCGGCAGGGCGGCGATCTGCGCTTCCACACCGAGCTGATGTCGTTCGAGGCCGACGACGACGGCGTCACCGCGCTGGTCAAGAGCCGGGACACCGGCGAGCACACCACCATCCGCGCGGACTACCTGGTCGCCGCCGACGGCCCGCGCAGCCCCGTGCGGGAGGCGCTCGGCATCGGGCAGAGCGGCCCCGGCGACCTGTTCCACAACATCAGCATGACGTTCCGCTCCCGCCGGCTCGCCGACGTGGTGGGCGAGCGCCGCTTCATCGTCTGCTACCTGACCGAGCCGGACGCCGACGGCGCGCTGCTGCCCGTGGACAACCGCGAGAACTGGGTCTTCCACGCCCCCTGGCACCCCGAACACGGCGAGACGATGGAGGAGTTCACCGACGAACGCTGCATCGAGCACATCCGCCGGGCCGTCGGGGTCGCCGACCTGGACGTGGAGATCACCGGCAAGGCGCCCTGGCACGCCGCCCAGCGGGTGACCCGCGCCTACCGGTCGGGGCGGGTGTTCCTGGCCGGCGACTCGGCGCACGAGATGTCCCCCACCGGCGCGTTCGGCTCCAACACCGGGATCCAGGACGCCCACAACCTCGCCTGGAAGCTGGCCGCGGTGCTCGACGGCTGGGCGGGCGACGGGCTCCTCGACACCTACGACGCCGAACGCCGGCCGGTCGCGGAGGCCACCAGCGCCCGCGCCGCCACCCGCTCGGCCGAGCACAGCCACCCCGGCTTCGCACCGCCGCCCGGCGCCGGCGCCGGCGGACCGCAGCGCGGCATCCTGAACGTGGCCCTCGGCTACCGCTATCCGCAGGGCGCCGTCGCCGGCGCCGACCCGGCCGGCCCGGTCGTCCCGGACGGGCTCGCGCTGACCGGGGAGCCCGGCAGCAGGGCGCCCCATCTGTGGGTACGGCGCGCGGGCGAGCGGATCTCCACGCTCGACCTGTACGAGCGCACCCTGGTGCTGCTCAGCGACGCCGACGACGAGAGCGCGGGCGGTGAGCCGGGCGCCTGGCAGGAGGCCGCCGCCCGGCTCGCCGACCGGGAGGCGATCCCGCTGGCCCCGTACCGGGTGGGCACCTCGCCCGACGCCGACCTGACGCCCCTGGACGGGCCCGCCGGCACGGACTGGCGCGCCGCGCACGGCATCGGCCCCGGCGGCGCCGTCCTCGTCCGGCCGGACGGCTTCGTCGCCTGGCGCTCCCCCGGTCCGGACCCGGACCCCCAGTCGACGCTGCGTCAGGTTCTGGGCACCGTACTGTCCTTGCCCTGATCCCCGTCCCCGTGCCCCCGGCCGGCAGCCCCCGCGCTGCCGGCCGACTCGTTTGGCGGGGCCCGTTCACCCGCGTGACCGCCCCGAGTGGTGAGGCGTGCCGGGATGACTGACGGTGGATCACGTCAGGGCCGGGTCATCTCAGCTGACGAAGCACCAGCTGCCCGGCCGTGGCGGAAGGAACCCCGCACATGCGTTCTGCTCGCATCATCCTGGCCACCGCGGCGGCCTCGGCCGTCATCGCCATCACCGCGCCCGGCGTCTACGCGGCCGACGGCGACTGGGAGAAGGGCGACTCGTCCTACAGCAAGACGGACGAGTCGACGAAGGAGGACTCCGGCTACAGCAAGGACGACTCGTCCAAGGAGGACTCGTCCAAGGAGGACTCGTCCAAGGAGGACTGGAGCAAGGAGGACTCCGGCAAGGAGCACTCCGGCAAGGACCACGACAAGGACTACGACAAGCCCCACGGCGGCATGCACACCGGCGGCGGCGCCCTGACCCTCGTGACCGACGGCCACGAGAAGGGCGGCAAGGAGTGGAGCAAGGAGGACGGCTCCAAGGAGGACTCCTGGAGCAAGGAGGACGGCTCCAAGGAAGACTCCTGGAGCAAGGAGGACTCCGGCTACGGCAAGGACGACTCCTCCTGGAGCAAGGAGGACAGTGAGGACTCCTGGAGCGGCAAGGACAAGCCCCACGGCGGTGTGCACACCGGCGGTGGCGCCCTGGCCGCTCCGGCCGTGACCGCGGGCGGTCTGGCCGTCCTCGCGGTCGCCGGTGCCGGTCTGTACGGCGTGCGCCGCAAGAAGTCGGCCCACGGCCTGGCCTGACCATGCCCGACGCGATAGAGCCGCGGCCGCCACCGGTGCATCGTGTGGCGGCCGCCCGGCCGGTTCTTCGCCCCGCCCCGTCCGCCCCGTCCGCCCCACAGACCTGCCCTGCCCGAGGTGTCACCCCATGGCAGTCCCCCCGCCCTCCCCCGCACCCGCACCCGCACCCGCCGCCGACGACGAGCCGGGCGGCCAGGAGTCCCGCTCGACGCTCACCGTGCTGTGCGCCGTGGCGCTGCTGATCCTGGCGGTGAGCCTGATCGGCGGCAACGACGCGTCGTCGTCCGGCTCCCCCTCGATCCCGCCGCAGGCCCGGCAGGCGCCCCAGGACCCCGGGTCCGCGCTCTCCTCGGCGCCGCCGCTGCGGTCCTCCGCCCCCGCCGCGGGCGCCGCCCAGCCGGTGGGCAGGCGGCTGCCCCGCTCCCGGCCGGTCCGGCTGCGCATCCCCCGGATCTCGGTCGACGCCCCCTTCACGGACCTCTCCCTGAACGCCAAGGGACAGCTCGAGGCCCCGCCCCCGAACGACACCAACCTCGTCGGCTGGCACGCCGCCGGCCCCTCCCCGGGCGAGGCGGGCACCGCGATCATCGCCGGCCACGTCGACACCAAGATCTCCGCCGCCGTCTTCGCCGGGCTGCAGTACCTGAAGAAGGGCGATGTCTTCGACGTCGTGCGCGCCGACAGGAGCGTCGCGCACTTCGAGGTAGACGGCACCGAGACGTTCGCCAAGGACGACTTCCCCAGCGAGCGGGTCTACGCCGACACGCCCCGGGCCGAGGCCCGGCTCATCACCTGCGCCGGCACCTACGACCGCTCGGCCAAGGACTACAAGGACAACCTGGTCGTCTTCGCCCACCTCCGATGAACCGTCACCCCCAGGGGTGAGCGGTCACCCGCGTAGTCCCCACCGAATCGCGCGCCCGCGGGGAGCGGCCCACGATCGTGTCACGCCCACCGCGCGGCACCGTGACCTCACCTCACCCCGCGGCACCGCGGGCGAAGTTCACCGCTCCCCTCCCGCGAAGGAGATGTGCCCCGCATGACCACCACGTCCGCTCCCGCCTCCGCCCCGCTGTCCCGCCGCGTGTCGCAGCGGGTCTCCCAGTCCGTGTTCGACGGCTCCCGGCTCCGGGTCGTCCTGCTCGTGGACGTCCACGACGGCGCCCAGCAGCAGTTCCTGGAGGCCTACGAGCAGCTCTGCAACCAGGTCGCCTCCGTCCCCGGCCATGTCAGCGACCAGCTGTGCCAGTCGATCGAGAACCCCTCCCAGTGGCTCATCACCAGTGAGTGGGAGAGCGCCCCGCCGTTCCTCACCTGGGTGAACAGCGAGGAGCACGTGGAGATGGTCAAGCCGCTGCACAGCTGCGTCCGCGACACCCGCAGCCTGCGCTTCCACGTCGTACGGGAGACCGGCGGGCCGGCGGCGAACGCCGGCCGCGCCCTGCAGACGTCGCCCCGGATGGGGGACGGCGTGATCCGTCACGCGCTCACCTTCACCGTGCAGCCGGGCAGCGAGGAGAAGGTCGCCAGGATCCTGTCCGACTACGCCTCGCCCGACCCGAAGGTCGACGACACCACGCGGCTGTGCCGTACGTCCCTGTACATGCACGGCAACCGGGTGGTGCGGGCCATCGAGGTGCGGGGCGACCTGATGGCCGCGCTGCGCCACGTCGCCCGGCAGCCCGAGGTACGGGCCGTCGAGGAGGCCATCAACCCCTATCTGGAGCAGGACCGGGACCTCGACGACCCGGACTCCGCGCGGGTCTTCTTCACCCGGGCGGCGCTGCCCGCCGTCCACCACGTGGCGGCGGACCAGGAGGACCCGAAGGCCGAGCGGCACGCGCTGTTCTACCCGGCGAAGGCCGGCAGCGGCCTGGAGCTGGCCCGGCTGCTGGCCGAGCAGGACGAGGCGGCCGCGGACGACCCGAAGTGCCCGGTGCTGAGCAGCACGATCTTCCAGCGCGACGACGTCGTGGTGCGCCTGGTGGACGTACGGCACGGTGTCCGCGCCGACGACCCCGCGCTGTCCCCGAAGGCCGCCGGGCTGAAGCGGCTGCTGGACGGCCGCGCGGCCAAGGGCACCGCCGGGCCCACCCGGATGGCCCTCGTCACCGACCGCCGCTCGCCCGGCGCCTGATCCGTCCCGCACCGCCACCTCGGCAGAGCACAGCACCCGATCGGAGCAACGTCGTGATCAATTCCCGTCCAAGAATCGTGGATCTCAGCGAGGTCGAGCCCAACACCCGGCGCGGCGGCGATCTGCGCGCCATGCTCACCCCGGCCACGGTCGGCTCCACCAGCGGTTTCATGGGCGTGGCCCTCATCCAGCCCGGCGACCGCATCGGCGAGCACTACCACCCGTACTCCGAGGAGTTCGTGTACGTCCTGTGCGGACAGCTGGAGGTCGACCTGGACGGCGAGCCCGTCCCGCTCCAGCCGGAGCAGGGCCTGCTGATCCCGATGCACATGCGGCACCGGTTCCGCAATGTCGGCAAGGTGGAGGCGCGGATCGTCTTCCACCTCGGGCCGCTGGCCCCGAGCCCGCCGCTCGGCCACGTCGACACCGAGGAGACCGCCGAGGTCGTCTCATGAGCCGGCGGCGGGTGGCGGTCACCGGCATAGGCGTCGTCGCACCCGGCGGCATCGGCGCACCGGCGTTCTGGGACCTGCTCTCGCACGGGCGGACCGCGACCCGGGGCATCACCTTCTTCGATCCGGACGGCCTCAGGTCGCGGATCGCCGCCGAGTGCGACTTCGACCCGGTGGCCGCGGGGCTGGCCGCCGAGGACATCGCCCGCAGCGACCGGTACATACAGTTCGCGCTGGTCGCCGGGGAGGAGGCGGTACGGGACTCGGGCCTCGACCTCGCCCGGGAGAACCCGTGGCGGGTCGGGGTGTCGCTGGGCACCGCGGTCGGCGGCACCACCCGGCTGGAGCACGACTACGTCCTGGTCAGCCATCGCGGGCAGCGCTGGGACGTCGACGACGGGCGGGCGGAGCCGGAACTGCACCGCGCGTTCACGCCCGCCACGCTCGCGGCCACCGTGGCCGAGCGGTTCGAGGCACGCGGCCCGGTGCAGACGGTCTCCACCGGCTGCACCTCGGGTCTGGACGCCGTCGGATACGCCTTCCACACGATCGAGGAGGGCCGGGCCGACGTCTGCATAGCCGGCGCGTCGGACTCGCCGATCTCCCCGATCACCATGGCGTGCTTCGACGCGATCAAGGCGACGTCGCCGAACAACGACGACCCCGCCCACGCCTCCCGCCCCTTCGACGCCGACCGCAACGGCTTCGTGATGGGCGAGGGCGGCGCCGTCCTCGTCCTGGAGGACCTGGATCACGCGAGGGCCCGGGGTGCGCGCGTGTACTGCGAGCTGGGCGGCTACGCCACGTTCGGCAACGCGTACCACATGACGGGCCTGACCAAGGACGGCCTGGAGATGGCCCGGGCGATCGACTTCGCCCTCGACCACGCCCGGCTGGACCCCACGGCCATCGACTACGTCAACGCGCACGGGTCGGGCACCCTGCAGAACGACCGTCATGAGACGGCCGCCGTGAAGCGGGCCCTGGGGCAGCACGCGTACGCCACCCCCATGAGCTCCATCAAGTCCATGGTGGGTCACTCGCTGGGCGCGATCGGCGCGATCGAGGTCGTCGCCTGTGTCCTGGCCATGGCCCACCAGGTGGTACCGCCCACCGCGAACTACGAGACCCCCGACCCCGAGTGCGACCTGGACTACGTGCCGCGGGTCGCGCGCGAACGGACGCTGCACAGTGTGCTCTCCGTGGGCAGCGGGTTCGGCGGGTTCCAGTCCGCGGTGGTCCTGACCCGGCCGAGGGAGAGGACATGATGAGCGAACCGCATCCACGGCGCGCCGCCGTCACCGGAATCGGTGTCGTCGCGCCGAACGGAACGAGCACCCAGGCCTTCTGGAAGTCCACACAGGAAGGCATCAGCGTCCTGGACCGGGTGACCCGCGAGGGGTGTGAGCACCTGCCGCTGAAAGTGGCCGGCGAGGTCAGGGGCTTCGACGCGGCGGCCGCCGTCGAGGAGCGTTTCCTCGTCCAGACGGACCGGTTCACGCACTTCGCGATGGCCGCCGCCGATCTCGCGCTGGAGGACGCCCGGCTCGGCCAGGCCGACACCGCCGAGGCCCCGTACTCGGTGGGCGTGGTCACCGCGGCCGGCAGCGGCGGCGGCGAGTTCGGCCAGCGGGAGCTGCAGCAGCTGTGGGGCAAGGGCAGCCGGTTCGTCGGGCCGTACCAGTCGATCGCCTGGTTCTACGCGGCGAGCACCGGCCAGATCTCGATCCGCCGCGGCTTCAAGGGCCCCTGCTCGGTGGTCGCCGCGGACGAGGCGGGCGGCCTGGACGCCCTCGCGCACGCGGCGCGGGCGGTGCGGCGCGGCACCGATGTGCTGGTGACGGGCTCGACCGAGGCCCCGCTCGCCCCGTACTCGATGGTCTGCCAGCTCGGCTACGACGCGCTGAGCACCGTCGAGGAGCCGGAGCGCGCCTACCGTCCCTTCACCGACTCGGCGTGCGGGTTCGTGCCCGCCGAGGGCGGCGCCATGTTCGTCGTGGAGGCGCAGTCCTCGGCGCGCGAGCGGGGGGCGCGGGTGCGGGCCACCCTGGACGGGCACGCGGCGACGTTCACCGGCGCCGCCCGCTGGGCGGAGTCCCGGGCGGGGCTCGCCCAGGCGATCCGCGGCGCCCTGGACGAGGCGGGCTGTGCCCCGGAGGAGATCGACGTGGTCTTCGCCGACGCCCTCGGGGTGCCGGAGGCGGACCGGGCGGAGGCCCTCGCGATCGCCGACGCGCTCGGCGCGCACGGCCGCAGGGTGCCGGTGACGGCGCCGAAGACCGGGATCGGCCGGGCCTACGGCGGGGCGCCGGTGCTGGACACCGCGGCCGCGGTGCTGGCGATGGAACACGGTCTGATCCCGCCCACCCCCCATGTCTTCGACATCTGCCATGACCTCGACCTGGTGACCGAACGCGCCCGTACCGCGGACCTGCGGACGGCGCTGGTCCTCAGCCGGGGCCTCATGGGGTCGAACTCGGCGCTGGTGCTGCGGCACGGCGCCGCCCACGCCTCGTAGCGGGGCGCGGCACGCACAGCACTGCATGCACTGCACTGCACTGCACTGCACTGCACGAAGGAGAGGTATCGCATGAGTGACCGCATCACCCTGGACGAACTCGCCGGTCTGATGAAGAAGGCCGCCGGGATCACCGTGACGCCGGAGCGGCTGAGGGAGCACGCGGACGGCGAGTTCGGCGAGCTCGGCATCGACTCGCTCGGCATGCTCGGCATCGTGGGCGAGCTGGAGAACCGGTTCGGCATGGCGCTGGACCTGGACATGGAGCGCTGCCGGACGCCCCGGGAGTTCCTCGACCGGGTCAACAGCGCGCTGCCGGCGGGGGCGTGACGCCATGACCGGACACACGCAGAACGAGATCACGATCGCCGCCCCGCTCGACCTGGTCTGGGACATGACCAACGACCTGGAGAACTGGCCGCGGCTGTTCAGCGAGTACGCGTCCGTGGAGATCATCTCCCGGGAGGGCCGCAGGACCACGTTCCGGCTGACCATGCACCCGGACGACAACGGCAAGGTCTGGAGCTGGGTCTCCGAGCGCGAGCCGAACCGCGAGACGCTCACCGTCCGGGCCCGCCGGGTGGAGACGGGGCCGTTCGCCCACATGGACATCCACTGGCGGTACGAGGAGGTGCCGGCCGGGGTGCGGATGATCTGGACGCAGGACTTCGCGATGAAGCCGGACGCGCCGGTCGACGACGAGTGGATGACCGACAACATCAACCGGAACTCCAAGGTCCAGCTGGCCCTGATCCGGGACCGCATCGAGAAGGCCGCCGCGGAGCGCGGCACCACTCCGGTCCTGACCGACTGAGCCGGACGGAGGACACTCCCCCATGCACCAAGCCCTGATCGTCGCCCGTATGGCCCCGGGTTCCGCCCCCGACATCGCCAAGGTGTTCGAGGAGTCGGACCGCGGGGAGCTGCCGCACCTCGTCGGGGTCGCCCGGCGCAGCCTCTTCCAGTTCGGCGACGTGTACCTGCATCTGATCGAGTCCGAGCGCGACCCGGGCCCGGCCATCGCCAAGGTCGTGAACCATCCCGAGTTCCGGGACGTCAGCGAGCGGCTGACCGCGTACGTCAGCGCGTACGACCCGCAGACCTGGCGTTCCCCGAAGGACGCCATGGCGCGGCGCTTCTACCTCTGGGAGCGCGAACCGGCCGGCTGAGTCCGCGCCGGTGTCACCGGTCGCCGGGTCCGCGACGCTGCGGACCCGGCGACCGGTGGTTGCGGGCCGGTACGGCCGGCGGGTCAGCCGGGTACGTGGCAGTCGAAGGCGTGCAGATAGGGGTTGACGGGCCGGATGTCGTCGATGACCAGGCCCGCCTCGGTGAGCCGGCTCACCATGGACTCGGTGGTGTGCTTGGCCCCGCCGACGTTGAGGAGCAACAGCAGGTCCATGGCGGTGCTGAACCGCATGGAGGGGGTGTCGTCGACGAGGTTCTCGATGACGACGACCCGGGTGCCGGGGCCGCCCGCCCCGATGACGTTGGCGAGGGTCCTGGCGGTGGACTCGTCGTCCCACTCCAGGATGTTCTTGATGACGTAGACGTCGGCCTTGACGGGGACGGCCTTGCGGACGTCGCCGGGGACGATCCGGGCGCGGCCCGCGAGGTCGCCGCCCTCGCGCAGCCGGGGCACGGCGTTGTCGACCACGCGGGGCAGGTCGAGCAGGGTGCCCTGCATCGCCGGGTACTTGTCGAGCAGGCTGGCCACCACATGGCCCTGGCCGCCGCCGATGTCGGCGACAGACGTGCTGCCGGACAGGTCGAGGAGGGCGGCGACCTCGCGTGCGGACTGCTCGCTGGAGGTGGTCATGGCCCGGTTGAAGACCTCGGCCGACTCGGGGGCGTCCTCGTTGAGGTAGGTGAAGAACTCCTTGCCGTAGAGGTCCTCCACGACGTTGTGGCCGGTGCGCACGGCCTCGTCGAGCTGGGGCCAGGCGTCCCAGGTCCACGGTTCGGTGCACCACAGGGCGATGTTGCGCAGGCTGTGCGGGTCGTCCTCGCGCAGCAGCCGGGACATGTCGGTGTGGGTGAACATGCCGTCGGGGCGCTCGGCGAAGACGCCGTAGCAGGACAGGGCGCGCAGCAGCCGGCGCAGCGGCTTGGGCTCCGTCTTCACCGCGGCGGCGAGGTCCTCCACGGTCATGGGTGCCTCGCCGAGGGCGTCGGCGACGCCGAGCCGGGCCGAGGCGCGCAGGGCGGCGGCACATGCCGCCCCGAACACGAGCTCCCGCAGCCGCATGGGTGGGGGCGGGGCGCTTTGAGCGGTCGTCATGTGCCGCCTTTCTTCTCGAGGAGCCGGTCAGGGGGACGGATGTCCGGTCAGCACAGACCCGCGGGCCTGGACGCCTTGCAGGAGTTGCGCTCGAAGGTGTTGCCCTTGCCCTCGGTGTCGGTGACGACGAGGTCGGCCGGGGAGTTGCCGGAGAGCGTGTTGTCGCTGATCCGGTTCCGGTCGCTGGTGGTGCCCACGAAGCTCTTCAGCAGGACGATGCCGCCGGACAGCGAGGAGGTGCCGGCGTTGTCCCGGATCACGTTGCGGGTGATCACGCTGTCCTCGGCGCCGGTGAGGACGATGCCGGTGCCCTGGAGGGCGTCGAGCCGAGCGGTCTTCGGGCAGGACTTGTTGTTGGCGACGATGCGGTTGTCGCGGACGGTGACGCGGCCGGCCTTCGGCTTGTTCTCGTCGCCGACGACGAAGACGGCCGCGCAGTTGCCGGTCATGTCGTTGCGGGCGACGGTGAGGTCGCGCAGCCGGCGGACGGTGACGCCGATCCGGTTGCCCTCCAGCCGGTTGCCCAGGACCCGTGTGCCGCGGGTTTCCGTGGCACCCTGTTCCTCCTTGACGGTGTTGGCGAGGAACAGTCCGGCGTCGCCGTTGTCGCGGGCGGTGTTGCCGCGCAGCACCGTGCGCTCGGAGCCCTCGGCGGCGATGCCCCAGACCCCGTTCTTCTCCGCCGTGACCTGACGCACGGTCAGCTTGTCGGTGGCCGTGGCGTACACGCCGTTCTTGGTGAACCCGGTGACGGTCAGTCCGGCGACGGTGACGTCCTTGACCTTGTGGTCCTTGGTGCCGGTCACACAGATGCCGTTGCCGGCGGCGGCGCAGGCGCCGGGGGCCTTCTTCTTGACCGGGGCCGGCCGCAGCACGGCGCGGGGGCCGCCGGCCAGCGTGACGCCGTCGGTGGCGACGGTGACGCTCTCGCGGTAGGTCCCGGCGGTCACGTACACGGTGTCGCCGGGGGCGGCTGCGTCCACCGCCTTCTGGATGGATTGTCCCTGCCGGACCACGAGGGTCGCGTGGTGGGGGTGCCCGACGGCCGCCGGGGCGGCACCGAGCCCCGTCCCGACGATCGCGGCGGTGCACGCCAGGTACAGAACATGGCATTTCGTCATATTTCACAAGATATGCCCGGTTTCTTCGAAAGCCGCGGCATGAGCCGTCCGGCGGCGTGTCCTCTCACCCGGCCTGCCGCGCGAACGCCGCGTAGGCCCGCTCGTCGAAGAGGACGAACCGGATCTCCTCGACCCGGGTCGGGGTGGCGCGCACCGTCTCCACCGCGATCCGGGCCGCGTCGTCCATCGGCCAGCCGTAGACGCCGGCCGAGACGGCGGGGAAGGCGACGGTACCGGCGCCGAGTTCGTCCGCGACGCGCAGGGACTCGCGGTAGCAGGAGGCCAGCAGCTCGGAGCGGTCCTCGCTCGCGCTGTACACGGGCCCCACGGTGTGGATGACCCAGCGGGCGTCCAGCTCACCGGCCGTGGTGGCCACCGCCTGGCCGGTGGGCAGGCCCCGTCCGTAGTGGGAGGCGCGCAGGCGGCGGCAGTCGGCGAGGATCTCGGGGCCGCCCCTGCGGTGGATGGCGCCGTCGACTCCACCGCCGCCGAGGAGCGAGGAGTTGGCCGCGTTGACGACGGCGTCCACGGACTGGCGGGTGATGTCGCCCTGGACGAGCGTGAGGGTGGTCATGCCTGTGTATACCCGCCGGCCGCCCCGGTCGGCCCGCCCTTTTCGCGTGGGTGTCAGGGCTGGGCGCGCAGCCTCCGCCACACGGCCTTCGCCGCGTTGTGGCCCGACATGCCGTGGACGCCGGGGCCCGGCGGGGTGGACGAGGAGCAGAGGAACACGGCCGGGTGCGGGGTCGCGTACGGGTGCAGGGACAGCTTGGGGCGCAGCAGGAGCTGGAGGCCGGTGGCGGCGCCGGAGGCGATGTCGCCGCCGACGTAGTTGGCGTTGCGGGTGGCGAGTTCGGCGGGGCCGGCGATCGCGCGGGCGAGGACGCGGTCGCGGAATCCCGGGGCGAACCGCTCCAGTTGGCGTTCGATGGCGTCGGTGAGGTCGCCGGTCCAGCCGTTGGGCACATGCCCGTAGGCCCAGAACACCTGCTGGCCGGCCGGGGCGCGGGTGGGGTCGGCGACGCCGGGCTGCACCGTGATCAGGAAGGGGCGCTCGGGGGCGCGGCCCTCCTGGGACGCGGCGCGCAGGGCGGTGCGGATCTCGGCGCTGTCGGCGCCGATCTGCACGGTCCCCGCCACCCGGGCCTCGGGCGCGGTCCAGGGGACCGGTCCGTCGAGCGCGTAGTCGACCTTGAAGGCGGCGGCGCCGTAGCGGAAGCGGGCGTAGTGGCTGCCGAAGCCGGCGATACGGGCGAGGGCGGTGGGGGTGGTGTCGAAGACGTAGGCGCGGGCCGGGGGCAGGTCGTCGAGGCGCTTGACCTCGTAGTCGGTGTGGACGCTGCCGCCGAGGTCCTTGAGATGGGCGGCGAGGGCGTCGGAGATCGCCTGGGAGCCGCCGCGGGCCACCGGCCAGCCGCGGGCGTGCGCGGCGAGGGCGAAGACCAGGCCGACGGCGCCGGTGGCGAGGCCGCCGAGCGGGGCCATGACATGGGCGACGAGTCCGGCGAAGAGGGTCTTGGCCGGCTCGTCGCGGAAGCGCCGCATCAGCCAGGTGGACGGGGGCAGGCCGGCCAGGCCGAAGCGGGCCAGGGTGACCGGGTCGCGCGGGAGGGCGGTGAGCGGCAGCGACATGAAGTCGCGGACGAGGGTGTCCCAGTGGGGCAGGAAGGGCTCGACGAGACGGCGGTAGGTGCCCGCGTCACGCGGGCCGAAGGAGGCGGCGGTCTCCGCGACCGAGCGGGACAGCACGGCGGCGCTGCCGTCGGGGAACGGGTGCGCCATGGGCAGTTCGGCGTGCAGCCACTGAAGGCCGTACCGCTCCAGGGGCAGGGCGCGGAACGCCGGGGAGTTGATGCCGAGGGGGTGGGCGGCGGCGCACGGGTCGTGGCGGAAGCCGGGGAGGGTGAGCTCCTCGGTGCGGGATCCCCCGCCCACGGTGTCGCGCGCCTCGAACAGCGCCACGGAGAAACCGCGTCTGGCCAGCTCCACTGCGGCGGTGAGCCCGTTGGGCCCCGCCCCCACCACGACCGCATCGAGCATCGACGGCACTTCCGACCCCTTCGTCAGCGGGCGGCCTCCGCAGCCCGGCGGCCTCCGGGATCAGGATATGCCGGGGCTACGACACCCCGCCGAAGGGCACCCACCCCCGGCCGCCGGCCGAGGCGGAGGGCACCGCCACCCGACCGCCGGCCCGCCGCGGCTCGCACCACCCCGGCCATCGACCCGGCGCAGCTCGCACCTGCCGCCCCTCGGCGCCCGAGGCGGAGGGCACCGCCACCCGACCGCCCGCCCGCCGCGGCTCGCACCACCCCGGCCATCGACCCGGCGTGGTTCGCACCTGCCGCCCCTCGGCGCCCGAGGCGGAGGGCACCGCCACCCGACCGCCGGCCCGCCGCGGCTCGCACCACCCCGGCCATCGACCCGGCACGGCTCGCACCTGCCGCCCCTCGGCGCCCGAGGCGGAGGGCACCGCCACCCGACCGCCGGCCCGCCGCGTGCGATCCGCACGCCGCGGCCATCCGCACCCCCCAGGCAACCCGCACGCCCTGGGCCGTCAGCCCACCGCAGGCGACCTCACGCCGCAGGGACCCGCACACCGTCGGCCATCCGCACACCCCAGGCAACCCGCACGCCCTGGGCCGTCAGCCCACCGCAGGCGACCTCACGCCGCAGGGACCCGCACACCGTCGGCCATCCGCACGCCCTGGGCGGTCAGCCCGCCGCGGGCGATCAGCCCACCGTGGCAACCCGCACGCCCTGGGCGGTCAGCCCGCCGCAGGCGATCCGCTCGCCAGCAGGTCCGCCACGCGGTGGGCCGTGGCCGTGTCGCGGGCGGCGGTGAAGGGCAGGGAGTTGCCGCCGGTGATGCGGAACGGTTGGCCGGTGAGGGTCAGGTGGGCGCCGCCCGCCTCCTCGACCAGCAGCAGTCCGGCCGCGTGGTCCCAGGCGGCCTCCCAGGAGAAGGCGGTGGCGTCCAACTCGCCCCGGGCTATGGCGAGATACTCCAGGCCGGCCGATCCGCAGGGACGGGGGGCGACGCCGTCCACGCGCAGGGACAGCAGGGCGCGCTTCTGGTCGTCGGTGGTGTAGTCCGGGTGGGAGGTGGCCACCACCAGGTCACGGCCGGGCGCGGGCGGTCCGGCGAACAGCCGCTCGCCGTCGAGGAAGGCGCCCCCGCCGCGCACCGCGGTGGCGAACTGCTCGCGCGCCGGGGCGTAGGTCCAGGAGGCGAGCAGGACGCCGCGCCGGGCGAGGGCGACCAGGGTGCAGAAGCCCTCCTCGCCGCGCACGAACTGGCGGGTGCCGTCGACCGGGTCGACGATCCACACCGGCGCGTCGCCCTGGATCGCCTCGTACGTCGCCGGGTCGGCGTGGACCGCCTCCTCGCCGACGACCACCGAGCCGGGCAGCAGCGCGCCGAGGGCCCCGGTGAGGAACAGCTCGGCGCCCCGGTCGGCGTCGGTCACCAGGTCGTGGGGGCCGCTCTTCTGGTCGACCTCGTGGTCGGCGAGCTGCCGGAAGCGGGGCATGATCTCGGCCGCGGCGGCCTTGCGGACCGCTTCCTCCACGTCGGCCGAGTGACGGGCGAGAAACTCGTCGAAGCCGTCGAGGGGTTCCATCTCTTCGATCATGCCTCCCATGAGAGCACGCCCCACTGACAATCCCCACCCCGCCGGTGCACTCCGGGCGGAATCGGGATGAAGAACGGGTGCGGCCCGCACCAGGCCCCTCCGGCCGGTCAGCGGCCCACCGCGTACCCCTGCATCCCCCGCGGGTTCGCCGCCGCCGACAGGATCCCGGTCGCGGGGTCGCGGGCGACCGCGCACAGCCGCCCCTCGGACCAGGGGGCGCCCACGGTCACGTCGTGGCCGCGCCGCCGCAGTCCCTCCACCACCTCGGCCGGTGCGCGCGACTCGACGGTGACGCTGCCCGGCCGCATGCCGCGCGGATAGAAGGAGCCGGGGAAGGAGTCGGTGTGCCAGTTCGGGGCGTCGATGGCGCCCTGGAGGTCGAGGCCGCCGCGCACGCGCGCGTGGTGGGCGACGGCGAGGAAGAAGTGCAGCTGCCACTGGTCCTGCTGGTCGCCGCCGGGCGTGCCGAAGGCCAGCACCGGCAGCCCGTCGCGCAGGGCGAGGGAGGGGGTGAGGGTGGTGCGAGGGCGGCGGCCGGGGGTGAGGGAGTTGGGCAGGCCCTCCTCCAGCCAGGTCATCTGCAGCCGTGTGCCGAGCGGGAAACCCAGCTCCGGGACGACCGGGTTGGACTGGAGCCAGCCGCCGCTGGGCGTGGCCGCGACCATGTTGCCCCAGCGGTCGACGACGTCGAGGTGGCAGGTGTCGCCCCGGGTGAGGCCGTCGCCGCTGACCCGCGGCTCGGCGACGGTCGGTTCGCCGACCCCCATCGGGCTGAACCCGGGCTCGTCGCGGAGCACCAGGTGCGCGTGCGCGGCGAGCCGGGGCGGGCGTCCGCCGGGGCTGCCGGGCCGCAGTTCGTACGACGCCTTGTCGCCGACGAGGGCGCGGCGCCCGGCGTTGTAGTCGTCCGAGAGCAGGTCGGTCAGCGGGACCTCGGCCGCGTCGCCGTACCAGGCCTCGCGGTCGGCCATGGCGAGCTTGCAGCCCTCGACCAGCAGATGGACGTACTCCGCGGAGCCGTACCCGGGCAGTTCGGGCGGCAGCAGGGCGAGCTGCTGGAGGAAGGCCGGGCCCTGGCTCCAGGGGCCCGCCTTGCACAGGGTCCAGCCGTTCCAGTCGTACGTGGCCGGTGTCTCGTAGGTCGCGGACCAGGCGGCGAGATCGGCGGCGGTGAGGGTGCCGGTGCGGTGCTCGCCGCTGGTGTCCAGGGTGGGCCGGGCGGCCTGGCGGACGAGCGCCTCGGCGATGAAGCCGGTCCGCCACACCTCGCGGGCGGCCTCGATGCGCGCCTCGCGGTTACCGGCACCCGCGGTCTCGGCGAGGAGCCGCTTCCAGGTGGCGGCCAGGGCGGGGTTGCGGAAGAGGGCGCCTGGCCGGGGTGCCCGGCCGCCGGGCAGGTACACCTCGGCCGACGAGGTCCACTCCGTCTCGAACAGTTCCCGTACGGTCTCGACGGTCGCGCCCACGTTCTCCACGGGCGCGTGCCCGTGCTCGGCGTACCCGACGGCGTACGTCAGGACGTCGGCGAGGTCCTTGGTGCCGTGGTCGCGGAGCAGGAGCAGCCAGGCGTCGAACGCGCCGGGCACGGCGGCGGCGAGCGGGCCGGTGCCGGGGACGAGGTCCAGGCCGAGGCCCCGGTAGTGGGCGACCGTCGCGCCCGCCGGTGCCACGCCCTGCCCGCACAGCACCCGGACCTCGCCGCCGGCCGGGGCGAGCAGGACGGGGACCTCGCCGGCGGGGCCGTTGAGGTGCGGTTCGACGACGTGCAGCACGAACGCCCCGGCGACGGCGGCGTCGTAGGCGTTGCCCCCGTCCTCCAGGACGGCCATCGCGGACTGCGAGGCCAGCCAGTGCGTGGACGACACCATGCCGAAGGTGCCCTGGAGGGTGGGCCGGGTGGTGAAGCTCATCTCTCACCTCGCGCTGGTCGCGTGCGGGAAGGACCTGTCCGTCCATGAGGCTGTCCAGCCGGGGTGGGGGTCACGCGGGTTGCGGGGTGAGGCGTTTGTGGCCGGTGCGGTCGTAGTAGCGGGTCATCGCGAAGCCGAAGGCGAGGGCGAGGGCCGCGCCGATGGCGATCATGATCCAGGAGCGGGTCAGTCCGGCGTCGCCGCGCGCGTCGAAGTAGAGGATGGCGCGCACCCCGTCGCTGAGCTGGCGCATCGGCTCGAAGTTGGACAGGAAGCGGTAGAAGTCGGGCACCGCCTGGAGGGGGACGGTGGCGCCGGAGGACGGCAGGCCGAGGACGATGAAGACGAACACGGAGACCAGCTGGCCGATGCCGCCGAAGGCCGCGTTGATGGCCTGGACGCCGAGGCCGACGGCGAGGCACGCGCAGTAGGAGTAGATCCACAGCAGCGGCAGGTGCGAGGCGTCCATGTCGAGGATCGCGACGCACGCGAGCATCACCAGGGAGACGCTGACGAGGGTGATGCCCGCGGTCATCGCCATCTTCAGCAGCAGGGTCTGGGTGCGGTCGATGGGCACGGTGGGGCGGCGGGTGTGCCAGGGGCCGATCTCGTTGTCGGCGTAACCGAGGGCGGTGTCCACACCGTTGCTGATGACGTTGCCGCCCATGAATCCGGCGAGGACGAGCAGCAGGGTGTAGTAGAAGGCGGTCAGGCCGAGGCCGCTGTGGGTGCCGATGGGGTGGCCGACCTGGGTGACGACGTTCACGGGGTCGGCGAGCAGCAGGGCGGTCGTGGAGTCGGCGCCGGGGGTGGCGGCGGTGAGCTGTCTGCCGATGTTCAGGGAGACCTGGTGGGCCGCCTTGGTGGTGATCTGGCTCGCCAGGGAGGAGCCGAGGCTGCCCTTGCCCGGGTTGGTGAGGGTGGTGATCGTCGGCTGTGCGGTGGCGTGGGTGGTGGTGAGCGCGGTGAGGGAGTTCGTGAAGTCCGCGGGGATGACGAGCGCGCCGTACACCTTCCCGGAGTCCAGTTCGTCCTGGGCCTCGGCGCGGCCGAGGAGGCGCCATTCGACCGAGCCGCCGACGGTGTCGGCGGCGATGGCGGCGGCGACCTGGGTGCCCAGGTTCTGCCGCTGCCCGGCGGGCGGCGCGCCCGTGTCGCTGTTGACGAGGGCGATCGGCAGGTCGCGCAGGTCGCCGTTGGGGTTGACGATGCCGCCCATGTAGAGGAGGGACAGCAGCAGGGCGAGCAGTCCGGTCAGGACCGTGGGCAGCAGCCACAGCTTGGGGCGGCCCAGCAGGGTGCGGGCGCGGGCCTCGGGGGCGGCGGATTCGGGCATGGCTCTCCGTAGGTGACTGGTCGTGGTGCCAATTTATCCCCGTACACCCGAAAAATCCGACGATATGTCAGGAGGGGCGTGCCTTCTCGTGCCCCTTCGTCACCGCGCATGCACGCTGCGAGTTTTCCCTTCCGCCCCACAGGGAGTCGTGTGACACTGGCGTCCTTGTCCGCACTGCGGACTGCTGTCCGCACCGTCCCCCACGAAAGTGCGCCGTGCGTTCTCTCCCACTGCCGCTCGCCCTGACCGCCCGTCTGACCCCGGTGGTCGTGCTGGCCTGCGCGGGCTGGGCCATGACGTCCGGTCCGGACACCGACGCCCAGGACAGCGCGGGCAAGGACACCCGGCAGACCCAGTCCGAGAAGAAGGACTCCGACGGCGGCTCGTCCGGCACCGCCGCGTCCAAGACGTACGACGCCGCGATCGCGCCGTGCACGAGCGTGGCCGCCAAGACGATCACCTCGCTGGTGCCGGGCGCCAAGACGGCCGGCAAGGAGATCCCCTCCACGGACACCAAGCTGCGCCGCACCTGCTCCTGGAACGCGCTCAAGGGCTTCGACTACCGCTGGCTCGACATCTCCTTCGAGATCATGGACTCGGACGACGCGGCGCAGTCGTCGTACACGGACCGGCTGAAGGAGAAGAGCGGCGGCGGTGACGTGCCGGGGCTCGGCGACGCCGGCTACTCGGTGGTGAACCTGACCACCGAGGACAAGCAGCAGACCCGCGAGGGCACCGTCATCGCCCGGGTCTCCAACGCGCTGGTCGTCGTCACCTACAACGGCAGCGACTTCGAGTCGAAGAAGGCCCCCGGCACGGATGTGATCAACACGGGGGCCATCAAGGCGGCGAAGGAGGCCGTGGCCGCGCTGCAGAAGAGCGCCGGCTGAGCGACCCGAACGGACGGCGACGGCCGGAGGAGTCCTGTACTCCTCCGGCCGTCGCCGTGTGGCCGTATGTCAGGCGGCGCTCCGCTCCCGGCGTCCGGTGAGCGTCATCAGGACGAGGTACACCAGCGTCGAGGTGCCCAGGCCGACGGCCCAGCCGTAGTCGGCGAGGGGTTCGAGGGCCGCGATGGGCCTGCCGTCGATGATCGGCTTGAAGCTGGCGCCGCCGATCGCGAGGACGCCGCCCGTCAGGAAGGCCACCACGGCGGGCCAGTTCCAGCCGCCGTCGTACCAGTAGCGGCCGCCCGCGCGGTACAGGTCGGCCAGGTCCAGTCTGCCGCGGCGCAGGATCCAGTAGTCGGCGATGAGGATGCCGGCGACCGTGCCGAGCAGACCGCCGACCAGGCCGAGCCAGGTGAAGATGTAGCCCTGCGGGTCGGAGTACAGCTTCCACGGGAAGATCAGCACGCCGATGACACAGGTGGCGAGGGCGCCCGTGCGGAAGCTGATCCTGCGGGGCGCGACGTTGGAGAAGTCGAACGCGGGCGAGACCAGGTTGGCCGCGATGTTCACCGACAGGGTCGCCACCAGCACGGTCACCAGCGCGAACAGCAGCCCGAAGACGTTGTCCGTCTTGGCGGCCAGCTGGACCGGGTCCCAGATCGTCTCGCCGTACACGGCCTGCGAGCCGGAGGTGACCAGCACCGACAGCAGCGCGAACAGCGTCATCGTGGTCGGCAAGCCGAGGGCCTGCCCCCAGGTCTGCGCCTTCTGCGACTTCCCGTAGCGGGTGAAGTCGGGGATGTTCAGCGACAGCGTCGACCAGAAGCCGATCATGCCCATGAGGGAGGGCCAGAACAGCTTCCAGAAGTCGTCGCCCCAGCCGAGCTTGGAGGGCTGGTCGAGCAGCGGGCCGAAGCCGCCGGCCTTGTTGCTCATCCAGATGAGCATCACCAGGGCGCCGACGATGACGAAGGGCGCCGCCCAGTTCTCGAAGCGGCGGATGGTCTCCATGCCCCGGTAGATGATCGCGACCTGGATCACCCAGAAGATCGCGAACGACAGCCACATGGTCCAGGGGTAGCCGCCGATCTTCCCGGCGTCGCTCCAGCCGTTGCCGATCAGCTTCCCGGCGAGGAAGTAGATCGCCTCGCCGCCGATCCAGGTCTGGATGCCGAACCAGCCACAGGCCACCAACGCCCGGACGACGGCGGGGAGGTTGGCGCCGCGGATACCGAAGGAGGCGCGGGCGAAGACCGGGAAGGGGATGCCGTACTTCGGTCCCGCGTGCCCGGTGAGCAGCATCGGGACCAGCACGATCACATTGGCCAGGGCGATGGTGAACACCGCCTGCTTCCAGTCCATGCCGACGGCGATCAGACCGGAGGCGAGCGTCCACGACGCCGTGTTGTGGGCCATGCCGACCCACAGCGCGGAGAAGTTGTAGGTGGTCCAGGTGCGCTTCTCGACGGGAACCGGCAGCAGGTCCTCGTTGGCGTAGGGGCCGCTGGGCGGCGGCGACCCCGGGGCGAACTCCACGCGCCCGTCGGGGAGGGTGACTTGGTCGGACACGGGTATGGCCGTGGGAGCGGTGTCGGTCATGGGCAGGCCAATCAAACGAGGGGCGGATCCGGAAAGGCCGTGCGGGGCCGGCGGGGCCGGGGAAGGGCGTGCCTGCCCTTCCCCGGCCCCGCCTCCCCCTCCTCCAGGACGGCGGAGGAGGGGAGAACGGGAGTGGGGGGATGGGGAGTCGGCCGGGGGGGCCGTGTCAGCCGTTGACGGCGGGGATCACCGTCGTGCCGTACGCGTCGATGACCCTCTCGCGCGCGTCGTGCATGTCGTAGACGGCGAACTGGTCTACACCCAGCTCGCGCAGGGCGTTCAGCTTCTCGATGTGCTTCTCCACCGGTCCGATGACGCAGAACCGGTCGACGATCTCGTCGGGCACGAACGCGGTGTCGGGGTTGTCGCTGCGGCCGTGGTGGGAGTAGTCGTACCCCTCGCGGGCCTTGATGTAGTCGGTGAGTTCCTCGGGGACCTGGGAGGAGTGGGCGCCGTACTTGGACACCAGGTCGGCGACATGGTTGCCGACCATGCCGCCGAACCAGCGGCACTGGTCGCGGGCGTGGGCGAGCGCCTCGGGCGAGTCGTCCTCGGTCACGTACGCGGGAGCGGCGACACAGATCTTCACGTCACCGGGGTCCCGGCCGGCCGCGACCGCCGCCTCCTTGACCGCCTTCACCATGTACTCGGTGAGGTACAGGTCGGAGAGCTGGAGGATGAACCCGTCGGCCTCCTCGCCGGTCATCTTCAGCGCCTTCGGCCCGTACGCGGCCATCCAGACGGGGAGCTTCGCGTCCTCCTTGATCCAGGGGAAGCGGATCACCGTGCCGCCCAGGTCGGCCTCCTGGCCCGAGCCGAGGGCGCGGATGACCTTCATGGCCTCGCTGATCCGGGCGAGGGTGTTCGGGGCGCGCCCGGCCACCCGCATCGCGGAGTCGCCGCGGCCGATGCCGCAGACCGTGCGGTTGCCGAACATGTCGTTGAGGGTGGCGAAGGTGGAGGCGGTGACCTCCCAGGTGCGGGTGCCCGGGTTCGTCACCATCGGCCCGACGGTCAGCCTGCTGGTGCCGGCCAGGATCTGGCTGTAGATCACGAACGGTTCCTGCCAGAGCACGGCGGAGTCGAAGGTCCAGCCGTAGGTGAAGCCGTTGTCCTCCGCGCGTTTCATCAGCTCGACGACCTTCGAGGCCGGCGGGTCCGTCTGCAGGACGAGTCCGAAGTCCATGGGCGCCCTTCCTAGGTGAGGTACTGGCAGGTGGAGCGCGGGGTGTAGACGCCGTGACCCGCGCGTCCGGTGTACTCCCGCTCGGTGATGACGAGTTCGCCCCGCGACAGGACCGTCTCGACGCGGCCGGTGAGGCGTTTGCCCTCGTACGCCGAGTAGTCGACGTTCATGTGGTGCGTCTCGGCGGAGACGGTCTGCTCGGCGTGCGGGTCGTAGATCACGACGTCCGCGTCCGCGCCGGGGGCGATGGTGCCCTTCTTCGGGTACATGCCGAACATCCGGGCCGGGGTGGCGCAGGCGATCTCGATCCAGCGGCGGCGCGAGATGTGCCCGTCGACGACGGCCTGGTGCAGCAGGTCCATCCGGTTCTCGACGCCCGGCAGACCGTTGGGGATCTTGGAGAAGTCGCCCCGGCCCAGCTCCTTCTGCCCCACGAAACAGAACGGGCAGTGGTCCGTGGAGACCACCTGGAGGTCGTTGGTGCGCAGGCCCTGCCACAGCTTGGCCTGGTGCTCCCTCGGCCGCAGCGGGGTGCTGCACACGTACTTCGCGCCCTCGAAGTCCGGCTCGGCGAGGTTGTCCGTCGACAGGAACAGATACTGCGGACAGGTCTCGCCGAAGACGTTCAGCCCCTCGTCGCGCGCCCGGGCCAGCTCGGCCACCGCCTCCATGGCCGAGACGTGCACGACGTAGAGCGGGGCGCCCGCGACCTGGGCGAGCCGGATCGCGCGATGGGTGGCCTCGGCCTCGAGGAGGGCCTTGCGGACCTCGCCGTGGTAGCGCGGGTCGGTCTCACCGCGGGCCAGCGCCTGCTCCACCAGCACGTCGATCGCGATGCCGTTCTCGGCGTGCATCATGATCAGGCCGCCGTTGTCGGCGGAGCGCTGCATGGCGCGCAGGATCTGGCCGTCGTCGGAGTAGAAGACCCCCGGGTAGGCCATGAACTGCTTGAAGGAGGTGACGCCCTCCTCCACCAGGTGGTCCATCTCCTTGAGCGTCTCCTCGTTCACATCGGAGACGATCATGTGGAAGCCGTAGTCGATCGCGCAGTTGCCCTCGGCCTTGGCGTGCCAGGCGTCCAGGCCGTCGCGCAGGGTGTGACCGACGCTCTGCACCGCGAAGTCGACGATCGTGGTCGTACCGCCCCAGGCGGCGGCGCGGGTGCCGGTCTCGAAGGTGTCGGAGGCGAAGGTGCCGCCGAACGGCAGCTCCATGTGGGTGTGGGCGTCGACCCCGCCCGGGATGACGTACTTCCCGGTGGCGTCGATGACCTGCCCGTCGGTCCAGGCCTCGGCGGCCGCGGTGCCGGAGGCGGCGAGGGCGGCGATGCGGCCGTCCTCGATCAGGACGTCGGCGTGGATCTCGTCGGACGCGGTGATGACGAGACCGCCGCGGATGATTTTACGGCTGCTCATTTTTTTCCGGCTCCGGAGAGGTAGTGGGTCGGGTGCGGGACGTCTGTGGTTGATCGCGCAGTTCCCCGCGCCCCTGAAAGAAAAAACCTTGGTGCGCGGGGAACTGCCGAGGTCACGGGGTCGTCAGCGGGCCGTACGCCTCCGGGCGGCGGTCGCGGTAGAACTGCCAGCGGTCGCGGACCTCGCGGAGCTTGGCCAGGTCCAGGTCGCGGACGACGAGTTCGGTCTCCTTGTCGCTGGCGACCTCGCCGACGAACTGGGCCTCCGGGTCCACGAAGTAGGAGGTCCCGTAGAAGTCGTTGTCGCCGAGTTCCTCGGTGCCGACCCGGTTGATCGCGCCGACGAAGTACTCGTTGGCGACGGCCGCCGCCGGCTGCTCCAGCTGCCAGAGGTAGGCGGACAGACCGCGCGAGGTGGCCGAGGGGTTGAAGACGATCTCGGCGCCCGCGAGGCCGAGCGCGCGCCAGCCCTCGGGGAAGTGGCGGTCGTAGCAGATGTACACGCCGATCCTGCCGACAGCGGTGTCGAAGACGGGCCAGCCCGCGTTCCCGGGGCGGAAGTAGAACTTCTCCCAGAATCCCTTGACCTGCGGGATGTGGTGCTTGCGGTACTTGCCGAGGTAGGAGCCGTCGGCGTCGATCACCGCGGCGGTGTTGTAGAGGACGCCCGGCTGCTCCTCCTCGTACATCGGGAGCACCAGGACGATGCCGTGCTCCCGGGCGAGGGCCTGGAAGCGCTGGACGATCGGGCCGTCCGGGATCTGCTCGGCGTACTCGTAGAACTGCGGGTCCTGCACCTGGCAGAAGTAGGGCCCGTAGAACAGCTCCTGGAAGCACAGGACCTGAGCACCCTGCGCGGCCGCGTCGCGGACCGCCTGCTCGTGTACCTGGATCATCGATTCCTTGTCGCCGGTCCAGGCCGTCTGGAACACGGCGGCGCGGATCACTCTGCTCATCGGGACCTCCGGTCACTCGGTGTGAGAGGACCTTAGAAAGCCCGCGAGCCCGCTTTGAGTTGCACGGTGTCACGTCTGAGGGAGCTGGGCGTGCCACCGTGTCACGTCGTCCAAGTCCCATGTTTCACCGCCGTTTTCGCAGGTCGTTCCGTGTTTCGGGGGTGTTGCCCGGGGCTGCCGGGACCGGTGGGTCAGGCTTGCTGGGCGTCGTGCGCGAGGAGTGCGATGTGCACCGAGGCGGCCTGTTCGAAGTCGTCCAGGTCCACCCCGAGCCGGGCCTGTATCGCCTCCAGGCGGCGGTAGAGGGCCGGCCGGGAGACATGGTGGAGCTGGGCGGTGCGGGACTTGTTGCGGCCGGTGGCGAGGTAGGTGCGCAGCACCGCGAGGAGGTCTTCGCCGGCCGCGCACAGCAGGCCGTCCAGCTCGCGCTCGGCGAAGGCCTGGACGTGCGGGTCGTCGCGCAGCAGCCGGATCAGGCCGCGCAGATGGACGTCCTTGAGGCGGACGACGGGCGGCAGGTCGAGGGCGGCCGAGGAGTCGGCGACGGCGTCGGCGACGTGCTGGGCCTCGCGCAGCCCGGCCGGCACGTCCTCCCAGAGGGTGCGCGGTCCGGCCGAGGCGACGACGGTGCGGGCCTCACCGGACTCGGTGCGCAGCCGGGTCGCGAAGTGCGCGGCGAGCGCTTCGGCGTCCTGGTCGCGGGCGAGGCTGAGCAGCACGGCGGTGGCCCCGTCGGCGAGCTCCGCGACCAGTCCGGGCAGGCCCAGCAGCCGCAGCATGCGGTCGAGGTGGGCGGGGTCGCCGTCGCGTACGACGAGGGGGACGAAGGTGCGCCGGTTGACGGGCAGTCCGGCCGCGCGGGCCCGGGGCAGCAGCTGCCGTGCCGGTACGACGCCGGAGGCCAGGTCGGTGAGCAGGCTCTGCGCGGACTGCTCCTCCCAGGTGTGGGCGGAGGCGCCGCCGAGCATGCGGTGCAGGACGAGGGCCTCGGCGGCCCGGTCGGCGAGGAGGCGGCCGCCGGCGGTGTCGCCGCGGTAGCCGCACAGCATGATCTCCCCCCATCGTTCGCCGCGGCCGCCGAGTTCGGCGCGGATCCAGCCGTCGCCCTCGCTGCCGCCGGCCTGCCGGGCGATGCGTTCCCAGTCCCGCAGCACGTCGTCGACCGCGGACCGCTCCCCGCCGGTGGCGAGCACCCGGTGGGCGAGGTTGGTGACGACGACGGGGCAGCCGGTGTGGTGGGCGATCTCGTCGAGGAGCCGCTGCAGCGGCGCCCCGGCGGTCATCAGCCCGGTCAGGGCGGTGCGTACGGCCTCGGAGAGGCTGACGGCGGCGAACTTGCGGCGCACCAGCCGGGACTGGACCTCCTCGGTCAGCTCGGCGAACGGGAACGGCCGGTGCAGGACGACCAGGGGCAGCCCGCACCGCTCGGCGGCGCGCCGCATCGCGTCGGGCGGGGCGGGGAAGGCGCGCCCGAGGCCGAGGACCACGGCGGCGGCCTCGGCGCGGTGCAGGGAGCGGATGTACTCGGCCTGGGCGGTCTCGTCCCCGGCGAGCAGCACGCCGGTGGTGAGGACCATCTCGCCGCCGGTCAGCATCACGCCGACGTCGGGGGCCTCGGCGACGTGCACCCAGCGCACCGGCCGGTCGAGCCGGTCCGCGCCGGCCACCACCTCGGGGTCCCCGGCCAGGACGCGTTCCAGGGAGAGGACCTGACGGACCGACAGGGCGGGTTCCAGTGGCTCGACGGGGCCCCAGGTCTCCAGGGTGGTGGTCATGACGGTGTTCCCTTGCTCGACCGGCGCGGTGCCGGGACTGCGCGGCGGGCGCCGCTGCTACTGCGTGCTCCTCAGCGCGCCTTCGAGGATCGCGGCGCCCTCCTCGGCCTCCGCGACGGTCAGGGACAGCGGCGGGGCGATGCGCAGGGCGCTGGTGTCGTGCCCGCCGCCCTTGCCGATCAGCAGTCCGCCCGCGCGGGCCGCCTCCAGCACGGCGGACGCCCGCTCCGGGTCGGCCCGGTCGCTGCCGGGTTTCGTCAGCTCGACGCCGATCATCAGACCGCGTCCGCGCACCTCCCGTACGCCGGGGTCCTGGGCGGCGACGGACCGCAGCCGTTCGATGAGCAGACCGCCGACGCGCCGGGCGTTGCCCTGGAGGTCGTGTTCCAGGAGGTGGGTGAGGTTGGCGAGGCCGGCGGCCATGGTGAGCTGGGTGCCGCCGAAGGTGGAGATGCTGTTGGCGTCCAGGCAGTTCATGATCTCGGCGCGGGCGATCACACCGCCGATGGAGGAGCCGTTGCCGATGCCCTTGGCGAAGGTGACGATGTCGGGCGGGCCGCTCCGGTCGTGCGCCTGCCAGCCCCAGAAGTGGTCGCCGGTGCGGCCCCAGCCGGTCTGCACCTCGTCGGCGATCCACAGGATGCCCCGCTCGTGCAGCACGTCCCGGAAGGCGGCGTACAGGCCGTCGGGGGGCGAGGTGAAGCCGCCGACGCCCTGGATGGGCTCGGCGATGAGGGCGGCGGGCGGGCGGGTGTGCCCGAGCAGGTCCTTGAGGTCGTCGACGCAGGCCGCGATGTACGCCTCGTCGTCCATCGCGGCGAACGGTCCGCGACCGCGCACCCCGCCGTGCACGTACAGGGTCTGCAGCGGGGACAGCGAGGTCGGCGACCAGCTCCGGTTGCCGGTGATGCCGACGGCGCTGAAGGAACGGCCGTGGTAGCTGTTGCGCATCGCCAGGATCGTGTTGCTGCGCCGGTAGGCGGTGGCGAGCATCAGGGCGGTGTCGTTGGCCTCGGTGCCGGAGGTGGTGAAGAAGACACGGGCGTCCGGGACGCCGCTGAGCTGGGCGATCCGCTCGGCGAGCTCGACCATCGGGCGGTTGAGGTACAGCGTGGAGGAGTGGATGATCCGCCCGGCCTGCTCGGTGACCGCCTTCGTCACCTCGGGCAGGGCGTGGGCGGTCATCGTGGTCAGGATGCCGCCGAAGAAGTCGAGGTACTTCGTGCCGTCGGCGCCCCAGACGTGCCGTCCCTCGCCGTGGGTGATCTCCAGGGGCTCCTCGTAGTAGAGCGCCAGCCAGTCCGGCAGGACGTTCCGGTGACGCGCGTACAGGTCGCTCACGGCTGTACCAGCCCTTCGTAGGCGTCGGGGCGGCGGTCGCGGTAGAAGGCCCACTGCTGCCGCACCTGTTCGATCAGGTCGAAGTCCAGGTCGCGGACGACGAGTTCCTCGCTCCTGTCACTCGCGACCTCGCCCACGAACTGGCCTCGCGGGTCGACGAAGTACGACGTCCCGTAGAAATCGTTGTCCCCGTACTCCTCTACTCCCACACGGTTGATCGCGGCGACGAAGTACTCGTTGGCGACGGCCGCGGCGGGCTGCTCCAGCCGCCACAGGTGGCCGGACAGGCCGCGGTGGGTGGCGGAGGGGTTGTAGACGAGCTGGGCGCCGTTGATGCCGAGCTGCCGCCAGCCCTCGGGGAAGTGGCGGTCGTAGCAGATGTACACGCCGATCCTGCCGACGGCGGTGTCGAAGACGGGCCAGCCGAGGTTCCCCGGCCGGAAGTAGTACTTCTCCCAGAAGCCCTTGACCTGCGGGATGTGGTGCTTGCGGTACTTGCCGAGGTAGGAGCCGTCGGCGTCGATCACGGCGGCGGTGTTGTAGTAGAAACCGCTCTGCTCGACCTCGAACACCGGGACGACGATCACCATGCCCGTCTCGCGCGCGAGGTCCCGCATCCGGCGCACGGTCGGCCCGTCCGGCACCGGCTCGGCCCAGCGGTAGTGCTCGGGCTCCTGCACCTGGCAGAAGTAGGGGGCGTTGAACACCTCCTGGAACCCGATCACCTTCGCGCCCTGCCGGGCCGCCTCGCGGGCGTGCTCCTCGTGTTTCGCCACCATGGACCCGGTGTCGCCGGTCCAGGTGGCCTGGACCAGGGCGGCACGTACGACGTCGGTCATGAGCTGCTCCTTCGACGGGACGTCAGAGCCTCTACGCCCGTAGACGAAGGTCGTAGAGGGATGAACGTAAGCCTCCGGGAGGGGCTTGCCAAGACCATTGTCGTCAAGCCCCCGAGTCGATCACGTTTCACACTCACGTGGGTGAGTCGGGCGGCGTACGGCGTAGGGCGCGCTCCCCGTCACACGGTGAAGCCGGCCACTCTCAGGGCGTGGACCAGGTCCCAGCGGCGTTGTTCCGAGACGCCCCGGGCGGACTCCAGCAGCAGCGGGACGAGGGTGTGGGGGTCGGGTGCGGCGCTGCGGGCGGCCTCCTCCGGGGTGCGGACGCGGACGTAGGCGTCGAGCACGGCGCGGGCCTCTCGGCGGCGGCCGCCCGTGTGCAGCCCGAGGACGGCCTGCCCGATCTCCTCGGCCGGGCGGGCGACGCCCTGCCGCAGGATCCGCTCGCCGTCGGCCGTGCGCCCCACCGCGACCAGGGCGTCCGCGGCCTCCACCAGCCGGTCGGCGGGCAGCGAGGCGGCCTCCCAGAGCAGGGTGGTCCAGTCGGCGCCCAGTCCGGCGCGCTGCAGCTCGGCGGCGAGCAGCGGGATCCGGGCGGCCGGCCAGTACGCCAGCTCGACGAGCAGCGCGTGCGCCTCACCGCTGCGGCCCTCCCCGCGCAGCCGTACCAGCCGCTCCACCGCCCCCGCGGTCTCCTGCCGCGCCTCGGCGTCCAGCGGCTCCCGTCGCGGTTCCTCCCGCCGCTCCGCCCGCCCGGCCGCCCCGGCGAACCGGGCGCCCCGCAGCGTCCGCCGGGCGGCGGGAGCGGGCTCGGGCAGCACGGGCCCGGCGCTCGGCGGTACGACGACGGCGGCGTCCTCCTCATGAGCCATCCCGGCGAACCGCGCACCGCCCCGCCGCCGCTTGCGCTGCTTGGGGAGGGACCCCTGCCCGGCCTCGGGCTCGGCGGCCACCGAGGTGCTCCGGCTCCGGGCCGGGCGGGCTTCCTCACCGGGGGCGGGGGCGGAACCGCGGGTGGGAGTGGCGGTGGCGGTGGGGTGTGCGGCGGAAGCCGCGGAACCGCCCGCCGCCCCGTGCTCAGGGGCCGCAGGGCGGGGCGGCTCCAACTCGGCCATCCGATACCGGAGTTCCGCACAGCGGGCGACGGCGCGTTCATGGTCGTCGTGGGCCCAGGCCAGGTCGAGGCGGATGGCCTCGGCGTCCTCCTGGGTGGCCGCCGCGCCGAGCAGGCGCCCCAACTCGGCCTGGCGTTCGATGGCGTAGCGCTGTTCGCGGAGCATCACGTCGAGCCGGTCGCCGAGCGCCTCACGGCCGCCGGGCCGGGCGTCGTACGCGATGAGCGCGGCGGCGTGCAGGACCCGTGCGCGATCGGCCTCCTGGGCGGCGGCCGGGGTGCCGTACTCGGCGGCGAGGTCCTGGAGCACGGCTTCCACCACGTCCCAGGGCGGCACCTCACGGCCGTCGAGGCAGGCCTGCATACCGTCGGGGTCGCGCTGCCAGAACACCGCGCACCAGCCGGCGCCCTGATCGAGGCGCGTCAGCAGCCCGTTCAGGTAGTTCGCGAACTCCCGTACCTGGACCGGGAGTTGATCCACACCCATCGCACAGCTCCCGCCCGACCGGAACACTCCGGTCCGTAGAAAACACCAGCAGTGTTACAGCCGGGCTACGACGAGTTTTCAAAGCGGACGCGGACGGCGCCCCGCGCGACCTTGGCCGGAAAGAGCCCCCGCCCCGGCCGCGTTCCCGCCGGGCTCACACCACCGCGGCCAACGCGCACCGCCCGGCCAGCTCGTCCATGGACAGCCCCAGCGCGGCGGCCAGCGCGGCGACGGTGAAGAACGCCGGGGTCGGCGCCCGCCCGGTCTCGATCTTGCGGAGGGTCTCGGCGGAGATGCCGGCGCTCGCCGCGATCTCGGCCATGCTCCGGCCGCCACGCGCCTCACGCAGCAACTGCCCGAGCCGCTCGCCGCGCTCGCGCTCTTCGGGGGTCAACGGGTTACGCACCATGCCGTCATTCTAATACCGGTATAGTAATTGGCATGGTGGAACTCAAGACGAGGGCGTCGATCGACGCCATGTACGAAGCCGGCCAGGTCGTGGCACGGACCCTGACAGCGGTGCGCGAGGCGGCCGACGTGGGCGTCTCCCTGCTGGAGCTGGACGAGGTGGCACGGGACGTCCTGCGGCAGGCGGGCGCCGGCTCCCCCTTCCTCGGCTACCGGCCGTCCTTCGCGCCGACCCCGTTCCCGGCGGTGATCTGTGCCTCGGTGAACGACGCGATCGTGCACGGCATCCCCACCGGCCGGCGGCTGCGCGACGGCGACCTCGTCTCCATCGACTGCGGGGCACGGCTGGGCGGCTGGGTCGGCGACTCGGCGATCAGCTTCACCGTGGGCCGGGCCCGCCCGGCGGACGTCCGGCTGATCGAGACGGCGGAGCGGGCCCTGGCGGCCGGCATCGCGGCGGCGGTCCCCGGCAACCGCATCGGCGACATCGCCCACGCCATCGGCACGGTCTGCCGTACGGGCGGCTACGGCATCCCCGACGGCTTCGGCGGCCACGGCATCGGCCGCCACATGCACGAGGACCCCGGTGTCCCCAACGAGGGCCGCCCCGGCCGGGGCCTGCGACTGCGCGCCGGCATGGCGATCGCCATCGAGCCCATGCTCATCGCGAGCGGCCACGACGACTGGCACGCGTCCCCCGACGGCTGGACCCTCAAGACGAACGACGGCTCGAGGGCGGCCCACACGGAACACACGGTGGCCATCACGGAGGACGGACCAAGGGTCCTTACCGAGCGACGGTAGACCGGCGGACCTCAAGGGGCGCGGGGAACTGCGCGATCAACCACGAACCACCCGCACCCGCCCCACAACCGCACCCCGCAGGACATGCCGCCCCCTCCGGATCGTGCAATCGTGGTGTAGCCCGGCACGGCCAGGGCACCCGTCCGCCCGGCCACGCACGTCGATCGAACGGAACGCCATGACCAGCGGCTACATCGGCCCGGAGGGCGACCCCTTCGGTGAATTCCTGGCCCGCTTCTTCGGCGGCCCCCGCCCCGGCCCCCGCCAGATCAACATCGGCCAGCTCCTCAGCCAGCCCGCGAGGGAGCTGGTCCGGGGCGCGGCCCAGTACGCCGCCGAGCACGGCAGCCGTGACCTGGACACCGAGCACCTGCTGCGCGCGGCCCTCGCGGCGGAGCCGACCCGGAGTCTGCTGAGCCGGGTCGGCGCCGATCCCGACTCGCTGGCGGCGGAGATCGACAAGCGGTCGGGGCCGGTGCAGCACCCGCCGGGCGAGGCGCCCCCGCCCACCTCGCTGTCCCTCACCCCGGCCGCCAAGCGGGCCCTGCTGGACGCGCACGACCTGGCCCGGTCCCGCGGGGCGGGGTACATCGGCCCGGAGCATGTGCTCAGCGCCCTCGCCGCGAACCCGGACTCCGCGGCCGGGCACATCCTGAACGCGGCCCGGTTCGCCCCCGCCGCTCTGCCGCCCGAGGCCACGGAGACCGCGCAGGCGCACCCCGAGCGGCAGCGCCCCACCGGCACCCCCACCCTGGACAAGTACGGCCGTGACATCACCGAGCTCGCCCGCCAGGGCCGGATCGACCCGGTGATCGGGCGGGACGACGAGATCGAACAGACCATCGAGGTGCTGTCCCGGCGCGGCAAGAACAACCCGGTGCTGATCGGGGACGCGGGTGTCGGCAAGACCGCCGTGGTGGAGGGGCTCGCCCAGCGCATCGCGGACGGGGACGTGCCGGACGTGCTGGACGGCCGCCGGGTGGTCGCCCTGGACCTGACCGGGGTGGTCGCCGGCACCCGCTTCCGGGGCGATTTCGAGGAGCGCCTGAACAGCATCGTGGGCGAGATCCGCGCCCACTCCGACCAGCTGATCGTGTTCATCGACGAGCTGCACACGGTGGTCGGCGCGGGCGGGGGCGGCGAGGGCGGCTCGCTGGACGCCGGGAACATCCTCAAGCCGGCGCTGGCCCGCGGTGAGCTGCACATCGTGGGCGCGACGACGCTGGAGGAGTACCGGCGCATCGAGAAGGACGCGGCGCTCGCCCGCCGCTTCCAGCCCATCCTGGTGCCCGAGCCGACCGTGCCGGACACGATCGAGATCCTGCGCGGGCTGCGCGACCGCTACGAGGCCCACCACCAGGTCCGCTACACCGACGAGGCGCTGGTGGCGGCCGTACAGCTGTCGGACCGCTATCTCACCGACCGCCGGCTGCCGGACAAGGCGATCGACCTGATCGACCAGGCCGGGGCGCGGGTGCGGCTCGGGGCCCGGACGAAGGGCACGGACGTACGGGCGATGGAGCGCGAGGCCGAGCAGCTCGCCCGGGACAAGGACCAGGCGGTCGCGGACGAGCAGTACGAGCTGGCCACGCAACTGCGGGACCGGATCACCGAGTTGAAGCAGCGCATCGCGGACACCTCCGGTGAGGAGGAGGTCGACGAGGGCCAGCATCTGGAGGTCACCGCGGAGGCCGTCGCCGAGGTGGTGTCCCGGCAGACCGGCATCCCGGTCGCGAGCCTCACCCAGGAGGAGAAGGACCGGCTGCTGGGCCTGGAGGAGCATCTGCACGAGCGGGTGGTGGGCCAGCAGGAGGCCGTACGGGTCGTCTCCGACGCGGTGCTGCGCTCACGCGCCGGGCTGTCGAGCCCGGACCGGCCGATCGGCAGTTTCCTCTTCCTCGGCCCGACCGGTGTCGGCAAGACCGAGCTCGCCCGCGCTCTCGCCGAGACCCTGTTCAGCAGCGAGGAGCGGATGGTCCGGCTCGACATGAGCGAGTACCAGGAGCGGCACACCGTCAGCCGGCTGGTGGGCGCCCCGCCCGGGTACGTCGGCCACGAGGAGGCCGGGCAGCTCACCGAGGTGGTGCGCCGGCACCCGTACTCGCTGCTGCTGCTCGACGAGGTGGAGAAGGCGCACCCGGACGTCTTCAACATCCTGCTGCAGGTCCTCGACGACGGACGGCTGACCGACTCCCAGGGCCGTACGGTCGACTTCACCAACACGGTGATCGTGATGACGAGCAACCTGGGGTCGGAGGCGATCAGCCGGCGCGGAGCGGGCATCGGCTTCGGTCCGGGCGGGGCGCGGGCCGACGAGGAGGCGCGGCGCGAGCAGATCCTGCGGCCGCTGCGGGAGCACTTCCGCCCGGAGTTCCTCAACCGCATCGACGAGATCGTGGTCTTCCACCAGCTCACCGGCGACCAACTGCGGCAGATCACGGACCTGTTGCTGGAGAAGACCCGGCGGCTGCTGCACGCGCAGGGCATCGGTGTGGAGTTCGCGGCCGGGGCGGTGGACTGGCTGGCCGAGCGCGGTTACCAACCCGAGTACGGGGCACGGCCGTTGCGCCGCACGATCCAGCGCGAGGTGGACAACCGGCTGTCGCGGCTGCTGCTCGACGGGCGGGTCAAGGACGGCGACCGGGTGCGGGTGGAGGTCGAGGAGGGGCGGCTCGCGTTCCGCACCGAGCCGCCCGTCCCCACCCCGGAGCTATGACGCGGGGTGCACCACCTGGGCCGAGCCGCCGCCGCGCCGTACGGTCTCGGCGGCGGCCAGCCACTTGCCGCCGGGCAGCCGCTGCACGCCGGTGGCCGCGCCGATCTCGGCGTTCAGCTTGAACGAGTGCCCGATCGCCTCCAGTTGAGACCTGACGCTGTCCGGGCGGGTGTCGTTGAAGAGGGCGGGTTCCATCTCCGTCTGGGCCGCGTTGCGCTGGCTGACGCGCGGCGCGGCGATCGCGTCGACGAGCGGCAGGCCCCGGTCGAGGAACTCGGTGAGGGTCTGCAGCACGGTGGTGATGATGGTGGCGCCGCCGGGCGAACCGAGCGCCACGACCGGCTTGTTCTGCCGGTCGAGGACGATGGTCGGCGAGAGGGAGGAGCGCGGCCGCTTGCCCGGACCGGGCAGGTTCGGGTCGTGCACGGCCGGGTTGGCGGGGGTGAAGGAGAAGTCCGTCAGCTCGTTGTTGAGGAGGAAGCCACGGCCGGGGACGGTGATCGCGCTGCCGCCGGTCTGCTCGATGGTGAGGGTGTAGGAGACGACGTTCCCCCACTTGTCGGCCACCGTCAGATGGGTGGTGTTCTCGCCCTCGTACGTCGTCGGCGCCGCCGTGCCCCTGGTGTCGCAGGCGGCCGGGTGGCGTGGGTCGCCGGGGGCGACGGGGCTGGTGAGGACCGCGTCGTCCTTGATGAGGCAGGCCCGCGAGTCGGCGTACCGCTGTGAGAGCAGTTGCTTCGTCGGTACGTCCTCGAAGGCGGGGTCGCCGACCCAGCGCCCCCGGTCGGCGAACGAGATCCGGCTGGCCTCGATGTAGTGGTGCAGGTACTGGACCTCGCTCGCCTTCGACAGGTCCGTGTTCTCGAGGATGTTGAGGGCCTCGCCGACGGTGGTGCCGCCGGAGGAGGAGGGGGCGATGGAGTAGACGCCGAGACCGCGGTACGTCGTCCTGGTGGGCGCCTGGAGCTTGGCGCGGTAGGCGGCCAGGTCGTCGGCGGACAGCCGGCCGGGGCGCGCGTTCCAGCCCGAGGCCGGGTCCACGGGCGGGTGGTTGACGGTGTCGACGATGTCCTCGCCGACGTCGCCCTTGTAGATCGCGGCGACTCCGTTGCGGCCCAGTTCCTCGTAGGTCCGGGCGAGGTCCGGGTTCTTGAAGGTCGAGCCCACGACGGGGAGTTGCCCGCCGGGCAGGAACAGCTTCGCGGTGTCCGGGAAGTAGCGGAAGCGGGTCTCGTTGGAGGCGGTCTGGGAGCGGAAGGTGTCGTCGACGGTGAAGCCGTCGCGGGCGATGCGCTCGGCGGGCTTCAGGACCGTGCCGAGCTTGCGGCTGCCCCACTGGCCCAGAGCGGTCGCCCAGGTGGCGGGGGTACCGGGGGTGCCGACGCTCAGGCCGCTGGTGACGGCGTCGGCGAAGGCGAGCGGGGCGCCGTTCTCCAGGAACAGGTTCGTGTCGGCGGTGAGCGGCGCCCGCTCGCGGCCGTCGATGGTGTGCACCGTACGGGACTTGGCGTCGTAGTAGACGAAGTAGCCGCCTCCGCCGATGCCGGAGGAGTAGGGCTCGGTGACGCCGAGGGCGGCGGCGGTGGCGACGGCCGCGTCGACGGCGTTGCCGCCCTTTCTGAGCACCTCGATGCCGGCGGCTGAGGCGTCCGCGTCGACGCTGGCGACGGCACCGCCGTAGCCGACGGCGACGGGGACCTTCGCAGGGGTCGTTCTCCCGGCGGCGGGCGGCGCTGCGGCCCCCACCGTGACCACGGCGGCCGAGACCGCCAGGACCGACAGTTTCCGCGCGACAGGGCGACGCATCCGTACCTCCAGTCGGGAACCGTCCGCGCAGCGTAGCCAGATTCGGGGGGCCTCGACAGGCGCCTTCCGGGCACTGTCATACGACTGCCACAGCTCGAACACGGGTACGTCAAAGGCATGTCCGCCCGCTACCATGCGCGCCCATGAACGACGACGTGCGCAACATCGTCCTGGGGGTCATCGCGACCGGCCTGAGCGCCGTGCTCGGCTGGGTGGCCCGGACCTATCTGTGGCGCCGGAAACTCCGGCGCAAGCAGGCGTTCTTCGGGCTGCCGGAGCACTCGGAGTGTCTGCTCGTCGTCAACCGCGACGCGGGCAGCCCGGACCTCGCGGTGCACCGCCACGACGTGTTCGCGCTCCTGGAGCTCGCCGCGCTCATCAAGGACTGCGGGGCGGGCGCCGAGGTGGTCACGCAGGACGCGGCCCGGCAGGGGTTCGGGGAGCGGACGGAGTTCTGCGTCGGCGGCCCGGGGTCGAACCGGCGGATGGCCGCCCATCTCCAGGCGATGCTGCCGGGGGTGCGGATCAACACCGACCGGGAGCCGGGCCCGGACCGGCTCGCGTTCCGGATCGGCACCGAGCAGTACCGGATGGACGCGGGCATCACCGAGTACGTGCTGCTGGCCCGGCTGACCGCGGGTCAGCGGCGGGAGGCGCGGCCGGTGTTCCTGTTCTGCGGGCAGCGCGCCATCAACAACCAGGCCGCCACCCGCTATCTGGTCCGCCATCACGAGCGGCTGGCCCGCAAGCACGGCGGCAACTCCTTCGTACTGCTCCTGAAGGTCGTCAACTCGCAGGCGTACGGCCCCGATGTGGTGGAGCTGGTCGAGGACGTGACCCGGGCGGCCCAGGCGCCGCTGCCCGCCGAACCAATCGTTACTGCCACGTAACTTACTCACGGGTTACTTCCGGTAAGGCCACCCGGTTACCGTCGGGTCACTTTGCACGGACGCATGTCGAGGAGTGACCCGTGGGACGACGACCGCACCGTAGGGCCCTGCGCACGACCGCCGTCGGCGCCGTCTCCGCCTCACTGGTCACCGGCGGCGTCCTGGGCCTCGCGCCCGTCGCACAGGCCGCCACGGGCGCGGTCCGGTACGTCGACATCGCCGGGGACGGCGGCACGGTCCTGAAGGCCAACGTCATCACCCCGGCCGGCGCCGACGGCACCCGCCGCTACCCGCTGATCGTGCTCCCCACCAGCTGGGGCTTCCCGCAGGTGCAGTACCTCGCCCAGGCGCAGAAGCTCGCCGACGACGGGTATGTGGTGCTCAGTTACAACGTGCGCGGGTTCTGGCAGTCGGGCGGCGAGATCGACGTGGCCGGTCCGCGCGATGTGGCCGACGCGTCCGAGGTCGTCGACTGGGCGCTCGCCCACACCCCGGCGGACCCCCGGCACATCGGCATGGCGGGCGTCTCCTACGGCGCGGGCATCAGCCTGCTGGCCGCCGCGCACGACCCGCGCATCAGGGCCGTCGCCTCGCTCAGCGGCTGGGGCGACCTGATCGACTCGATCTACTCGGGCCGCACCCAGCACCTCCAGGCGGCGGCCGTGCTCGACACGGTCGGCACGGTCACCGGCCGGCAGAGCGCCGAGTCGCGGGAGATCTTCTCCGCCTTCTACGACTCCGACCTGTCGAAGGAGAAGGAGATCGTCGCCTGGGGGGAGAAACGTTCCCCCGCGAGCTTCCTGGACCGGCTCGACAAGAACGGCGCGGCCGTGCTGATGGCCGGCGCCTGGGGCGACACCATCTTCCCGCCCAACCAGTCCGCCGCCTTCTACGAGCGGCTGACCGTCCCCAAACGGCTGGAACTGCGCCCCGGCGACCACGCGACCGCCGAGCTCCCCGGCCTGTTCGGCGTGCCCAACGACGTATGGACGGACACCCGGCGCTGGATGGACCACTACCTCAAGGGCGTGGACAACGGCATCGACCGTGAACAGCCGGTCCAGCTCGAGTCCCGCTCCACGGGCGGCTACGAGGGCTACCCGGACTGGACGTCGGTGGGCGCGACCCGCGAGCGGATCGCCCTGGCCGGCACGACCACGATCCACACGAACGTCGACTCGGGCGCCGACGGCGGGACCGTGTTCCTCTCCAGCATCCTCGACCAGGTCGCACGGGTCCCCCCGGTCGCCCCGATCCCGCTGCTCCCCCGGTACTGGGCCGCCGTCTGGCAGTCGCAGAAGTACGCCACGGCGCAACAGGTGCGCGGCACCGCCCGGTTGCACACCACGCTCACCCCGACCGAGGAGAGCGGCACCCTCGTCGCCTACCTGTACGACGTGGGACCGCTCGGCCTCGGCAAGCTGGTCTCGCACGCGCCGTACACCTTCCACGGACGTACGCCCGGAAAGCCGTTCGGTCTCGACCTGGAGTTGTTCTCCACGGCCTACGACGTCCCGGCAGGGCATCGGCTGGCCCTGGTGGTCGACACGGTCGACCCGCTCTACGTCGAGCACAACCCGTCCGGCGCGCGGCTGACCTTCTCCTCGCCGGCCACCGACCCGTCGTACGTGTCGGTGCCGCTGCGCGAGCAGTGATCTGCGACCGGCGCCGGCCGGGCAGGGCTCTGTGACTTCCGCCCCCTACGGCCGGATTGCCGCGGAGAGTCCCCCACCACCTGGCAGCAGCGTCCCCGGTTCTGCCGCCGCGGCGGTCGCGACCCCGGTTCTGGGGGATGAACGGCCCATCCTAGTCGCCCCCTTCAGTGCTTGAGAATCTTGGACGGAAACTACCCAGAGCGACCTCGCCCCAGGACACGACACGCACCCGGGGGCATAAGCCGTATTTACGTCGAGCTTATGTCCGCCGAGCAGGGGCTCAGGCCTCGGCCACCTCGGCGTACAGCTGGGACAGTTCGGGCACTCCGCTGGACGCCCACTCGTGCCCGGAGTCCACGACGTCGAACTCCCGTCCCGAGGCCAGCCGTACGACGGGCTGCCCGTCCGCCCGGAAGTCCCAGGCGGCGCCGGGCACGGTCCGCACGATGACCGTGCCCAGGTAGAGCCCGGCGTCGTTGCCGAGCCAGGGCAGGATCTCCTCGTCGTCCCGCCAGCGCGGCACCATCTGGTCGAGTGCCTCCAACGAGGCCACGGTGTCGTCGAGTCGGATCCCCGCCCGGGCCGCCTGGGAGCGCAGCAGCTCGCATTCGGAGAGGAGCTCCGCGACCCCCTCGGGGTCGGCGGCCAGGATCGCTTCACCGTGCTTCTTGCGCCTGTTGCCCAGGAAAGGGATGTCCATACCTCCAGCGTGTCATTCGCACCGACGTACGCACCACAGGCGCGCTGGCACGTACGTACGGTCGAATCCACGGTCCGGCTGCGCATGGCGCGTTGACCGGGTCCGGCCCGCCGCCTAGCGTCGCGAGGCGCTGACGGCTGACGGGTGTGCGGGAGGGAACGGTTCGTGCGCCGAGGTGCGTGGGGGGTCGCCCTGGCCCTCGTCGGGTCCGGGCTGTTCCTCGCGCCCGCGCGGGCCGCCGCCCCACCGCTGCCGCCCGCGCTGGAGGCGTGGTACGACAACGCGTCCACGGTGGACCTCGACGGCGCGGGCAACCATCTGCCGGCGTCCGATCTGGCCGCCGCGGGCTGGACCCCGGGGCGCGCGCCGACCGTGCAGGGCGCCCGGCTGGCCTGGCCGCCTCGCCCGCCGGGCTCCCCCGACAACGTCCGCGCCGCCGCGCAGACCGTACGGGCCGGCGGGCACGGCGACGCCCTCGCCTTCCTGGTCACGAGCACAGGCGGCCGGGCGGCGGGCGGCCCGGGCAGCGTCCGGTACGCCGACGGCACCCGCTCCCTGTTCCGGCTGACCGCCCCCGACTGGCGCACCGGCCCGCTCGCCACCAAGGCCTTCGCCCTGCCGCGGGTCGGCACCCCCGGCGGCCCGCTCGCCGAGCGGCCCCGGCTGTACGTGGTGACGGTCCCGTTGGCGCGGGGGCGCGAGGTGGTCGCGGTACGGCTGCCCTTCGCGCCCCGGCTGCATGTGTTCGCGCTGGCCGTGCGGTCCGCGGCGGAGGGCTGGACCGGCACCTGGGCGGCCTCGCCCTCCGCGCTCGCGGCGGTGGGCCCGTGGACCGACCGCACCCTGCGGCTGGTGGTGCACACGTCTGCCGGCGGGCCCTGGCTACGGCTCCGCTTCGACAACGCGTTCGCCTCCGCGCCGGTGCGGATCGGGGCGGCGACGGTGGCGGTGCGCTCGGCGGGTGCTGCGGCGCGGTCGGCCCCGGTGCCGCTGTCCTTCGGGGGCGCGCGGGACGTCGAGGTGCCCGCAGGGGCGCAGGCGGTCAGCGATCCGCTGCCCTTCGCCGTGCCCGCGGACACGGATCTGCTGGTGAGCTTCCATCTGCCCGGCACGGTGACCTCGGTGCCATGGCACGGGCTAGCGGTGCAGCGGTCGTATCTGAGCGGGCCGGGCGACCACACGGCGGACGCGGACGGGACGCCGTACCCCGCCACGATCGGGTCCTGGCCGCTGCTGACCGGGGTGGACGTGGGCGGCGGGCCCGGTGCGGTGGTGCTGCTCGGGGACTCGATCACCGACGGCGACCGGTCCACGGTCGGAGCGAACCGGCGCTGGCCGGACGCCCTCGCGGCCCGGCTGGGCCGGCAGGACGCGGTGCCGCGCTACGGGGTGCTCAACGCGGGGATCGCCTCGAACCGGGTGGCGGCCGACCGCTATCCGGGCGACGGGCTCGCCCTGGTCGGCGGCGGGGTCGCCGCCCCGCACCGGCTGGACCGGGACGTCCTCGCGCAGACCTCGGTACGGACGCTGGTCGTGTTCGAGGGCATCAACGATCTGCGGGACGCGGCGACGGCCGCCCGGGTGGCCGCCGGGCTGCGGGAGATCGCCGGGCGGGCGCGGGCGCGTGGCCTGCGGGTGCTCGGCGCGACGCTGCCGCCCTGCGGGGGCTCCGCGCGCTGCACGGCCGCCGTGGAGGCCGAGCGGGCCGCGCTGAACCGGTGGATCCGCACCACCGGCGCCTTCCACGGCGTCCTCGACTTCGACCGTGCCCTGCGCGACCCCGCCGCCCCGACGCGGATGCTCGCCGCGTACGACAGCGGGGACCATCTGCATCCCGGGGACGCGGGATACGCGGCGCTCGCGCAGGCCGTGGACCTGCGGCTGCTGTGAGAGCCGGCCGACGGCTGTCCGGGGGCTAGACGTCGAGGTCGACGACGACCGGCGCGTGGTCGGAGGCGCCCTTGCCCTTGCGCTCCTCGCGGTCGACGTAGGAGTCCTTGACGGCCTTGGCGAACGGTGCGTTGCCGTAGACCAGGTCGATGCGCATACCGCGGTTCTTGGGGAAGCAGAGCTGGCGGTAGTCCCAGTACGTGAACGGGTGGTCGTACTTCAGGGGCCTCGGGACCACGTCGGCGAGGCCGGCCTCGCGCAGGGAGGCGAGAGCGGCGCGCTCGGCCGGGGTGACATGGGTGAGGCCCTCGAAGGCGGCCACGTCGTGGACGTCGTCGTCCGTCGGCGCCACGTTGTAGTCGCCCAGGATCGCGAACGGCCGGCTGCCCGCCGCGTCGCCCGCGACGGCCGCCTTCAGGGCCTCGAACCACTGGAGCTTGTAGGCGTAGTGCGGGTGGTCCACCTCGCGGCCGTTCGGCACGTACACCGACCAGACGCGGACCGGGCCGCAGGTCGCGGAGATCGCCCGCGGCTCCACGGAGCCGTCGTAGCCCGGGTCGCCGGGCAGGCCCTTGACGACGTCCTCGATGCCCACGCGGGAGATCACCGCCACGCCGTTCCACCGGCCGGTGGCGTTGACCGTCGCCTCGTAGCCCAGCTCGCGCAGTTGGTCGAAGGGGAACTGCTCCTCGGCCAGCTTGGCCTCCTGGAGGCACAGCACGTCCGTGCCGCTGCTCTCCAGCCAGGCCAGCAGCCTCGGCAGGCGGGCGGTGATCGAGTTGACGTTCCAGGTCGCGATGCGCATGCCTCACAACCTACCGGGCGCCACCGACACTCACAGGGGCGTGCTCTCCCCGGACGCCAGCCGCAGGTGCGGCGCGCCGCCGAGAGCGCCGATCTGGTTGTCGTAGATGGGGCGGGCGAGGTCGGTGAGCAGGGCGTCGTGGATGTCGTACGCGCGCTGCGGCTTCACCTCGCGGACGTAGTCGATGACCTCGGAGATCTTGCTCCAGGGGGCCATGACGGGAAGCATCAGCGTCTCGACGGCGTGGTCGGGGACGGTGAGGGCGTCGCCGGGGTGGAAGACGCGGCCGCCGTCGATCAGGTAGCCGACGTTGGTGATGCGCGGGATGTCCGGGTGGATGACGGCGTGCAGTTCGCCGTGGACCTGGACGTCGAAGCCGGCCGCGGTGAAGGTGTCGCCGTGGCCGACGGTGTGGACGCGGCCGGGGAAGGCGGCCGAGATCCTCTCCGCGACGGACCTGAGGGTCCAGATCTCGGCGGCCGGGTTCGCCTCCAGGGCCGTGCGCAGCCGCTCCTCGTCGAAGTGGTCCGGGTGCTCGTGCGTGACCAGGATCGCCTCGGCGCCGACCGCCGCGTCCGCCTCGCTGAACCCGCCCGGGTCGAGGACGAGCGTGCGCCCGTCCTTCTCCAGACGGACGCAGGAGTGCGCCTTCTTCGTCAGCTTCATGGTCGTCATGCTCGTCATGGGGTCCATCCTCCCCCGTCCCTCCTTCCCCGTCCCTCCTTTCCCGTCCGTCCTCCCCCGGTGCGGCGGCGCGGCTCAGTCGACCGGGGTGGTCTCCTCGCGGATGATCTGCTGGGCCACCCGGAAGGCGCTGTTGGCCGCCGGTACGCCGCAGTAGACCGCCGCCATCAGCAGCACCTCCTTGATCTCGTCGGGGGTGAGGCCGTTGCGCAGGGCGGCCCGGGTGTGGAAGGCGAGCTCGTCGAGATGGCCGCCGGCGACCAGGGCGGTGAGCGTGACGCAGGAGCGGGAGCGCCGGTCGAGGCCGGGGCGGTCCCAGATCTCGCCCCAGGCGTAACGGGTGATGAACTCCTGGAAGTCGCCGGAGAAGTCGTCGGCCTGGGACAGCGCCCGGTCCACGTGCGCGTCCCCGAGGACCTCGCGGCGCACCTTCAGCCCGGCGTCGTACGGGTCCGGACGGCCCATGACCTGCGGCAGCTCCTCGACGGGCGCGGGCGCGATCTCGGCGATGGCCACCGGCTGCGGGGGCGGCGTCGGGGTGGTCACCGCGCGGACCGGGATGCCCGGGACGGCCGTCTGCCCCGTCGTGGACTCGTAGGCGGGCTGCCAGGCGGTGGAGAAGTGCCGCACGAGGAGGTCGGTGACGGCCGCGGGCTGCTCCACCGGGACCAGATGGGAGGCGCCGGGTACGACGGCGAGGCGGGCGTCGGGGATGCCCGCGACCAGGGTGCGCGCCTCGGCGGGGCCGGTCACCTGGTCGTCGGAGCCGACGAGGACGAGCGTGGGGACGCCGATCAGTCCGAGTTCGGCGCGGACGTCGAACGCGGCGAGCGCCTCGCAGGCCGCGATGTAGCAGCCGGGGTCGGTGGTGCGCACCATCTGCACGGCCCACTCGGTGATCGCGGGCTGGGCCGCCGCGAAGCCGGCCGTGAACCAGCGGTCGGGCGAGGTGCGGGCGATCGGGTCGAGTCCGTTCGTACGGACGATCACCCCGCGCTGGCGGAACTCGTCCGCGGTGCCGAACCTCGGCGAGGCGGCGATCAGCCCGAGCGAGGCGACCCGCTCCGGGTGACGCAGGGCCAGTTCCACGCCGACCGCGCCGCCGAAGGCGCAGCCCGCGTAGCCGAAGCGCTGCACCCCGAGCCCGTCGAGCGTGGCGAGCAGCCGCTCGGCGAGATCGGACACGGAGCCGGCCGGGTGGGCCGGGGCGCCGCCGTGACCGGGCAGGTCGTACCGGAAGATCCGCCACTGCTGGGCCAGTTCCGGGACCTGCCGGTCCCACATGTGCCATGTGGTACCCAGAGAGGGACCCAGGATCAGGACGGGAGCCTCTTCTGGCCCGTCAAAGCGGTATTGCAGGGTGTTCGACGGTGTCTCACTCACGCCTCAGACCCTCTCACGTATCACGGACGCCCCTATAACGGGGGATGCTGGATACCGTCCTGACCAGGTTGAAGACCTCTCGGGCGGCATATCGCTTGAGGCATCGGATGATCTCACGTCGGGTCTTGCCCTCCCGAGTGCGGCGTTCGTAGTACGCCTGGGTGCTCGGGTCGTGGCGCAGGCGGGTGAAGACGATGCGGTGCAGGGCAGCGTTGGCCTGACGGTCGGGGCTGACTCCGTAAAGGGCAGCAAAGGACGCCTCGGTGTTCAGTCGCTCGGGGTTGTCTCCCATGGTGATCAGGAGAGTGACGGCGCTGTCCGGGCCGATACCCACCGGTTCGAGCAGTCGCGGGGCGTGGCGTTCGACGAGCCGGGTCAGGCGCTGGTTCAGCTCATCGATCTGCCCGGTGAGCTGTTCGATGCGCTCGGCGAGCATGCGCAACGTCATATGGGTGGCCTGGCCCACCGCGTCCTCGTCGCCCCCGCCGTCGTGCGGGCCGAGGCGCGCGCAGGTGCGGAACAGCTCACGGTTGCCCAGGCTGGACAACCGTTCCCGCAGGGCGGGGTCGGCGATGACCAGGACGGCCTTGAGCTGGTTGATCGCCTGGGTGCGAGCCATGACCGCGGAGTCCTTGGCGAGTTTGAACATCCGGGCGCTGTGCACCGGACCGTCGCCGGTTTTCGCCCGGGCCCGGGCGCGACCACTGAGCACGGCCCTCGCAGCAGCCTGTGCATCAAGCGGGTCCGACTTCCCGGGCAGTCGACGGGCCGTGCGGTCGGGCCGGTTCACCTCGAACACCTGAACGTGCTGAGCCAGCAGGTAGCGGGACAGGCCCGCTCCGAAGGTGCCGGTACCCTCCACCCCGGCCCGGCGCACCGTCCCCAGCTTGCGGGCCCAGACGAGCAGCCGACGGTAGCCGGCCGCCGTGGCCGGAAAGGACTCGGTACCCAGAACCTTCCCCAGCGGGGTTACTGCGGCAGCGACATGAACCTCGCCGTGCGTGTCCACGCCCAGGACAACCTCGCCCCGAACGGGTGGATCCGCACTGGAGGAGGAGGTGCTGCGCTCTCTGGTCGTCATGGGTGGTTCGCCTCCCGCGTGGTGACGTGCTGGGTGGATGGCACCGGCCTGCTCGGGCGGTCTGAACCGTGATGGCGCCTGAAACTCGGCAAGGCCCCTATTGGGACACGCCCTGTGGCTCGGTGACAGCAGACGCCATCCCGCAACGACAGTCGACAAGCCCGTGACTGGACACTTCGGTCATAGATCTCATGAGTCAGACCCCCGTCCGGGACGGCATTGCGTAACCGTGCCATTGATCCCGGCACAACGGCCTGCCCCGATCACAGCCGCATGGCTTCGTCCGAATCGGTGCCCACCTGGCCTGGGTGTGCGGACAAAGAGTTGACTCTTCGTCTACTCGTGACCGGCATTGACGGGAAGCCGTGTGGGCCAAGCGGGTCTCCCGCACCGAGCAGGAGAAGATGTTCGGCCGCCGCAAGGACACCGGAGCCCCGCTCGACGGCGCCAAGGAGACCGATGTCCCCAACTACGCCAAGGATCCGGACGGCAACGCGATCCCCCTCGACGCCCACATCCGCCTCGCCAACCCGCGCACCGCCGCCACCGTGCCGAGAACGCGCCACTCAGTGGGCGGGCGTGGACCGCACAAACCGGGTGACCCACAGCAGAACCAGCGCGGCAGCCTGGATACCGATGACGACGACGATCAGAAGGGGGACGGAGATGTCGTACAGAACCCCGGCCAAGGCGCCGCCGGCCAGCGCGGCCGCTCCCATGATCCCGGCGAAGACGCCGTACGCGGTGGCCCGGTGGCCAGGTGGTACGAGGTCGGCGACGGTGGCACGCAGCGTGGACTCCTGAACGCCGACCGCGGCGCCCCACACCAGCGCACCCGCCACGGCGACCCCCACCGTGTCGGTGAAGGCCAAGGCCGGAACGGCGGCGGACAGCAGCGGCAGGACGACCAGGACCTCGGCGCCGAACCGGTCGTACAGCCATCCCGTGACCAGCGCCGCCACCGCGTCCGCGGCCATGGCCGCCGCGTACAGCACCGGCACCATCGCGGTCGGCATCAAGTGGCGGACGACCAGGTGGTAGGAGAGCACACCGAAGGTGGCGAAACCGGTCAGGGTCGCGGCGGTGAAGACCGCGTAGGCCCAGAAAGCCCGCGGCAGCCTCCCCTCCCGGGATCCGACAGGGCCCGGCTCCTCGGTGGAGTCCGGCTGCTCGGGCGCAGCCGCGCCGACGGTCGTCTCGTAGCCCACCGGATCGGGAACCCTGGCACGCAACCAGAGCAGCAGCGCGACGGCGGCCACGCCGGGCAGCGCGAGCACCCCGAGCGCCGGGGCGTAGTCGTCGCCGGTGAGGGCGAGGACCCCGGCCACCGTGAGCGGGCCGACCAGAGCGCCGACCTGGTCCATCGCCTCGTGCACCGCGAAGCCGCGGCCCCGTCCGGTGGCGGCGGTGGCGTACGAAAGCAGCGTGTCCTTGGCCGGAGAGCGCACGGCCTTGCCGACGCGTTCCGCGATCACCAGGGTGCAGGCCACCCACAGCACGCCGGTCAGACCGAGCACCGGGACGGTGGCCGCGGTCAGCACGTATCCGGCGATGGTCCAGGCCCAGAAGCGGCGACTGCGGTCGGCCAGCGGACCCGACGCCAGACGCAGTCCGAGCGCGGCGGCCTCTCCCGCCCCGGTGACCACGCCGACCATGGCCGCGGAGGCGCCCAGGTGGGCGAGCAGTGGGCCGGTGACGGAGCGAGCGCCCTCGTAGACGAAGTCCATCAGCAGGCTGACGCCCCCGAACACCACCACGAACCGCCACGCCGAGAGCCCCCGGGCAGGCCCGTCCGATGGTTCGGGCGTGACGGACGTGGCGCGGGCGGGCTTCACGGATTCCTCCTCAGGGCGTCGCGTGCCCGGCAGGCTGAACATCGCCTTCTGAACACCGGACCACCTCCTGAGGGCGCTCTCCTCTTCACCGGGCGAATCCGGCAGGCACATCCTCTCTCGACACCCTGGAGCAGTCAGGTGCGGAGGCGGACGCAAGACGCTCTCCCGCGCCCACCCGACGAGCGTGGCGCCGTTCGCGCTCAGTCGGCCCGCGCGGTGGCCCGGTCGTACTAGCCCGTCTCCGGAGGCAGGGCTGCGGACGGGGCGACACCGCGGCGCTCCTGAGCGTGGGCGTAACCCGTCAGACCGACCAGTACGGCCAACAGCACGGCCGACGAACCCGCCGTACCGAGATCGAGACCGCCCTTCGCGACCGGCTTGGTCAGGAAGTCGCCGGCCGTCGCGCCGAGCGGGCGGGTCAGCACGAAGGCGATCCAGAACAGCAGCACGTTCGGGACGACGGGCGCCCTCATCAGGGCCACCAGCACCAGCAGGACACCGGTCACCAGCGCCGCCCCGCCGGCGTAGCCGAGGCCCGAGCTGTCGGAGAGGAAGTCGCCCATCGAGGTGCCGAGGGTGTTGGAGACGAGGATCGCCGACCAGAACAGCGCCTCCCCGCGGAAGGTGACGATGTCGCGGATGACGAACGTCATCCCGGTCAGCTTCCAGACGGCGAAGATGACGACCAGGATCGAGATCAGGACGGCCGCGCCCGTCGGGTATCCGAGACCGAGGCCCTGCGGTCCCCAGCCCAGCGAAGCAGCGCCGCTCGCGAGGTACTTGGTGCTGGCGTCGCGGTTCATGAAGTCGGACATCGTGGTGCCGGCCATGCTGGTCGACAGGATGACCGTCCAGTAGAAGAACGGGTTGTAGCGGCGGGAGCGCAACTGGACGACCAGGGTCACCACGAAGAGCAGGAACAGGGCGATCGTGGTGAGGAAGTAGCCGAGCTTCAGGGTCTGTGCGAAGAGGTCGCCGGCCGTCTCGCCCAGGGTCGTCGCCGCGATCTTCATGATCCAGAAGGCGAGGGTGACCTCGGGCAGCTTCTTCATCACCGACCCGGCCGTGGTCGCGGACCGTTGCTGCCCGGCGGCAACGTCTAAGTCGGTGAGGACTTCGGGATTCTCCATGGTCGGACACTCCTGTTCGTGGGGGGTGTGAGAGGGCGCCCGTCTCCGCGAGGGGGACGGGCGCCCTGCGACACACGGTCCGACCGCGCGGGCCGGCCGTGGTGTCCGACCTTGTCGGTGATCACCTGAACGCTTCCTGAACGCCTTCCCAGCCGTTCAGGCTGTCTGCCGTGTCACGCGCGCGGGGTCCGCGACGTCCTTGCGGGTCACCGCCAGGTACACCACCAGACCGAGGATGACCGCCAGGAAGAGCCCGCTCGTGACGACGGTGCCGAACCCGAGGCCGCCGTCTCCGGTCGGCTGGGACAGGTAGTCGCCGATCGAGGCGCCGAGCGGGCGGGTGAGGATGTAGGCGATCCAGAAGCTCCACACCGCGTCCAGGCCCAGCGCGAAGTGCGCGACCGCCACGGCGGCGATGGCCAGGGCGAACAGGACCGCCGAGAGCCAGTAGCCGAGGTCCATGCGCTCGGAGACGAGGTCCCCTGCGGCCGTGCCGAGGGCGAAGGTGAACAGTACGGCCAGCCAGTAGTACGCCTCGCGGCTGGTGGTGTCGATGCTGTGGATGGAAAGAGTCCGTTCCCGCCGGTACCAGACGACGAAGACGACCGCGAGGAGGAGCGCGAACACCGCGGTGCTCGCCTCCAGCGGGACGCCCATGTTGTCGGTGAGGTTGTCGCTGATCAGCGTGCCGACGACGCTGATGAGGGCGACGGCGAGCCAGTACACGCCCGCGCGGTAGGCGGTGGTACGGAACTGGACGACCAGGACGACCGCGAGCAGCGCGCTCATCAGGACCGACACGCCGGTCAGGCCCAGGCCGGCCTTCTCGTTGAGCAGGTCGGCCGCGGTCTCGCCGACCGTGGTGCACAGCACCTTGATGATCCAGAAGTAGGCGGTGACCTCGGGGACCTTGTTCCAGCGCAGACGGTGGGAGGGGCGAGCAGGGGCACTCGTGCCCGGTTCGGCCTCGGGAGTCTCGGAGAGTTCGTAGGTCATGGGCAGGACGTTGCCAGCGGTTACCTGAACGCATCCTGACTGCCGCGCGGCTTTCCCGGCCCGCCGGGTCCGGCCTGATCACGATGGGGCCATGCACACCCGCGCCGCGTCCTGGCTGCGGCACCGGCTCGGCCGCGCCGTCGTCCTCTCCTACGCCCTCGCCCTGATCCTGCCCGCACCCGGCGTGTGGCTGCGCCGCCCCCATCCCTTGCCGCCGACGCACCTGACGCTGCACACCGCACCGATTCTGCTGTCCCTGGTGCTGTTCTCGGCCGGGCTCCAGGTCCCCGTCCGCGCGCTGGGTGGCCTGCTGCGGCATCCGAAGGCCCTGCTCGCCGGCCTCGTGCTGCACCTGGCGATCCCGCTGGCGGTCGTGCCGTTCGTCGCCCTCCTCCTGCGGCGCACTCCCGACACCGACGGCGGCAGCGGACTGCTCACCGCGATGATCCTTGTCGTGGCGATGCCCGTCGCCGCCGGGGCTACCGTGTGGACCGACAAGGGCGAGGGAGATCAGCCGACGATGGTGGGCCTCGTCCTGGCCTCGACCTTCCTCAGCCCGCTCACCACCCCCGTGCTGCTGGCGACGCTGTCGCCGCTGCTCAGCGGCGGCTACGCGCACACCCTCGCCGACACCGGCCGTCTGGCCCAGGGCGGATTCGCCCTCACCGCCGTGGTCCTTCCCTGCGCGGCGGGCCTGCTGGGCACACTCGTCCTGCCCGCGCGACGGCTGGGCCGCCTGGTCACCACGGTGGCCCCGTCGGCCATGGCCGGTTCGCTGGTCCTGACCTACGTCAACGCCAGCGGCGCCCTGGGATCCGTCCTGACCCGGCCACGTCCGCTGCTGTTCGCCGCTGCTCTGGCCGTGGCCGCCCTGGTCTGCCTGCTCTCCTTCGTCCTCGGCCGCGTCGCCGCCCATGTCCTACGGCTGGAGGCGGGCACCGCCTCGTCGCTGACGCTCGCCTGCGGCATGAACAACAGCAGCGCGAGCGCGGTGCTGATCACCGCGTCCCTGCCCGACAAACCGCACCTGCTGCTGCCGGTCCTCGCCTACGGGCTGTTGCAGAAGACCGCCGCGAACCGGATCGTCACCCGGCTGCGACCGGCGCCCTCCGCGGCAGGCGCCTGAACGGCCCTCAGTCGCCGCCGTCGGAGTCGGGCTCCTTCCGGCGTACGGGGACGAGCAGGGTGAAGGCGGCTGGACGGCGGCCGGTCAGGGAGAGTCTGCCGCCCAGGGACACGGCCAGGTCGCGGGCGAGGGCCAGGCCGATGCCGGAGCCCTCCCCTGCGCCGGTGCGGCCGCGGTCGAACAGCCGGGACGCCTCGCCGTCCACGGCGCCTTCGTCGGTGACATCGAAGGCGACGGCCTCCCCGAGGTCGCGGGCTGTGAGGCGTACGGTGCCGCGCCCGTGGACGCGCGCGTTCTCCAGCAGGACGCCGAGGATCTCGGTGACGGAGGCGCCGGGGACACGGATGTCGTCCGGCACGTCGAGAGTCCCGTACTCCAGGCGCCTGCCGTCGCGGGCGAGCAGCCCGTGCCAGCGCTCCTCGGTTTCCCGCAGCAGCCGAGGCACGGACGTGTCCGGTGCGGGCCGACGCGGCAGGCCCTCGGAGCGGGACAGGCGCAGCACTTCGTCCACCGTGCGGTGCAGGCGACGCGTGGTCTCCAGGGCCTCCTCCAGGGCGGGCCGAGTCCGGGCGTCGTCCTGGGCGAGCCCCGCCTCCAGCGTCAGCTGAAGCCCGGTGAGCGGGGTGCGTAGCTGGTGGGAGGCGTTGGCGGTGAAGTCGCGCTCGTGGCGCAGGAGTTCGGTGAGGCTGTGCAGCATCTCGTTGTGGGTGCGGGCGACCTGGTCGATCTCGGCGACGCTGCTGGGCGCGGCCCGGGCGCTCAGGTCGCCGGCGGTGACGGCCCGGCAGTGCCGGGAGAGGTCCTCCAGCGGCGCGGCCAGCACCCGCGCCTGCCTGCGCGCGACGAGGACGGCCACCGTCAGCGCGAGGGCACAGACCCCGGCGAGGACCGCCCAGGCGACCAGGACACGGTCGCGTACGGCGGCCGCGGGCGAGGAGGCCCGTACGACGCCGATCACGTGCTCGGCATGCGACACGGGCACCGCGACTACCAGGTCACCTCGCGACCGGCCGCGCACCGCCTCCGCGGCGAGCGCCCGTCGCACCGCCGTGTCGCCGGTGCGGGGGCCGGTGCCGGCCCGCAGGCGCAGCGCTGGGTCGTACAGACCGAGGCGGCCGTCGGCCGGCGCCGCCGGCAGTTCCACGGGGTCGCCTGTCGCGTAGTCCGGACTGACGCGTACGGCCCCGGACAGCGCCGCCCGTTCCAGGGTGTCGCGCTGGTCGGCGTACAGGGACGACCTGATCGCCAGGGCCAGCGGGACGGCGAGGAGGACGACGGCGACCAGGGCGGCGGTGAGGGCGACTCGCACCACGCGCTGTCTCATGCCCCCATCCTGCGGTCCCCCGACCGGCCCGGGGGCGGTCCGCCACGCGCTTTTGCCGTCGTCTAACCGTCGGTGGGCGGGGTGTTAACCGACGGCTTCCTAGCGTCGGTGGCATGAGCGGAAGGCAGCTCCTCGGCAGTTCCTCGGGAGGGCGGTAGGCATGTCGTACGTACGTAATTCCGCGGGCGTCGTCGCGGTGACGGTGATCGCCGCGGTGATCGCAGGGTGCTCCGGATCGTCGTCCGGGGCGCATTCCGGCTCGGGTTCGACGGCCCCGGCACAGGCGACCCCGGCCCCCACCGAGTCGAACCCGCCCGGGGACATCCCCGACAACCAGGTGTTCGTGGCCTATCGGCCCACCGGCGGCTTCACCGGGTTCACGGTGAAGGTGCCGGAGGGCTGGGCCCGCACCGACAAGGGCGGTACGACCGTCTTCACGGACAAACTGAACAGCGTCACCATCGCTACGGCCGGCGCCTCCACCGCCCCGACCGTCACCACGGTCAAGAACACCGTCGTCCCGCAACTGGGCCGGCAGGTGGCGAAGTTCGCGTCATCGAAGGTCTCGCAGGTCGACCGTTCCGCGGGCCCCGTCGTCCTTCTCACCTACCAGGGCGACTCGGCCAAGGACCCGGTCACCGGCAAGGTGGTGCGGGACGCGTTCGAGCGGTACGCCTTCTACCGGCAGGGCCATGAGGTGGACCTGACGCTGTCCGGCCCGGTCAACGCCGACAACGTCGATCCGTGGCGGACCGTCAGCAACTCGTTCGCGTGGCGGTGAGGGCGATGCCCGCCGCACCGTCGGACGACGACGTGGTGCTGGCCGCCCGGGAGCTGTACCGCTTCTACCGGGCCGGTGAGGAGGAGACGCTCGCGTTGCGCGGGGTGTCGCTGCAGGTGCGGCGGGGGGAGACGGTCGCCGTCGTCGGCCCGTCGGGGGCGGGCAAGTCGACCCTGCTGGCGTGTCTGGCCGGTCTCGACGAGCCGTCGGGCGGCGAGGTCCGGGTGGCGGGCGTACGCATCAGCCACCGGCCCGAGACCGAACGCGCCCGGCTGCGCGCGCGCCATGTGGGGGTGCTCGTGCAGTCCCGCAACCTGCTCCCGCATCTGACCGTGCGCGACAACGTCCGACTCGCCCAGCATGCGGTGCGCGGCCGCCCCGCCGTGCGGGCCGGGGCGCTGCTGGAGCAGGTGGGGCTCGGGCGGCGGTCGGGCGCGCTGTCGCGGCAACTGTCCGGCGGTGAGCTGGCGCGCGCCGGGCTCGCCGTCGCGCTGGCCAACTCCCCGGCCGTACTGCTGGCCGACGAGCCGACCGGCGAACTCGACGGCGCAACCGAGGAGTTGGTGCTGCGGATGCTGCGGGACCGGGCGGCGGACGGTTGCGCGGTGCTGATCGTGACGCACAGCGCGGAAGCGGTGCGGGGCGCCGACCGAGTGATCACGCTGGACGACGGGCGGGCCCAGGAGGGGCACGAGGGAACTACTCAGGCGAAGGAGAGCAGCCATGTCCTCCGCTGACCTGCTCGTCTCCTGCCGGGGCGTCGCGCTCACCTTCGGCCGGGGCCCCACCGCCGTGGTGGCGGTGCACGGCGCCGATCTGGACGTCCGCACCGGCGACCGGCTGGCGATCGTGGGACCGTCCGGGTCGGGGAAGTCGTCCCTGCTCCATCTGCTGGCCGGGCTCGAACGCCCCACCAGCGGCACGATCACCCGGCCCGGACTCCACGGGCCGCGGGACATCGGCCTGGTCTTCCAGGCCGACAGCCTCATCCCCGCCCTCGACGTCACGGAGAACACCGCGCTGCCGCTCGTCCTCGCGGGACGCCCGCAGGAGGAGACCCGCCGTCCGGTCGCCGAGGCGCTCGACGTGGTCGGCGCGACCGGGCTGGCCGACCGGCTGCCCGACGAGATCTCCGGCGGCCAGGCCCAGCGGGTGGCCGTGGCCCGCGTGCTGGCCCAGGCGCCGCGGCTCATCCTCGCGGACGAGCCCACCGGCCGCCTCGACCACGCCACCGGCGCCCGCATCCTGGACGCCCTGCTGGCGGCGGCCGACCGGACGGGCGCGGCACTCGTCGTCACCACCCACGACCCCGCCGTCGCGGCCCGGCTCACCGTACGCCGGAGCATGCGCGACGGGCGGCTGCTCGCACCCGAAGCGGCGGACGCTCCGGACCGACGAGGGAGCTTGTCGTGATCACCGCCTGGGCGGGCGGACTGGCCCGTCACCGCATCGGACGGCTCCTGGCCGCCGTCGCCGGTATCGCCCTCGCCGTCGCCCTGGTCGCCGCGCTCGGCTCATTCCTCACCGCGTCCAAGGCGACCATGACCCAGCGGGCGGTCCGCTCGGTCGCCGTGGACTGGCAGGTGGAGGTGCAGCCGGGCGCGGACCCGAACGCCGTCCGGTCGCTGGTGCAGGCCACTGCCGGCACCCGGGCCGCACTGCCCGTCGGCTTCGCCCGCACCACCGGCTTCACCGCCACCGTGGGAGGCAGCACCCAGACCACCGGCCCCGGCGTCGCGCTCGGCCTGCCGGCCGACTACCGCAGCCGCTTCCCCGACGAACTGCGCACGCTCTCCGGCTCCGGCAACGGCGTCCTGCTCGCCCAGCAGACCGCCTCCAACCTGCACGCCGCCCCCGGCGACACCATCGGCGTACGGCTGCCCGGCGCCGGGCTGCGGCAGGTTCGGGTGGACGGCGTGGTCGATCTGCCCCAGGCCGACTCGCTGTTCCAGAAGGTCGGCGCGCCCCCGCAGTCCCAGCCGACCGCTCCCCCGGACAACGTCGTCCTCCTGCCCGCCGCCCGGTTCGCCTCCCTCACCCGGGGAGCCACCGACGTCACGACCCAGATCCACGTGGCCCGCGACGCGCGACTGCCGGCCGACCCGGCAGCCGCCTTCACCTCGGTCACCGGCACCGCACACCACCTGGAGGCGAAGTCGGCCGGCACCGCGCTCGTCGGCGACAACCTCGGCGCGGCCCTCGACTCCGCACGTCAGGACGCCCTCTACGCCCAGATCCTCTTCCTCTTCCTCGGCGTCCCGGGCGCCGTCCTGGCCGCCGCGCTGACCGTGGCGGTCGCCTCGGCCGGCGGCGAACGGCGCCGCAGGGAGCAGGGTCTGCTGCGGCTGCGCGGGCTGCGGCCCCGCCAGATCACCGCGCTCGCGGGCCTGGAGGCCGCGCTGGTCGGCGTCGTCGGCGGCCTCGCGGGTCTCGGGCTCGCCGCGCTGACCGGCCGCCTCGCCTTCGGCGCCACCTCCTTCGGGGCGAGCGCGGGCACCTGGGCTCTCTGGTACGCCGTCGCCTTCGTTCTCGGCGTGGCCGTGGCCGCCGCGGCCGTGCTCGTGCCCGCAGTTCGCGATCTGCGCACGGTGACCGTCACCGACACCGGGCGGGAGCCGCGCGGGTCGCGTTCGCCCTGGTGGCTGCGGTACGGCCTGGACTTCGCGCTGCTGATCGGCTCCTGGCTGGTCTTCCGCGCCTCCTCCGGCAACCAGTACGCCCTGGTCCTCGCCCCGGAGGGCGTGCCCAGCGTCTCCGTCTCCTACTGGGCGTTCCTCGGCCCCGCGTTGCTGTGGCTGGGCGCGGCCCTGCTGCTGTGGCGGCTGACCCTGCTGGCCCTCGCCCGCGGCCGCCCGGCGCTGGCCCGCCTCGCCCGACCGCTGACCGCGACCCTCGCCACGACCACGGCGGCCGTGCTGTCCCGCCGTCGGCGCCCGCTGGCCCGTTCGGTGGTGCTGCTCGCCCTCGCCGTGTCGTTCGCGATCTCCACGGCCGTCTTCAACTCCACCTACCGGCAGCAGTCCGAGGTCGACGCCCGTCTCACCAACGGCGCGGACGTCACCGTCACCGAACCGCCCGGCGCCCAGGTCCCGCCGAGCGTGGCGGACACGCTGAAGGTCTCGGGCGTCCGGCACGTCGAGCCCCTCCAGCACCGCTACGCCTACGTCGGCTCCGACCTCCAGGACCTCTACGGCGTCCGACCCGCCACCGTCGCGAAGGCGACCTCGCTCCAGGACGCCTACTTCTCGGGCGGCACGGCAGGTCAACTGATGCGCCTGCTCGCCCAGCGCCCCGACAACCTGCTGGTCAGCGCGGAGACCGTGCACGACTTCCAGCTCTCCCCTGGCGACACCGTCAACCTCCGGATCCAGGACGCCCGTACGAAGGCGCTGCGCACCGTGCCCTTCCACTACGCGGGGATCGTCAAGGAGTTCCCGACGGCGCCGAAGGACAGCTTCTTCGTCGCCAACGCCGCCTACGTGGCGAAGGCGACCGGCAGTGACGCGATGGGCGCCTTCCTGCTCGACACGGGCGGCAGCCACCAGCAGCAGATCGCCGCGCATCTGCGCAAACAGCTGGGCACCGGCGCCACGGTCACCGACCTGACGCAGACACGCGGCACGGTCGGCACCAGCCTGACCTCCGTCGACCTGGCCGGGCTCACCCGGATCGAGCTGGCCTTCGCGGTGCTGCTGGCCGCCGGGGCGGGAGGGCTCGTCCTCGCCCTGGGCCTCGCCGAGCGCCGCCGTACCTTCGCCGTGGCCACCGTCCTCGGAGCGAAGAACGGCCAACTGCGCGGCATGGTCCTCACCGAGGCCCTGCTGCTGGCCACCGGCGGCCTGGCAGGGGGCGCCCTCATCGGCTGGGCCCTGTCCGAGATGCTCGTGAAGGTCCTGACCGGCGTCTTCGACCCGCCACCCGCGAGCCTGGCGGTGCCGGGCGGCTACCTGGCCCTGACCGCCGGCGCGGCCGTCGTCGCCGTACTGGCGGCCGCCCTGAACGGCATCCGCAGCGCCGGCCGGCCCGCCGTGGAGGAGCTGCGTGACCTGTGAGCGGCCGGGAGCGGGCGGGCCGCACGCACTGCCCGCTCCTAGTCTGTCCAGCATGGGTACGCACGCGACCGCCGCCCCCACCCGTCACCGGGTCCTCGTCGTCGAGGACGACGACACCATCGGCCGCCACCTGGAGACCGGCCTGCGCGGCAACGGCTACGCGCCGATCTGGTGCCGGACCGGTTCCACAGCCCTGACCGAGGCCGCGCGCACCCCGTACGACGTGCTGCTGCTCGACCTGGGACTGCCCGACATGGACGGCCTGGACGTCGCGCGCGCCGTGCGCGCCCAGCACCCGGACCTGCTGATCGTCATCCTGACGGCCCGCACCGACGACATCGACGTCATCGCCGGGCTGGACGCGGGGGCCGACGACTACCTCGTCAAGCCGTTCAGCCTGACCGTGCTGCTCGCCCGGCTCCGCGCCCATCTGCGCCGCCGGGTCGTCGCCACACCACCGCAGGAACCGGTCCGGCTGGCCGACCTCGTCCTCGACGTCGTAGCGCGACGCTGCACACTGCTCGACGCGGACATCGACCTGCGTCCCAAGGAGTTCGACCTGCTCGCCGTCCTGGCCCGGCACGCGGGGGAGGCCGTCTCCCGGGAGACCCTGATGGCCGAGGTCTGGGACGAGAACTGGTTCGGCTCGACCAAGACCCTCGACGTCACCATGGCCGGCCTGCGCCGACGCCTCGCGCAGGCCGCCGACGCCTCGGTCCGCCCCGGCAGCCTGCCCCGCATCACCACCCTGCGCGGGCACGGCTACCGCCTCGAACCCTGACGGGCGCCGCCGCAACGGCCCCATGCCGTGCCTGCCTGGCCGACCGCCGACGGCGGCCCCGTACAGAACCGCTCTCTCGCGCCCTCGGGGCCGCCGTCACCGATCTTCGGCGGCACGCTCGGCCAGAGCCGCTTCCTCGCGAACGCGCACCAGCACACGGTGCATAAGGTCGTCGACGCGCTGGTCGCCGCGATGCACTGGATCAACCCACACGGCGCGGCCGACATCGCGAACGACGATATCGGCCGCGGACGTTCACCGATGACTTCGCCACCCGGGCCAGCAGGACCGAGGGCTTCAAGACCACCACGACCCCGGCCGGACCGAACGGCTGAGCCCGCACCGCTCATGGCCGGGGCCGTCCGGGTGACTGTCACCCGGACGGCCCGGCCGTGAGCACGTCCTTCCCCGCCGCCGCTCGTAAATTCAGTCCGCGCTGGGCCGGGCGAGGCCGTGGTCGTAGGCGAAGATCACCGCCTGGATGCGGTCACGGGCGCCGATCTTGGCCAGGACGCGGCCGACGTGGGTCTTGACGGTGGACTCGGACAGGACGAACCGGGCGGCGATCTCGCCGTTGGTCCAGCCCTTGCCGACGGCGACGAGGATCTCCCGTTCGCGGTCGGTGAGGGAGCCGAGCCTCGGGTCCTCGGTTGAGTCGCCCCGGTGGGCGGGGACGTACTGGGCGAACTCGTCCAGGAGGCGGCGGGTGAGGGCCGGGGCGATCACGGCGTCGCCCGAGGCGACGGCGCGGATCCCGGCGAGGAGCTCCTCGGGGCGCGCGTCCTTCAGGAGGAAGCCGCTGGCGCCGGCCCGAATCGCGGCATGGACGTACTCGTCGAGGTCGAACGTCGTGAGCACGAGGACGCGCGAGCGGCCGCCGGCGGCGACGATGCGGCGGGTGGCCTCGATGCCGTCCATGCCGGGCATGCGGACGTCCATCAGGACGACGTCCGGGCGCAGTTCGGCGGCCTTGCGGACCGCTTCGGCGCCGTGGGCGGCCTCCCCGACGACATCGGTCTCGGGGACGGAGTCCAGGAGCAGGTGAAAGCCGTAGCGCTGCAGCGGCTGGTCGTCCACGATGAGCACGGTGGTCACTGGTCACCGCCCCGGGGCGTGAGGTCGAGGACGGCTTCGACGGTCCATCCTCCGCCGCCCGTCGGCCCCGCGCTGACCGTTCCGCCGTACAGAGCCGCTCTCTCCCGCATGCCCACCAGGCCGTGTCCTTCCTCGTTCGGCGGTCCGGACGGCGCGGCTGGGCCGGTGTCCTGGACCCGGATGCTCAGCCGGGCGCCCGTCACGGCGACCGCCAGGTGCACCCGGGCGTCGTCGGCGGCGTGCTTCATGGTGTTGGTGAGGGCTTCCTGGACGATGCGGTACACCGTCAGCTGGACCCCGCTGTCCAAAGCCTCGACGTCGCCGGAGGTCCGGTAGACGACCTCCAGTCCGGCGGCGCGCACGGTGGCGCACAGTGCGCCGACGTCCGCGATGCCGGGCTGCGGGCTTAGCTCGGGCCCGCCTGCCGGACCGTCCCCGGCCTCGCGCAGCACGCCGAGCACGCGCCGCAGCTCGCCGAGGGCCTGCCTGCCGGTGTCGCCGATGAGCCGCAGGGCCTCCTTGCCCCGTTCGGGAGCGACGTCCGTGGCGTAGGCGCCGGCGTCGGCGAGCGTGATAATGACGGAGAGGTTGTGGCCGACGATGTCGTGCATCTCGCGGGCGACCCGGGTGCGTTCGGTGGCCGTGGCCAGTCTGCTGCGCTGGTCGCGCTCGATCTCCAGCCGGGCCGCCCGCTCCCGCAGCCCGGCGAGCTGGGCCCGGCGGATGCGCACCATCAGGCCGAGCGCGAGGGCCGCTGTCGCCGTGCTCAGCAGGAAGAACAGCGCGTCCCAGACGGACACGGCCGAGGACGCGCGGACGGCGACCAGCGCCATGGCGCCCGCCATGACCGCACCGGCCAGCGGCAGCTGCCGCAGCCGCCCATGCAGGGCCAGGCTGTACAGGGCGACGAAGAGGGCGACGTCCGCGCGCAGCGCCGCGTCCAGGGACCACTGGAGGACGAACACCGCGGCGATGACCCCGAAGGCCGCCATGGGCCTGCGTCGCCGCCACAGCAGGGGCAGTACGAGTCCTGCCTGCAGTGCCAGCATTCCCGCGAGGGGCAGCTCGGTGAAGGCGAGCCGGAAGCGGGGCGGCCCGTCGCCGTCGTCCACACCGCCGCGCAGCAGGTCGGGCAGGCAGAACATCAGGAAGACCAGAGCCACGACCACGGTGTCCAGCACCCACGGATGTGTCCGGTCGGCCTGCCGCAACCGCTGGCCGCCCCGGGACAGCCGGGCGACCAGCGGTCCCATCCCGCTGATGTCATCGGTGGTCACGGACGTCACCTGTCCATGGTGCAGGCGTCAGACGTCGCTGCGCGCGAGCCGGTACGCCGCGCCGCCCAGCGCCAGCACCGTCCAGCACAGGAAGACCAGCAGTCCGGCGCCCGGCGACAGGGCCGTGGAGTCGTGGGTCAGCGCGAACATCGACTCCCCCGCGTTGGACGGCAGGTAGGGGCTGATGTCGTCCCGCCAGGAACTCGGCAGCAGGGAGATCAGTCCCGGGATCAGCATCAGGGCGGCGACCAGTACCGAGATCCCGCCGGCCACCGACCGCAGCAGCGCGCCCAGGGCGGCGCCGATCACGCCGACCAGGCCGAGGTAGAGCCCGGCGCCCAGCAGGCTCCGCAGTACACCAGCGTGCGAGAGGCTCATCGCCGCGGGCGTGCCCGAGACGATCCCGCTCCCGAACAGGAAGGCGACGAACCCGCCCACCGTCCCCACGACCAAGGCGACCAGCCCGAACACAGCCGCCTTGGACCACAGCACGGGCAGCCGGCGGGGCACCGCCGCGAGAGTGGAACGGATCATGCCGGTCGAGTACTCGCCCGCCGTGACCAGCACGCCGAGCACGCCCAGGGCCAGCTGGGCGAAGTTCGTACCGAAGAGGGACAGGCTGACGGCCGTCGAATCGGCGAAGTCCCGGTCCATGTGGCCGGAGTCGATCCCCGACTTGTAGCGGCTCGCGGAGATCAGGCCGAAGGCCACCAGGAACAGCAGGCCGAGTCCCAGGGTGATCCAGGTCGAGCGCAGGGACCACAGCTTGGCCCACTCGGAGGCGAGCACGCGCCGGCCGGTCACCCGGTAGGCGGGGCGGGCGGGCGCGGTCCTGGGTTCCTCTTCGGTTGCGGTGAGGGTGCTCATGCGGGCCTCCCGAGGGTGTCGATCCCGGTCGTGGTGCCGTGGTACTCCACGGCATCCCTGGTCAGGTCCATGAACGCCTCCTCCAGTGACACGGTCCGCGCGCTCAGTTCGAACAGTGCGATCCCGTGCTCGGCTGCCTTCAGCCCGATCTCGCGGGCGGTCAGCCCGGTCACCTGCAGCTCCTCGGAGCCGATCCGGCCGGTGACGTCGACGCCCGGACCGGCCAGCACGTCCCGCAGTCGCGCCGGGTCCTGGGTCACCACCTTCACCGTGTCGCCGCCCGCCTCGCGGATCAGGTCCGCCACGGTCGTGTCGGCCAGCAGCCGCCCGCGCCCCACGATGATCAGGTGGTCGGCCACCAGAGCCATCTCGCTCATGAGGTGGGAGGACACGAACACCGTCCGGCCCTCGTCGGCGAGCCCCTTCAGCAGGTTGCGGATCCAGAGCACGCCCTCCGGGTCCAGCCCGTTGACCGGCTCGTCCAGCATCACCGTCTGCGGATCGCCCAGCAGGGCCGCCGCGATGCCCAGCCGCTGGCCCATGCCGAGGGAGAAGGCGCCGGCCCGCTTCTTCGCGACGCTGCCCAGTCCGGCGAGCTCGATGACCTCGTCGACCCGGCTGCCGGGGATGCCGTGGGTCAGCGCCAGGGCCCTGAGGTGGTTGTACGCCGAGCGGCCCGGGTGGATCGACTTGGCCTCCAAAAGGGCGCCGACCTCCTGCAGCGGAGCCCGGTGGCGGGCGTAGTGGTGGCCGTTCACGGTGACGGAGCCGCAGGTCGGGGCGTCGAGACCGACGATCATGCGCATGGTCGTGGACTTGCCCGCGCCGTTGGGCCCCAGAAAGCCGGTCACCGTGCCCGGCTTCACGACGAAGTCCAGCCCGTCGACAGCCGTCTTCTCGCCATACCTCTTGGTCAACCGCCGTGCGTCGATCATTCGCGTTCTCCCTGTCGGGCTCCGGCGTCCGGTCACGTAAGACGCCTCACCGGCAACGCTAGGTGCCGGATCACCCGAATCCGGTGGTACCGGGAGGCTGAACCGCGGCGGGCGTGTAGTACCGCGGTACTACACGCCTACCTGCGGTGTCGTCACGGCCCCGTCGCCGGGACGTGGCGACGGGGCCGAGGTGGTGTGTGCCGGTGTTCAGGCTGCGGCCGGCTCCGGTTCCGGCTCGGTGTCGGGGGTGGCGAGCTGGATGCAGCTGTCCATGTTCAGTCGCACCTCGCCGTAGGGAGATTTATCTGGACCTTCCAGGTCGCGGTCATGGCCTCCGGGTGGCCCGGTGCACGAAAGCGGGCGGCAGATTCGACCACACCGTCTCCGAGCGTTCCAACCGGTCGAAACGGCGGGCCAGTTCGGCGGTGAAGTGGCGGGCGGGCGGAGTCCGGGCCGCGTGCAGGTAGGCGAAGGTGGTGAACCGGCCGCCGGGCGCGAGGACTTCGGTCACGGCATCCAGGATGTGCCCGCGCCTCTCCCGCGGCATGACCGTCCACGGCAGCCCCGAGACCACCGCGTCGACCGGTTTCCCCACCACGGCGGCCAGCCCGGCGGCCGAGCCCTGCACCACGGTCAGCCGTGTGTCGCGCCGGGTGGCCGAAAGCCGGGCGGCGAGCACCGGGTTGAGCTCGACGGCGACAAGCCGTGCGCCGGGAGCGAGCCGGGCGAGGATCGCGTTGGTGAACACCCCGGTCCCCGGACCGAGTTCGGCGACGAGCCGCGCCCGCTCCAGGTCGATGCCCTCGGTCATCGCATACGCCAGCCGCCGTGAACTGGCCGCCACGGCACCGGTCATGAGGGGCCGTCTGAGGAACTCGGTGGTGATCGACATGGCGGCCATGCTGGAAGCACCCCGGGTGGCCGCACGTCGTATCCCCGGCCGGTGTCCGTACGACTGCGGGAGGACCCCGTGACGCCCGCCAGGACGATGCCGGGGAGCGGGCCCCGGCCGTAGCGTGAGGCGGTGCAACGGCTGATCGAGACCCTGACCCGCCTGCGGCGCGGACATCCGTGGCTGACGGACCTGTTGCTGGTCGTGCTGGTTGCCGTGCCCCCGGTGATCCGCCCGCAGCCAGGCTGGCGGCCCGTCTGGGTACAGGCGGTCGTGTACGCCGCCCTGGTGCTGCCCCTGCTGTGGCGGCGCCGTCGGCCGCTGCTCGTCGCGGCCCTGGTGACGGCCGCGTTCTGGGCGCAGTACCTCGGACAGGTGTGGGGACAGGAACCGGGACGCGGCGCCGTCGCCCTGGCCGCGGTCCTGGCCACCCTCACGGTACGCGGCCTGCGCCGGGCCGCCGCGGCGACGGTGCTCTGTGCCGCGGGCTGCGTACTGCTGTGGATTCCCGCCTGGCAGCGGGACTACGGGGGCCCGGGTGCCCGCGGTGCCTGGCTCACCCCGCTCGCCGTGGGGCTCCTGCTGGCCGGGGCCTGGGTGTTCGGCGAGTACGTCCGCGCCCGGCGCGCCTACGTCGCCGAGTTCGAGCGGCGGGCCGCGCTCACCGAGTCGGAGCGCGTCGCCCTGGCCCGGGTGGCCGTCGCCGAGGAGCGGGCGCGCATCGCCCGCGAGATCCACGACGTCCTCGCGCACAGCGTGAGCGTGATGGTGCTGAACGCCGAGGGCGGCAGGATGATGCGGCACGCCGACCCCACGGTCGTCGACCGCACCCTCGGCGTCATCAGCGCGACCGGCCGCGAGGCCCTGGACGAGCTGCGCCGGCTGCTGGAGGTACTGCGCACCCCCGACGCGGACGCCTCATCCGGCGGCCCCGGATCCGGACCCGGCAACGGTGGGGCCGGCGAGTCCCTCTCGGCCGATCTGCGGCGGCTGGTCGGGCGCCTCAACACGAACGGCACGCGCGCCCGGCTGGACCTTCGCGGAGAGCCGGGCGGCCTTCCGGCGGATCTCACCGTGCAGACGTACCGCATCGTGCAGGAGGCGCTCACCAACGTCGTCAAGCACGCGCCGCCGAACGCCACGATCCACGTAGGGGTCGACACCGGTACCGAGGGGCCGGGGCGGCTGGTCCGCGTCCGGGTGGAGAACTCGGCCGGAGCCGGAGAGCGAGCCGTCCCGGAGCACCCCGCCCGGCTGCTCGCCGACGGTCACGGACTCACCGGCATGCGCGAACGCACCGCCCTGTACGGCGGGAACGTCGACGCCGGACCCACACCCGACGGGGGCTACCGGGTCACCGTCTCCCTGCGCCCCACTGAGCCCGAGCCCACCACGGCGACCCCATGACCGGCCCGACCCCCGCCCCGTCGTCGTCGCGGGTGCTGATCTGCGACGACCAGGAGCTGATCCGGATGGGACTGCGCATGGTCGTCGACAGCCAGCCCGACCTCACCGTGGTGGGCGAGGCCGCCGACGGCGACGCGGCGATCGCGGGTGTGGCCGACCTGGGGCCGGACCTCGTCCTGATGGACGTACGCATGCCCGGCCTGGACGGGCTCGCCGCGACCGAACACCTCTGCGCGCAGCCCCATGGACCCCGGATCCTCATCGTCACCACCTTCGACCTCGACGAGTACGCCTACGCCGCCCTGCGCGCCGGCGCGAACGGCTTCCTCGTCAAGGACGCCCCCGCCGAGGAGATCCTGGTCACCGTCCGCGCGGTACTGCGGGGCGAGGTAATGGTGGCACCCTCGCTCACCCGGCGCCTGGTCGAACGCTTCGTCCTGCAAGCACCCGCGTCCGCGCCCGCCCAGCGCAGCCGCCTGGCCGCGCTCACCGACCGGGAACGGGAAGTCCTCGCCCTGGTCGCCCGGGGACTGGCCAACGGCGAGATCGCCGACCGCCTCTTCGTCGGGGAGACGACCGTCAAGACCCACCTCGGCCGCATCCTGACCAAACTCGACCTCCGCGACCGCATCCACGCAGTGATCTTCGCCTACGAGAGCGGACTGATACGGGCCGGGGACTGAACAGCGCCGGGGTCCAGCAATGTCACTTCGTTCGCCGCTCGTCAACGGCACCCCTACCTGCGGTGCTTACCGTGTTCGTCGGCTCCGCCCCGGTGGAAGCAGGCGTCCGGCCGCTGCGCACTGGGCTCGTTCTGAGCTCTCTGCCGACCACGAAGGACAGGGTGCGGCGCGGCGGCGGGGCCAGCAGGGCCTGCGCCCCTGGCCGGACCCCCTCGGTGTCCGGCCGGGATCACAGGACGGAGCGGCGGGCCAAGAACACGAGCACCAGCAGGCCGGGGAACAGCGGCAGCCAGGCCGTCAGCAGCCGGTAACCGAAGACCGCAGACAGGGCCGCGGCTCCCGGCACCCCGGTCGCGGTGAGTGTCAGCACGAGCGCGGCGTCCAGCGAGCCCAGACCGCCCGGAGTGGGCAGCAGTACGGCGGCGCCGCTGGCAACGAGGTACGCCAACAGGACCTGAGCGGCGGGCACGGGCACGTCCAGTGCCCGGACAACCGCGATGAGAACGCCGGCGTGCAGCAGGGCGAAGCCGAGCGAGCCGCCCCACAGGGCGCATGCCCTGGCCCTCCGGACGTGTACCGCCCGCACGTCGGCCACGACCCGGCCGACCGCGCGCCCCACGCCACGACGCGCCGTCCGGCTCAGTGCCACGGCTGCGGCGACCACGGCGACGCAGCCGACCGCGGAGAGCATGACGCAGGCGCGCGGGATGGCCGGCGCAAGCCGCGGGGTGTGGGGCGAGGCCAGCAGCAGTACAACGGCCAACGTGAAGCGGACCAGCCCGCCGACGGCTGCCTTGACCGCGAGCGCGGTCGCCGATCGGGCGGTGGACAGGCCGCAGCGGGTGAGGAACCGCAGGTTGACCGCGCTCGCGCCGACCCCGGCAGGCAGCACGTGGTTGGCCGCGCACGCCGCGAACTGTGCCGCCACCAGCCGCCCGGCGGGCAGCCGTTCGGCCACCGCTCCCTGCTGGGCGACGGCCGCGCACACCCAGGTCGCCAGAGCGGCCGCACAGGCCGCCAGCAGCCAGGCTCGATCGGCGACGGCAAGCCGGTCGGCACCGGCGTCCACCGTGTGCCGGTGTTCTGCGAGCAGCCAGACGGCCGCCACCACCACGGCTGCGGTGACGGCGAGCTGCCAGGGCCGGCCAAGGCCGCGGGACAGCGGAACGCCGGTGGCGCTCACTGCCGGCCTCCCGCGGTCGGGCTGGGTGCTTGGTACACGCGCAGGCCGGCCACCCGGTGCTCGGTCCAGGCGCTGGCGTAGCCGGGCGGGCCGCCGCCCGGTGCCACGAGCGTGGCAGTGGGCAGGCGGCGGGCGGTCCGCCGGATGCCGGCCGGCGTGGTGTTGGCGTCGTGGCCGATGGTCGCGGCGGAGGAACAGCCCGCGTAGTAGGCGATCGGGACGTCGTTCACTCCCGTGACCGGACAGGGCGGGCGAACGCGCAGCCGGTGCAGCCCGGCGGCGACGGAGGCCCACTCGCGGTGTGCCGCGGTGGTACGGCGTACGGTGTCCACCGACACCATGCTGGGCGCCCTCTCGGCCGAAGAACGCCGCGTCCTGCTGGCCCATGAACGCGCGCACCTGACCCACCGCCACGCACGGCTGAGCACCGCCGTGCCCCTGGCCGCCGCGGCCAGCCCGCTCCTCACCCCGGTCCGGCACATGGTCACCTTCCTCCTGGAACGCTGGGCCGACGAACAGGCGGCCGCAGTGGTCGGGGACCGTGCGTCCACCGCCCGCGCCCTCGCGCGGGCAGCGCTCACGGCCGGCCGCCCGGTGCCGCCGCACGGACTCGGCTTCACCGATCGCGCGGTCTCCCGCCGTATCGCCGCCCTCCAGGCCGCCCCACCGCCACGGCTGTGGCCGCTGTCGGCGACCGTTCTGGCTGTCGGCGCCCTCACCGCGCTGGGCGCCGCCGACGCCACCGGCGACCTGCTCCGGCTGCTGGAACCGGTCCTCGCCCGAGGGTGACCACACGGCGGGCCGGTCGACCTTCTGGCGGGGGCCGCCGGGGCCGAACCGGTCAGGGAGCCTCCTCGCCCTGGGCGACCTCGACCTGGTGGTGGAAGTCGACGACGCCCGCCGCTCCTGCGGCGACGGACAGGACCGTGCAGGCCACGAGAAGGAAGGCGGTACGCCGGGTGGTGCGCGGGCGCGTCCGGGCCGGTGCGAGAAGCGCGGCGACGCGTTGCGGCACCGGTCCGGTCGTCGCCGCCGGCGCGAAGTCCGGGCGGTTGGAGGCGGAGGCGTTTCCGGCAAGGGCGGCGCGGGCGATGGCCGTGGCGATCAGGCGCCGGTCTCCGGTGACCTCCGCGGCGGCCTCGTCGGCAGCCCGCTCGGCGGCGAACCGGATGGTGGCGCGGGTGGCGCGCAGGGCGGGGTGGCAGTGGGCGGCGAGTTCGGCGGCGGCCAGGAAGAAGTGGTGGCCGGCCCGGTTGTGGGCGCGCTCATGGGCGAAGAGGGCCTCACGCTCGGCAGGTCCCAGACTGCGCAGCATGGCGGTGGTGACGACGATGCGGTGGGGCCGTCCGGGCAGCGCGTACGCGTCCGGATCGGGCGATTCGATCACGCACAGGTCACCTGCGGCGGGGCGGCGGTCGGCCTGTGTGCGGGCGGTGCGGAAGGCGCGGGTCTGCCGGAAGGCCGAGCGCGCGAGGGTCCAGACGCTGAGGGTGAGCACCCCGGTGGCCGCCATGGCGGCGGGGAGGACGAAGTAGTCCGAGGCGGTCCGCAGGGGGTGGACGAGCTCACCGAGGGCGGCGAAGGCGGGGAGTTTGAGCAGTCCGGTCAGGACGAGGGCCCCCAGGGCGGCCACGCAGGCTCCACCCAGCGCCAGGGCCGAGGCGGTGAGGACCCACAGCGCGGTGTCGGGGGCCAGTCGGTCGAGGGTCCGGCGGGCCAGCGTCGGCGCGAGGAAGGGCAGGATCAGCGGGAGAAGCAGCAGAGCGGTCATCGCTCGTCACCCTCCAGGAGCCGGCGCAGGTGCTGCTCGTCGCCGGGACTGAGCTGGGCCACGAAGCGGGCCAGAACCGTCTCCCGGTCGGTGTCCCGGTCGAGTTCGGTGTGCATGCGCCGGGCGGTCAGGCCGGGCGCGTCCTGGACGGGGAAGTAGGCGTAGCCGCGCCCCTGCCGCTCCCGGTCCACGACGCCCTTCTCGTGCAGACGGGTCAATATCGTCGTCACCGTCGTCCGGGCCAGGCCGGAGCCGAGCTCGGTCTGCACCCGCCCCGGCGTGAGCGGGGCCCCGGCGGCCCACAGCGCGGCCATGACGGCGGCCTCGAGCTCGCCGGCCGGCCGCCTCTCGTCCCTCGCGTCCTTCATGGGAACGTTCCTCACTCCGCCATCGTCTACAGTTCAGTAGACCGTCTACAGGATTGTAGTCAGTTGCCGGATGCCGCCGCGCCACCGTTCCGCCGCGTCCGACAGTCCGGAAGAACGATGAAGGAGCTCCCGACGATGACCACAGCCATGCATCTATCGTCGCAGCTCGCCGTCAATGTGCTGGACGCGCGGTCGCTGCTGTCCGCGTTCGGCGGGCTGGGCGTGGGCGTGGTGCTGTTCGCCGAGACCGGGCTACTGATCGGCTTCTTCCTCCCGGGCGACTCGCTGCTGTTCACGGCCGGTCTGCTGTGCACCGGCACCGCCGAGAGCGGCCTGAAGCTGTCACTCGGCCCGCTCCTGGTCACCGCGGCGGTGGGAGCGCTGGCCGGCTCACAGTGCGGCTACCTCCTGGGCCGTCGAGCGGGCGGCACCCTGCTCTCCCGCAGCCGCTCGGCCCGCCTGCACGAGGGGGCGAAACGCGCGGAGGAGCTGCTGGAGCGCTACGGATACGCGAAGGCGATCGTCCTGGCCCGCTTCGTTCCGGTGGTGCGCACGGTCCTGAACCCGATGGCGGGCGCCCTGCGGGTGCCGGTGCGGACGTTCACCGTCTGGCAGGTGACCGGCGGACTGGTGTGGAGCCTCGGCCTCACACTGGCGGGATACGCGCTGGGCTCCTCCGTGCCGAACGTGGACCGCTATCTGCTGCCGATCGTCGCGGTGATCGTGGCCCTGTCGCTGATTCCGGTCGCCTCCGAGGTGTACCGCTCGCGCCGGGACGCGAAGGCGAAGGCGGAGGAGGAGGCACGCGGATGATTCTCGCCCTCAACGGCTCGTCGGTCGACGGCTCCGCCTACACCGACGTGGTGAACCTCGCTCAGCATGCTCCGGCGTGGCTGGACGACGCGGTGTCGGCGTGGTCGACGTACGGGCTCGCCGTATTCGCGGTGCTCATGGCCGTCGGCTGGTGGCGCGCCCGGCGTGTGGACGCCGCCGCGTCGGTGACGGCACTCGCCGTGCCGTTCACCGTGGTCGTGGCCTTCGGGGTGGACGCGGCACTGAAGCTGCTGGTGCGCGAGGACCGGCCCTGCCAGAGTCTGCGGGTGGCCACGCTGGAGGCGTGTCCGGCACCCGGCGACTGGTCCTTCCCCAGCAACCACGCGGCCATCGCCGCCACGGCCGCCGTCGCCCTGCTGTTCGTCTCCCGTCGGCTCGGCGCGCTCGCCGTGGCAGCTGCCTGCGCGATGGCCGTCTCGCGTGTCTGGGTGGGGGCGCATTACCCCCACGACGTCCTGGCAGGGGTCGTGGTGGGCGCGCTCGTCGCCTTGCTCGTCATGTCGGCACTGCGCAGGCGTGCGGAGGGCACAGCCCTACGGCTCGCGGCCGGCCGTCTGCGTCCGCTGCTGGTGGTGTCGTGAGGCGCGGCGAGGTCGCAGAACTGGCCGGCACCTGCGGCCTCGGCGCGTGGACGGCGTTCGGGGTGCTGACCATGGTCGTGGTGGGTCACGACGGCCTGCCGCTGTTCGGGGACGCCGACCTCGTCTCCTGGTCCGGCGCCCACCGGCCCGACGTGGCGGTGGCCCTCGCCCGCGGGCTGACTGCCACCGGGACCGGTGTCGTCCCGTACGCGCTGGCGGTGCTGGCCGGAATCATCGCGGGGCGCACCCGTCGGCAGCGGGCGCTCGCCGTCGCGCTCTGCCTGGTCTGCCTCGGGGCGGGCCAGGCGCTGCGGTACGCGGTGATGGCGCGCGTCGCCCGGCCGCGACCACCCCTGACGGACTGGGCGACGCATGCCTCGGGATGGGCGTTCCCGTCCGGTCACACCACCACGGCAGCCCTCGCCGCGGGACTGCTGATCGTCGCCGTCCGCGTGCGCGGCCCGCGCGGCGCGACCCTGCTCACCCTGGTCATCGGCGCCTGGGGCGCGTCGGTCGGCCTGACCCGTGTCTACCTCGGAGTGCACTGGTTCACCGATGTCGTCGGCGGCTGGCTGTTCGCCCTCGGCTGGCTGGGCCTGTGCCTGGGCGCTGTGGCCCGCTGGCTTCCCGAGCGATTGACCCCCGGCACGACGGACATGGACACGGACCCGGCGCGCCGGACGGCAGAACCGACGGGCAGCGCGGCTGGGGGCCGAGCGGACACGGCAGCGGAACAGACGGACGCGGCACGAGAGCAGAGGGAGGACCATGCGCCAGACGATCCTGGTCGTCGAGGACGATCACGCCCTGCGTGACGTGTTGATGCGCGGACTGCGCGACGAGGACTTCGACACCGTGCCCGCACCGGACGGCGCCGCCGCCCTGCGCCTGGCCACCGCCGACATCTCCGCCGCCGTGCTCGACATCGGGCTGCCCGACGCCGACGGACGGGACGTGTGCCAGGCCATGCGCGCGAACGGATTCCTCTCCCCCGTCATCTTCCTGACCGCTCACCACCGGCTGAGCGACCGGCTGTCCGGGTTCTCGGCCGGAGGCGACGACTACCTGCCCAAGCCCTTCCACCTCACCGAACTCGCGGCCCGCCTGCGGGCAGCCCTCAAACGGACCGCACCGCCGCCTGCCGCCACAGCAGGCGACCTGGCACTGGACGCAGTCCGGCACACGGTCAGCGTCCGAGGCACCCGAGTCGACCTGACCCCGACCGAGTTCCGTCTCCTGGCCACGCTCATGGCGGCTTCCGGCGGCATCGTGCGCCGCCGCGATCTGGTCCGGGCGGCCTGGCCCGAGGGCGCCCAGGTCCACGACAACACCCTCGACCAGTACCTGACCCGACTGCGCCGCAAGCTGCGCGAGGCGGGCAGCGACCGGACGATCGGCACGGCCCGCGGGATCGGCCACCGGCTGTCATGAGCAGCACCCGCCACCGGCTACGGCCCGCTATGACCGCCTTCCTCAACCGTCTGGCGCCCCGCACGCTGCGCGGCCGGCTCTCCCTCGTGGCCCTCACTACGGCCGCGCTGCTGATGCTGGTCCTCACCGTCGCCTTCAACGTGGTCGCCCAGCACCGCCTCCAGCACCAGGCGGACGACGAACTGCGCACCCGCGCCGCCGCCGTCGCGACGACCATCGACACCGCCGGCACGACCGTACGTGTCCTGGAGACCTCCAACGACGCCCTCCTCGACGCCAACGTGTGGATCTACGCCGACGGACGCCTGCTGGAAGAGCCGCCGAACGCCGGCCCCCTCACCCGCGTCGCCGACGCCCTCGCCGGGCGCGGCGGGCTGCGGTGCGTCACCGCCGACGTCGACGGCCCCCTCCGGCTGTGCTCGCAGCCGGTGTCCGCAGACAACAGCGAGGCCACCGTGGTCACCGCGCTCGGCCTCTCGCCGTACCGGAGCTCGGCCGACACCCTGCTCCTGGGATCACTCGCCCTGGACGCCGTGATGCTCGCCTGCACCTACGCTCTCACCCGGCTGGCGGTAGGCCGCGCGCTGCGCCCCGTCCGCACGATGACCGACCAGGCCACCCAGTGGAGCGCCGTCACCTCCGAAGAACGCTTCGGCCATAAGCGGCACCCGGCCGAACTCGCGCGCCTCGGTACATCGCTGGACGCCATACTGGACCGCATCCGCACCCTCCTGCGCCACGAGCGGCAACTCACCGGGGAACTCTCGCACGAGCTGCGCACACCCCTGAGCCGGATCATCGCCGAACTCGACTGGTGGCAGACCCGCCCCCGCACCGCCGACCAGACCCACGCCACCCACAAGGTCATCGCGGAAGCCGCCCAGTCCATGCGCACCATCTGCGACACCCTCCTCGACGACGCCCGCGGCGGCGCACCCACCGCTCCCGGCACCGCCGAGATCCTCCCCACGCTGCGACGCCTCACCGAAGTCCTCGACACGCCCGGTCACTTGACGGTCGCCGCTGACGGCCCACCGCTGGAGGCCGGAGTCCCACCCGCCCTCCTCGAACGCATCGTCAGCCCGCTCCTGACCAACGCCTGCCGCTACGCCCGCTCCAAGGTCGCCGTCCGCGTCTACCGCGCACCGGACGGCGTACGCGTCGACGTCATCGACGACGGGCCCGGCGTACCGCCCCCGTTCGCCGCACAGCTCTTCGAGCCCGGTCAGCGCGCGGATCCCGGTGACGGACACGGCGGAGCGGGCCTGGGACTGCCGCTGGCGCGACGCCTGGCCCGCTCCGCAGGGGGCGAGGTGACCTACGACCCCGGACACACCCCCGGGGCACGGTTCGTGGTCAGCCTGCCTGCCGGGTGACCGCGCCGCACTCGACGCCACCGGCGTGTCACGGCGTGATGTCGCGCTGGACGTCCTTGCGGGAGACGGCCAGGTAGCCCACGAAGCCGAGGATGGCCACCGTCCAGGACAGCGTGACCGGCCCCAGGCCCAGGTCGAGTCCGCCCCTGCCGTGGCCGACGGCCATCCAGTCGGCGACAGAGGCGCCGAGCGGGCGGGTGATGACGTACGCGGCCCAGAACGCGGCCACCGCGTTCAGGCTGCCCCATCGGTGAGCGACGGCCGGAACGGCGATCGCGGCGGCGTACAGGACGGCGGAGCCCAGGTAGCCGAGGCCGATCGTGGCGGTGAGGTCGCCGGCGGCGGTGCCGAGGGCGAAGGTGGCCAGGACGGTCGCCCAGTAGAAGACCTCACGACGGCGGGTGCGGATGCTGTGGATGGACAGGGTGCGCTCGCTGCGGTACCAGAGGGCGAAGACGGCGGCCAGCGCGGCCATGAAGAACGGGGTCGAGAGCGTGTACGGCACCCCGAGGCCGACGTGCAGGACGTCGGCGGCCATCGTGCCGAACACGCTGACCATGACGATCGCCGTCCAGTAGATCCAGGCCACGTACCGGCGGACGGCGAACTGCACCGCCAGAGCGGCCACCAGGGCGATGCCGCCGAGGCCGACAGCGGGGATCGGGCCGAGCAGATGGGCCAGGAAGTCGGACGCCGTCTCGCCCATCCCGGTGGTCAGCACCTTGATGATCCAGAAGTAGACGGTCACCTCCGGCACCTTGCTCGCCGCGTGACGGATGGGGCCCGCGGGCCGGTTGTGAGTGAGGTGATCAGTCGACATGGCAGGCACGATGACATGGCGCCCACTTGTCACCACAGACCCCTTTGCCAGAGTTTTGGCGCTTCCGGTACGGGAGTTGCCCGAGGCCCAGCCGAACCTGAACGCGACCTGAACACAGAGGCCGATGCACTGGTCAGCAGCGTGCGGCCGGTGATACAGGCGTCGCGGTGGCCGGACCTCCGGTCAGCCGGTCGTGAACCACAGTTCCGGTCGTTCCCAGGTGACCTGCGGTCGCGGCCGGGCGTCCTCGGCTACGGTCTTCGCGACCTTCAGGAGGGTGGCGTGCTGCCCGGGAAGGCGGCCTACGCGATCAACCTGAGCGGCAGCGTCGACGCCGGTTCCTGGTACAGCACGCTCGTCCAGGGCGTGTTCAACCTGACTCCGGCCATGACCTGGCTCCAGGCCGTGGGTTACGCCGGTTATCTGGCCGTGGTCATGACGCTGTTCGTCCGCGGGGTGCATACCGCGGCGCCGGAATCCGGCCCGGAGAAGACGGCCTGGCACAGGACGTCCAGCCGTCGGGGCGACGCCGCCCCGACGGAGACGAGGATCGCCGACCAGAACAGCGCCTCCCCGCGGAAGCTGACGATGTCACGGATGACGAACGTCATCCCGGCCAGCTTCCAGACGGCGAAGATGACGACCAGGACCGAGATCAGGATCGCCGCGCCCGTCGGGTATCCGAGACCGAGGCCCTGCGGCCCCCAGCCCAGCGAAGTGGTGCCGCCCGCGAGGTACTTGGCGCTGGCGTCCCTCTCTATTCGCCTTGCTCCGTCCCTGCAAGCCGGGACGAGTCGCAGAGGCTTACCGTCACGCAGGCCCCGCCCGTCGGGTGGTTGGCAAGGCTCACCCGGCCGCCGTGGGCCGCGGCGATCATCGCGACGATGGAGAGGCCGAGCCCGCCGGCCTGTGCGTCGGGGCTCGGGTTCGGCGGCGGCCCGGCGAGCACGGCGGGCGGGAAGCCCTCGCCGTGGTCGTGCACACACACCCGCACCACGCCGTCCGCGTGTTCGGCGCTGAGGGTGATGCGGCCCGGGCCGACGGGACCGGAGTGGCGCAGGGCGTTGTCGAGGAGGTTGTGCAGGACTTGGCGCAGCCGTACCGGATCGAGGTCGGCTTCGGGGGTGCTGGAGGGCTCCACGGTGATCGTCGCGCCGTCGGCGGCCGCACGGGCGCGGAACGCCTCGGCGGCGTCGGTCAGCAGCCGCGGCAGGGACACGAGTTCGCGGCGCAACGGAAGTCGGCCCTGTCGGGTCCGGGCGAGGACGAGAAGGTCCTCGGCGAGCCCGACGAGCCGGTCGGTCTCGGCGGCGGCGGAGCGTACGGCGGCTTCGAGTTCGGTGCGGTCACGCGGGCGGGCCGTGGCGAGTTCGAGCTGGGCCCGCAGCAGTGCCAGCGGGGTGCGCAGTTCGTGTCCGGCGGTGTCGACGAAGCGGTGCTCGCGCTCCAGCGCCTCCTGCAGGCGCGCGAGCATGGCGTTGAGGGTGTGCGCCAGCCGGGCCAGTTCGTCCCTGGTGGGTGGGACGGTCAGGCGCCGTTCGGGCTCGGCCTCCGAGATCGCGGCGGCCTCCCGGCGGATGCGCTCGACCGGCCGCAGGGCCGCGCCCGCCAGCAGCCAGCCCGCGTACGAGGACGCCGCCAGGGCGAGCGGACCGCCGATGAGCAGCAGGAGCAGCAGCCGGTCCAGTGCCTCCGCACGGTCGCCGAGCGGCGCGCCCACGACGAGGACTGCGGGCCGGGCGACCGTCCCCGGCAGGCGGACGGGCAGGGCGAGCAGCCGGGCGGGGTCGTCGATGCCCACGACATGACGGCTGAGGAAGACCGGCTCGGTGACGGTTCGTGCGGTGCCCGGCGGCAGCATGGGCGCGGCCGCGACGGCCGGGGTCGTCTCGACGACGTCGCCCTGCGGCGACAGGATCTGGCCGAACGACTCGTCGGGGTCGATGAGTCCGCGGCCCGCGTCCAGCGGGGCCCGTTCGCGCTGGGCCAGCGAACCGACGGTGGCCGCGGCCCGTGCGCGCAGGTCGAGGTCGACGGCGCGGGTCAGCTCGGCGCCCATCCGGGTGTAGAGGAACGCGCCCAGTGCGGTCAGCACCACCGCCATCGCCAGGCAGAAGGCGAGGGTCAGACGGAGCCGGACGGGGAGGCCGGCCAACAAGGTGCGCATGGCCCGCTTGGTCCTGGTGGTCATCTCTCGTCTCTCAGCCAGTAGCCGGCGCCACGGGAGGTGCGCAGTGACTGCCGTCCGAAGGGACGGTCGATCTTCTGCCGGAGGTAGCCCACGTACACCTCCACGACGTTCGAGTCCGCGTCGAAGGTGAAGTCCCAGACGTGTTCGATGAGTTCGGCCTTGGACAGCACCTGGCCGGGCCGCCGCATCAGGCACTCCAGCAGCGCGAACTCCTTGGCCGTCAACGTGATCGGCGTACCGTCGCGGGCCACGGAGCGGGCCGCCGGGTCGAGGGTGAGGTCGCCGACGGTGAGCACGGCGGGCCGTTCGCGGGCGCCCCTGCGCATCAGCGCGCGCAGCCGGGACAGCAGCTCGGCGAGCGCGAAGGGCTTGACGAGATAGTCGTCCGCGCCCAGGTCCAGGCCCCTCACCCGGTCCTCGACGGTGTCCCGCGCGGTCAGCAGCAGGACTGGCGCCCACCGGCCGGAGGCGCGGATCTCACGCAGCACGCCGAACCCGTCGGTGCCCGGCAGCATCACGTCCAGGACGATCACGTCGTAGTCGGTCTCCTGGACGTACCAGAGGCCGTCCTCGCCGGTGGCGGCCACGTCGACCGCGAAGCCGTTCTCCGCCAGGCAGCGCCGCAGCAGCTCCGCCATGGGCGCTTCGTCCTCGACCACGAGAATCCGCATGGTGCCTCCTCGCGCAGGCCCTGCAGGTCCCAGCGTAGTGCGGGCGGATAAGCAGACCCTGAGTCCGTCCGAGCGGAGCCCACGGGACACGCGGGAACCGTTTCAGGGTCTCCTTAGCCACCGGCGAGCAGGCTCGAAGCCCACCGCCCGAAGAGGGAGCCCCGATGATCGGCAAAGACATGACACGCAGAGCACTGGTCCTCGCCGTGGCCGCCGGTTGCACGGCCACGGTCGTGCTGACGGCCTGCTCGTCAGGTTCGGGGAGCTCGGGCCACCGGTCCGCGGCGCCCACGCCGAGCAGCCCGGCTCCCCGCAGTTTCTCGGCGACCGTCGACAACCCGTGGTTCCCGCTGCCGCCCGGCCGGACACTGGTCTACAGCGGCGTCAAAGACGGCGCGAAGACCACGGAGTACCTCACCGCCACCCGGGAGACCCAGAAGATCACCGGCATCCCCTGCCGCGTCGTCGAGGACCGCGTCTACACCGGCCGCACCCTCCACGAGGCCACCCGCGACTACTACGCCCAGGACGCCGCCGGCAACGTCTGGTACTTCGGCGAGGACACCGCCGAACTCGACGCCCACGGCAACATGCTCTCCACCGAGGGCACCTGGCGCGCCGGCCGTGACGGCGCCCGCCCCGGCGTCTTCCTGCCCGCCCACCCCGTGCCCGGCGCCGGCGGACAGCAGGAGTACTACCCCGGACAGGCTGAGGACCGCTTCCAGGTACTGGACCTGACCTCCCGGGTGTCCGTCCCGTACAAGACCTTCACCGGGGCCCTGCGCACAAAGGAATGGACACCGCTGGAACCCGGGGTCGTGGACAACAAGTACTACGTCAAAGGCATAGGCACGGTGAAGGAGATCACGGTCAAGGGCGGCCCGTTCGAGGAGAACGTGCTGACCGCGGTAAGGGGCTAGGAGGCGCTGGACCAGGCCGGGCACGGGCGGGTCGTCGGAGCGCTTGGTGATGCAGCAGGCGTCGCTGAACCGGCGACGACGAAGCCGCCGGACAGGTTCTCAGCTGGGTCGCCGCCACTCCGGTCTCCGACCGCTGCGCCTATGCGGGAGTCGCCGGGCGCTCTGTTCCCGCAGAAGCAGATGGGAGCATCTGCGGCAGGCCGTACCGGGGCTGGCCATGACCCAGCCGGACTTTTCACCGAGGCGGCAGTGCCCTACGCGGTGAGGAGGGCAAGCCGTCTATGACAGCAGAGGGGGCGAGGAGACCGGCAGATGCCCCAAATGGGCGTGGACTGTGCGGGAGCGAAGGATGCGCCCTGGTCGACCGTGAAGAGTTCCGGGCCGCATGCTGCACACCAGTCGTGAAAGTCGTGTCGTCGCCGAGTGGGTGCTTCGGGTACTCGTGGGAGGAGAACCTGAGTGCAATGACGCCCACGACGGACACTCAAACCCACCTACTCAGAAGCCCCGCCGGGCCGCACCTGCGGGGCTTCTCGTCGCACTCCGCTCTCACACGCCTATCACCGACTGGGTCGACTCCACCGGACCGGAATGCCCTGCCCTGGCCTTACGCGCTCATCTTGGACTGGTCTGGACGCCCACGGACGGTCTCTACAACCTGTGCCAGGTGGTGCCCAGTGAGGGACCGAGGATCAGGACCGGGGCGTCTTCCGGTCCGTCAAAGCGGTATTGCAGGGTGTTCATCGGTGTCTCACTCACCTGTCCGAGCCTCTCATCTGTCACGACAACCCCTATGAGCAGGGTGCCGACTGTAGCTGCGTTGGAGGCAACGGACGATTTCACGCCCGGTCCTGCCCTCCTTGACTTGAGCCGGTTGATGGCCTGCGTGCGGGCTTTGACCACGGAGCCGGGACAGCACCCGCCCATCCTCCCGCCCCTCATCCCGTCACCACGCAGGAACCGCAGGACATGCTCAATCCCCTTCACGCGACACCCCGAACCTGATCCCGGCCGAGCACAACGGCACACGAAGGCAAGCTGCGCGATCAAGGGGCGCCAGCGGCGGCGCGGAGTCGGGCGGGTGGCGGCCGGTAACGGGGCCTTCTTTGCTCCCTCTTGAATATTTGCCGAATCGGGTGAGCCCGAACGGCACCAGGCACGTATTCGTCCTGGACCGGCCCGTCGGGCGATGAGTGACTGAACAGGTACCTCGACCAGCAGGAGGAACAGTGCGGCTTTCGCGGAACATCGTGGGCACTCTTGTCGTGGGCGGCGCTCTGACCCTGACGGTGAGCGCCCTCGTATACCCGTCGATGCTCGGTCTGACCACCGTGTCGACCTCGTCCGACCGACTCATCGCCAACACCCAGTGGGGACCGTTCACCGAGAGCGACCGGGCCTTCGTGGTGGCGGTGCGGGCGGCCGGACTCTGGGAGCACCCCGTCGGACTGATCGGGCTGGAGAAGGGCCAGAGCAAGGCCGTTCGCACCGCCAGCGAGCACCTGGTCGACGGACACGCGGCGCTGGACGAGACCTGCCGCAAGATCGCACCCATGCTCAACGTCGTCCTGCCCAACGTGGCCAGCCCGCAGCAGGAAGGGTTCGTCACCACCCTGAAGACGTCCCAGGGCAAGCAGTTCGACATTGACTTCGCCAACATCCTGCGCATGACGCACGGTTCCATCTTCAACACGGTGGCGAAGGTCCGCTCGACGACGAAGAACTCCCTGGTGCGCGCCCTGGCCGACCAGGCCAACGACACCGTCCTCGACCACATCACGGTGATGGAGAACACCGGTCTGGTCGACTTCGACACCACGCTGTTCAACCAGACCAAACCGCCGACCCTGCCCAAGTCGGACATGACTCCGCCGGTCCCGGCCGCCGGTCAGCCGCTGGTCGTCCTTCCCCCGCCGCCGAACGCCACGTCCACCCCCGCGGACCTGGGCCCGGCAATGAACGGCACGGCCGCCAACGGCGGGTAGACGCCGGTGGGCCCGTACCCCCCGGCCCTCTTTTGCACGAGCACCAACCGGGGCGGCTTTCGAGCACGGCCGCCATCCGATGCACGACCGAGGAGTCCGGGAACCCGTCGGTGGCGAGCCCCACAGGGCGACGACGGCGGGCCCGCGGAGCAGGCGCCGTACCGGACAGTGCCAAACCGCTCATGCCCTTCCCCCTTCCGGTCCGATGGCATGGCGCCTTGCCGGTACCGGGCCGCGTCGGACGGTCAGACAGGACCGTCCAGTCGTCGCGGGACGGCTGCCGCAGCCCGCTCTTCCATCCGGTGCGCCGCGGACTTCAGGTCCTCCAGGTGGCGGCGTGCCACCTCCTGCGCGGACATGACGGTCCTGCGCCACGTCACGTTGACGCACCCCAGCACCTCCCCGTGCACCCGGATCGGCACGGCGATCGAATTGCGGCCGTCGAAGTCGTACTCGGGTGCGCGCACGCTGTATCCGCGTGACCGAGTGGTCGCCAGCAGCCGGCTCAGCCACTTCGCGTCGTGGGCGTACGCGTTGCCGGGGGCGTCGTGTTCGCGAAGGCGCCGCAGGACCGCCTCGCGCTCGCGTTCGGGGCAGAAGGCGATGTAGGCCCGGCCCGAGGCGCCGAGCAGCATGTGCGAGCGGAAGCCGATGGGGGCGACGGGGACGACCTCGTCGAAGTACGCCCTCGGGCTGTTCGTGTCGACGGTCTCCATGTAATCCAGGCGCGGCACGGTGAGCACGGAGGGCCACATGACGCGTTCGCACAGCTCTTCCAGGACCTGCGTCGCCAGCTCGCCGAGCCACTCGGTGTCGTCGTACGGGACGGGCTGCGGTCTGAGGCTCGCGAGGAAGGCTCCGTCGGCGAGCCGTTGCCACACCAGCCCCTGTTGATGGCAGGTGTGAAGGATCCGGAGGAGGGTGGCTTTGGGGATGCCGGTGACCTGGTGCAGGTCGTGGAGGCTGGCGGCGCGCATCTCCTGAAGGGTCCGCAGCACGTGCAGTCCGCGTTCCAGCGAGTTGATCGTCTTCACTTGGTAGTTCCGCATGGGACCTGCTCTCACCTGCGAAGACGTGGGACGGATTTCACCACGTGAAAAGTTAGCAGGCGATGGTTGCCTGGGCCATGGCCTCTCGTGGACCGTTCGTCCCGTGACGCGAGGAGGCGACATGGCCGTCGAGGCAACAAGGGGTTTTCCGGCTGAGGGCGAGCTGCTGTGGACGCCCGACCGGCAGCGGGTCGCCGAGGCGAATCTGACGCGGTTCGCGGACTGGCTGGCCCGGGAACGCGGGCTGCGGTTCGGCGGCTACGAGGACCTGTGGCACTGGTCGGTCACCGACCTGGAGGCGTTCTGGGGCGCCCTGTGGGACTACTTCGACGTCCGGTCGGTGACGCCGTACTCCGCGGTGCTCGGCAGCCGGGACATGCCGGGCGCGCAGTGGTTCCCCGGAGCCCGCCTGAACTATGCCGAGCACGTCCTGCGCCACGAGCGCACCGGAGCCGATGCCCTGCTGTACTGCTCGGAGGGTGCCGCCCCGGCCGGGATGGCCTGGGAGGACCTCGCGGGCCAGGTGCGTGTCCTGGCGACGCGGCTGCGCGCCCTCGGGGTGCGTCCCGGCGACCGGGTGTGCGGCTACCTGCCGAACGTGCCGCAGGCCGCGGTCGCGATGCTCGCGACGACGGCCATCGGCGCGGTGTGGGCGAGCGCCTCCCCCGACTTCGGCTCACGCGGAGTGATCGACCGGTTCGGCCAGCTGCGTCCGAAGGTGCTGTTCTGCGTCGACGGCTACCGCTACGGCGGGAAGTACTTCGACCGCCGGGAGGAGGCACGCTCCCTGGCCGAGGCCCTGCCGGGTCTGGAGCATGTCATCCACCTGCCCGCCCAGGGGGAGACGGGGCCGGCTGTCGACGGCGGCCTTCGGTGGGAGGACGTCCTCGACCGCGCGCCCGTTCCCGCGGAGGACTTCGTCTTCGAGCATGTTCCCTTCGACCACCCGTTGTGGGTGCTGTTCTCCTCGGGCACGACGGGGCTGCCCAAGGCGATCGTGCACGGCCACGGCGGCATCCTGCTGGAGCAGCTGAAACTGCAGACCTTCCACATGGACCTGCGTGGCGGCGACCGGCCGCTGTTCTTCACCACCACCGGCTGGATGATGTGGAACTTCCTGATCAGCTCCCTGCTGGTCGGGGCCTGCCCGGTGCTGTACGACGGCAACCCCGCCCACCCCGGGCCCGACGTGCTGTGGCGGATCGCGCAGGACACCCGGGCCACCTTCTTCGGCGCCAGTCCGGCCTATGTCGACCTCATGGCCAAGGCCGGCATCGTCCCCGGCGAACGCTACGACCTGTCCGCCCTGCGCACGGTCATGCCCGCCGGCTCGCCGGTGTCGCCCCAGTGCACCGCCTGGTTCTACGGCAACGTCAAGCCGGATCTGTGGATCGCCACCGGCAGCGGCGGCACCGACTGCTGCACCGGCTTCGTCGGCGGAGTGCCCACCCTGCCCGTGTACGCCGGCGAGATGCAGGCGCGGTCACTGGGTGTCGCCGCGTACGCCTACGACGAGAACGGACGCCGGGTCGTCGACGAGGTCGGCGAGCTGGTGATCACGGAGCCGCTGCCGTCCATGCCGGTGACGTTCTGGGGCCCGGACGGGGACGGGGACGGGGACGAACGGTACCGGCGCACGTACTTCGAGGACTTCCCGGGCGTCTGGCGGCACGGCGACTTCTTCAAGGTCAACGCGCGCGGCGGCTGCTTCGTGCTGGGCCGCTCCGACGCCACGCTCAACCGGCAGGGCGTGCGCATCGGCACCGCGGAGATCTACCGCGTCGTCGAGGCCCTGGACCAGGTCACCGGAGCCCTGGTGGTCAGCCTCGACCTGCCGGACGAGAATTTCTTCATGCCGCTGTTCGTGGCCCTGGACGAAGGCGTCACCCTCGACGCCGGCCTCGAACGGACGATCCGGGACCGGCTCCGCCGGGAGTACAGCCCCCGCCATGTGCCGGACCGGATCATCCAGGTCCCGGCCGTGCCCACCACCCCGACCGGCAAGAAACTCGAGGTGCCGGCCCGCCGGATCCTGCTCGGCACCCCCGTCGAGCAGGCCGCCGACCGCAGCGCGGTCGCCGACCCGCGCGCCCTCGACGCCCTCGCCCGGTACGCCCGTACCCAGCGCGACTACCCCCTGGCCACCGCCGCCGTCTGAGCCGCACCACCCTCGGATCCCCGCTCCCTACCGTCCGAGCCGCACACCCTGGAGAGCACCGTGAACGATGCCGGACCCGACCCCCGTTTCCCACTGCCCTCGGAGCTGACCGATGTGGCGGGCGCCGAAGGCTGGGCGTCGATGTACCCGTACTACACCCGGTTCCAGCCCGAGGACGACCAGCGGTTCTGGTTCTACAACGCGATGCACTTCCCCGAGCCGATGCCCGCGTTCGACGCCGTCACGGCCGAGGCGCCCTACACCGCGCTCGGGGCGAACACCGCGCGCGTGTTCGTCTTCCCCACGACGCTCGGCATCGAGCACCGCATCGTCAACGGCCGGGTCTACATCACCGCCAACCCGGTCACCGATCCCGAGGAGATCCAGCGCAGGCTGGAGGTGTTCGGCGAGCGGGCGGGCCACTACTACGAGAACTGGGACGAGCTCTACCAGGGGTGGGTCACCCGCATCACCGCGCTGATCGACGAGGTCCAGCGGATCGAGGTGCCCCGGCTGACCGAGTTCGAGGACCCGGACGTCGTGTTCCAGGCCAAGGGCGTGGCCCAGAACCACTACGTCCGCGAGAACTACCACCGGCTGATCGACCTGTACTCCAAGATGTGGCACCACCACTCGGAGTTCCTGATGCTGGGCTACGGCGCCTACGTGGTGTTCTTCGAGTTCTGCAAGACGTCGTTCCCGGAGATCCCCGACCAGGACGTGGCCCGGATGGTCGCGGGGATCGACGTCATCCTCTACCGCCCGGACGACGAGCTGAGGAAACTGGCGAAACTGGCGGTCGAGTACGGCGTCGACGATCTGTTCGTGGAGGGGTGCGACCCGGACAAGGTGCTGGCGGCACTCGCCGTCCGCGGCGACGGCGGCCGGAGTTGGCTGACGGCCCTGGACGACGCCCGCGAGCCGTGGTTCAACATGTCGACCGGCGCCGGTTTCTACCACCACCACCGCAGCTGGAACGACGACCTCACCGTGCCGTTCGCGGCGCTGCCCGGCTATGTCGAGCAGGCCCGCAGGGGCGAGCTGCTCGACCGCCCCACCGAACAGCTCACGGCCGAGCGCGAGCGCATCGCCCAGGAGTACCGCTCCCTGCTGGCCGGCGAGGAGGAGCGAGCCGCCTTCGACCAGATGCTGGGCCTGGCCCGCGTGGTGTTCCCCTTCGTCGAGGACCACAACTTCTACTGCGAGCACTACTTCACCACGAAGTTCTTCGCCAAGGTCCGCGAGTTCGGCGAGCTGCTGCGCGACCGGGGTGTCCTGGCCGACGCCGAGGACGTCTTCCAGCTGAGCCACACCGAGGTCGGTCAGGCCCTGACCGACGTGATGCTCGCCTGGGCGGCCGGCAGCAGGGCGGTGGGCTCGGCCCACGTGCGCGAGACGGTCGCGGAGCGCAGGCGGATGCTGGAGGCGCTCGCGGGCTGGTCCCCGCCGCCCGCACTGGGGCCGGTCCCCGAGGCGCTCAACGACCCGGCGGTCCGCATGCTGTGGGGCATCACCGCCGAGACCATCCGGGCCTGGTCCACTCCGGTCACGGACGGCGATCACGAGGTGCGCGGCTTCGCCGCCTCGCCCGGCGTCGTCGAGGGCACCGCCCGGGTGCTGCTGAGCGCCAACGACATCGGGCAGGTCCGGGAGGGCGAGGTGCTGGTCTGTCCGGTGACCGCGCCCAGCTGGGGCCCGGTCTTCGGCAAGATCGCGGCCGCCGTCTCGGACATCGGCGGCACCATGTCGCACGCGGCGATCGTGGCCCGCGAGTACGGTCTGCCGGCCGTCGTCGGGACGGGCCACGCCACGAAGCGGATCACCACCGGCCAACGGCTGCGCGTGGACGGCGACCGCGGCATCGTCACCATCCTCGACTGAGCGTGGGAGGCACCACCATGAGTACGACACCCTTCGCCCGCCGGTTCGGGGCACTCCGGCTGACGGACCGGCCCACGGTCGGCGGCAAGGGCGCCGGCCTCGGCGAACTCACCTTCGCCGGCGCGCCCGTACCGCCCGGCTACGTCGTGACGACCGCGGCCTTCGAGGCCTTCCTCGCCGCCCTCGACCCGGGGGGTGAGATCCGCACCGCGGTCGAGGCGCTGGACGCCCAGGACACCGAGGCGATCACCCGCGCGGTCGCACCGGTCAGGGAACGCATCGAGGCGGCCGAGCTGCCCGAGGAGGTGGCGGCGGCGATCCGCGGCCACTACCGGGACCTGGACGGCGAGTCCGACACCCCGGGCGAGCCCGCCCCCGTCGCCGTACGCTCCAGCGCCACCAGCGAGGACGCCGAGGACGCCAGCTTCGCCGGTCTCCAGGACACCTATCTGTGGGTGCGCGGGGAGGACTCCCTCGTCGAGCACGTCCGCCGCTGCTGGGCCAGCCTCTACAGCGTCGAGTCGGTCAGCTACCGGCGACGGCTCGGCCTGCCGGAGTACGACCTCGCCATGGCCGTCGTCGTCCAGCGCATGATCGACCCACGCTGCGCCGGCGTCATGTTCACCCGCAGCCCGCTCACCGGGGACCGCTCGGTCGTCGCCCTGGAAGGCTCCTGGGGCCTGGGGTCCGCGCTGGTCAGCGGGGATGTGACACCCGACAAGTACGTCATCGGCAAGGTCACCGGGGACATCTGCTCCCGCACGGTCTCGGCGAAGCTGCGACAGCACCGGATGGACCCCAGCGGCTCCGGGGTGCTGGAGGAGGACGTACCGGAATACCTCCGCGGCGAGCCGTGTCTGTCCGACGAGGAGATCCACGAACTCGTACGCCTCGGCCGACAGGTCGAGTCCCACTACGGGGCCCCGCAGGACATCGAGTGGGCGATCTCCCGCAACCTCGTCCCCGGCCACAACATCTTCCTGCTCCAGAGCCGCCCCGAGACGGTCTGGGCGAGCCGCGAAAAGGCTCCCGTGGCCGCGCCCAGGGCCAGGGCGTTCGATCATGTGCTGTCGCTGCTCGGCGGCGCGGGCTCCGGCTCCGGCTCCGGCTCCGGCTCCGGCTCCGGCTCCGGCGGGGGCACGAAGTGAACCTGACCGGCGAGGACGTCCAGGACATCCTGCGGATCATCGACGGCATGGAGGTCGACCGCCTCCATCTGCGCACCGACAGGTTCGAACTGTCGCTGCGCCGCGGCGACGACGGCGCATGGACGCAGTCCGCGCGTACGACCGCCGAGCCGGTGCTCGACGCCGGCCGGGAAGCGCAGGCGGTGCGGAGCGGCGCAGCTCCGCAGCAGCGGGCGGCGCCCGCGCGCGAGGGTCTGACCGAGGTCCGTACCCCCCTGCCCGGAGCGTTCTACCGGTCGCCGAAGCCCGGAGCGGCCCCCTTCGTGGAGCTCGGGAACCCGGTCACCGAGACCACGGTGGTCGGGATCGTCGAGACGATGAAGCTGATGAACTCCGTCTACGCGGGGACGTCCGGCACGGTGGCGGAGATCTGCCTGCGGGACGGCGAGTTCGCCGAGCAGGGCGCCGTGCTGTTGTTCGTCGACACGCGAGCCGGAGGGGCGACGTCGTGATATTTCGACGTGTTCTGATCGCCAACCGGGGTGAGATCGCCCTGCGCGTCCTGCGGACGTGTCAACGGCTCGGGATCGAGGCGGTCCTCGCCGCCTCCGACGCCGATCTCGACTCCGTTCCGGCGAGGCTGGCCGACCGGGTGGTGCGCCTCGGCCCCGCGCCGTCCTCGGCCAGCTATCTGAACGTGGACGCGGTGCTCGCCGCGGCGAAGGACGCCGGTGTCGACGCCGTCCACCCGGGGTACGGCTTCCTCTCCGAGAACCAGCGGCTGGCCCGGGCCTGCGCCGAGGCCGGCATCGTGTTCATCGGGCCCACCGTGGAGCAACTCGCGGCGGTGGGCGACAAGTTGGAGGCCCGTCGGCATGCCGTCGCAGCCGGGCTGCCGGTGGTACCCGGTGGGCCGCTGGAGGACACCGCCGACGCGGCGCGGCTCGCCGCGGAGATCGGCTTCCCGCTGCTGATCAAGGCGGTCGGCGGCGGTGGCGGCCGGGGCATGAAACAGGTGCACGATCCGGCGGACCTGGCCGCCACCGTCGATCTGGCCGTGGCCGAGGCGGGCGCCGCCTTCGGTGACCCCCGCGTCTACCTCGAACGTTTCGTCGCCACCGGACGGCATGTGGAGGTTCAGCTCCTCGCGGACGGCGAGAACGTCGTCCATCTCGGCACCCGCGACTGTTCCGTGCAGCGCCGCTACCAGAAGCTGATCGAGGAGGCGCCCGCGCCCGTCCTCGACCCGGCGCTGCGCGAGGAGATGCACCGGGCCGCGGTGGCCCTCGGCAAGCATCTGGAGTACCGGGGCCTGGGCACGGTCGAGTTCCTCGTCGACGTGGACCGGGGCACCTTCTACTTCCTGGAGATGAACGCCCGTATCCAGGTGGAGCACCCGGTCACCGAGGCCGTCACCGGGTTGGACCTCGTCGCCGAGCAACTCGCCGTCGCCGAGGGTCGCTCGCTCTCCTTCGGACAGGCGGACGTGTCATTCCTGGGGCACGCCGTGGAGTGCCGGATCAACGCCGAGGACTGGGCACATGACTTCCGGCCGAGTCCGGGCACCGTGACGGAGGCGGTCTGGCCGCTCGGTGACGGCATCCGGATCGACACGCACCTCCAGGCGGGGGCGAGCGTGCCGCCGTACTACGACTCGCTGCTCGCGAAGCTGATCGTCCACGGCCGCGACCGCGCCGACGCGCTGGCCCGGCTGCGCGGCGCCCTCGCCCGGTGCTCGGTCGGCGGGGTGAGCACCAACATCTCCCTGCACCAAGAGGTGCTGGCGGAGGCCGAGTTCACCGAGGGCGGTGTGGACACCGCCTGGTTCACCCGGTTCCTGCGGGACCATCCGGCAGGAGGCGGCCGTGGCTGACATCCAACTCGTCGACGTGTCGCTGCGCGACGGCAACCAGAGCCTGTGGAGCGCCACCGGGCTCGACACCGGCAAGATCCTCCAGATGGCGCCGGTCCTGGACCGGGTCGGCTTCCGCGCCCTCGACTACACCTCCAGCACCCACATGGGCATGGCGGTGCGCACCCACCGCGAGGACCCGTGGGAGCGGATACGGCTCACGCGTCGGGCCATGCCGAACACCCCCCTGCAGTTCATCGGCACCGGGCTGCGGTTCATCTCCTGGGAGGCCGCGCATCCCGAGTTCATGCAGCTGGTCTACGACCGGCTGGTGGTGAACGGCGTCACCCGGTACGTCGTCCTCGACCCCATGCACGACATGGACGCCGTACGCGAGTCCGCCCGAATGATCCGTGCGGCCGGCGCCGGCGAGATCGTCGGGGCACTGACCTTCACCGTCAGCGACGTCCACGACGACGCGCACTACGGTGCGCTCGCCGCGCAGATGGCCGCCTGCCCGGACATCGACCGCGTCTACATCAAGGACCCCGGCGGACTGCTCACCTCCGAACGCGCCACCACGCTGATCCCGGCCGTTTTGAGCAACCTCCGCGGAAAACCGCTGGAGTTGCACTCCCACTGCACGATCGGCCTGCCCGGCCTGACCTACCTCAAGGCCGCCGAACTGGGTGTGGAGGCGCTCCAGGTGGCCTGCGGGGCTCTGGCGGGCGGCACGTCGCTGCCCAACGCCCGGCAGGTCGTGGCCAATCTGCGCGAACTCGGCCACACCGTGGACGTCGACGACCGGCTGCTGGGCGTGGTCGCGGACTACTTCGACCGCATGGCGGCGGCCGAGGGGCTGCCCGTCGGCGGCCCCCGGGACTACGACGCCGCGTTCATGCGCCACCAGGTGGCCGGCGGTGTGATGACCACCCTGCGCCGCCAGCTCGACGAGCTGGGTCTCAGCGACCGGTTCGACGCGGTCATCGAGGAGGTGACCCGCGTGCGCGCCGAACTCGGCCACCCCATCATGGTCACTCCCTTCCCCCAGATGGTGTGCACCCAGGCCCTCTACAACGTCATCGGCGCCGAACGCTACGAGAACGTCTCCGACCAGGTGATCCGGTATGTCCTGGGCAGCTTCGGCCGCCCCACCGCCCCCGTCGACCCGCAGGTCGCCGACCGCATTCTGGGCCGACCACGGGCCGGGGAACTGGCCGGAGAACCGCCCCCGCCCACCGTCGCCGAACTGCGCCGGCGCTTCCTGCGCGGTATCGGCGACGAGGAACTGCTGCTGCGGGCCACCATGCCCGCCGAGCAGGTGGACGCCATGATGGCGGCCGGTCCGGCCCGGCGGCACTACAACCCCGACGTCAAACCGGTGCTCGACCTGCTCCACGGTCTGCGGACCCGCCCGGCGCCCCCCGAACTGATCCTGGACCGGCCCGACTTCCGACTGGAGCTGCACCGTGACCGCCGAAACGGCTGACCAGAGCGCCGACCTGACCGACCGTCTGCGGGCCGTCCGAGGTGTCGTGTTCGACATGGACGGCACGCTGGTCCTGGGCGACCGACGCAACCACGGGCTCACGCCGCTGCCCGGAGCCCTGGAACTGACCGCCGCCCTCACCGCCCGCGGTCTGCCCTGGGTCACCTTCACCAACGGCACCACCCGCACGCCCGAGGCCTATGCCGAGGCACTGCGCCGCATCGGCTTCGACCTGCCCGACGACGCCATGCTCACCCCCGCCACCAGCGCCGTCGACCACTTCCTGGCCATGGGCCACCGCAGCGCGCTGGTGCTCGGCGGCGACGGTCTGAAGGAGCCGCTCCGGCGGGCCGGCGTCGAGATCGTCGCGCCGCGGGGGAAACCGGAGGCCGACGCCGTACTGGTGGGGTGGTACCGCGAGTTCACCATGGACGACCTGGAGGCCGCCTGCCACGCCGTCCTCGGCGGCGCCACCCTGTACAGCAGCTCGCAGTCGGTGTTCTTCGCCAGCGCGGAGGGCCGGGCGCTGGGCACCTCCCGGGCCATCTGCGCCATGATCAGCAGTGTCACGGGCGTCGCCGAACAGGTCGTGGGCAAGCCCTCGCTGACCGGTCTGCGCTGCGCCGCACGCCGGCTGGGCGTCGACCCGCGGCACCTCGCCGTCGTCGGGGACGACCCGGAGCTGGAGATGGCGATGGCCCGGCGCGCCGACGCCCTCGGCATCGCGGTGGCCACCGGCCTCCACCCGGCGGACCGCTCCGCCGCACTGCCTCCCGCACAGCGCCCGCACCTCACCGTCGCCGGTGTGGGCGCACTCCTCGACCTCCTGCCGATGTGACGATCACGACGCCCTGGGGGGCACGCCGTTCCTCACCACCGACACGCCGCGGTGCGGCGGGCCCCGGTCTCCACCGCCGGGGCCAGGAAGGCGGCGCATACGACGCAGGCCGGAACGACGAGCATGGCGGGGCGCAGGCCGACCTGTCCGCCGAGGAAGCCGAGTCCGGGTGGTCCGAGCAGAAAGGCGACGCAGCCGATGACGGGCCGGGTCCCTGACTTGGACACCAGCCGTCCCGAGCAGGAGATGCCCGCCATCGAGCCGGGCGACAGCCCGAACAGCACCAGCCCCAGGTGCGCGGTGGAAAGGTCCAGCCGGTCCCGGATCGCGGGCGTGCGCGTCACCCAGGAGGACATCGCGATCCCGGCGGATATGAGAGCGCTCCTCCGGTGCGGCGCGGCACTCTACGAGGCGGATCCGCCGGTTTCCTCCGCCGACGGCTCCCAGCGTGTGAAGGCGTGCACGCGGCTTTCCAGCCCCTGGGGATTCGGGGCGTAGACGGCGACCATGCGGGCGTACTCCGGTGCCCAGTAGCGGCCGACGCTGCCGGCCGGTACCCGGACGACGTCGCCCGTGACGGCCTCGACGGTCTCACCGTCGCACGCGACGAACAGGCGGCCCTCCAGGACGTAGTTGAACTCGTCGTGCGGATGCTCGTCCGTCCATGACTCGCCCCGAAGTTCCCACTCCATGAGGGCGACTCCCGGACGAGGCCCCTCCCTCGGCGGCACGAAGGCGTGGCCTTTCGGCCGTCCTTCCCGGCGGACGAGGGGAGTGGCCGGATATCTCTGCGGCGCCATGGTCGGTCCCTTCAGTCCTTCGCGAGTTCCAGCAGGGCGAGGGTCGCGCTGTTCGCCTTCTCGGCCAGCGGTGCGAGCGACCGTCGCCTGCCGTCCCACATGGCCCAGCGGTTCGCGCCTTCGAGGACTGTCATCACGAGCTTGACCTGCTGGACGGACGGACCGAAGCCCATGTCCTCGGCCGCGGCGCGGTAGAGCGCCTCGTACAGATCGACCCAGGCGTCGACTTCCTCACGGAGCGTCGGCGGGAGGAAGTGGACGAGCTGGTCGGTCGCCACCAGCAGGTCCCACAGGTTGCTTTCGGGAAGCTCGATCTGGCGGGTCAGGTGGACGTGCACCATCCGGCGCCAGCCCTCCCTGGGGTCCTCGACGCCCCGCACCTCGTCGAGCACGGCGACGCCGAACTTGTAGAAGTGCCAGCGGAGGGACTCGGCCACGATCTCGTCGCGGCCGTCCGGGAAGTGGTTGTACAGGCTCGGCGCCTTGATGGACATCTCCTTGGCGATCATCCGCATGGTGACCGAGTTGAACCCGTTCTCGGTGGCCAGCCGGAGGAACGCCTCCAGGATCGCCCGCCGAGAGGCGCTCTGGCGACTCCAGTCGAGTTCACTGAGGTGCTTGTCGAACTCCTCGACCGCGCGGGACCACCGCTCCTCGGACACCGACTCCTCCTTCGCCTGCTGCCAACGCGACGCGGGAAACTACCTTACGTTAGTCAGTGTCGGTGACACCGCAGTAGCAAAACTACCTTACGTTAGTTAGCCTGAAGTATGCCCGTTCAAGCACACCTCGCCGCCGCTCTTCGCGCCGCGGGAGTCGAGTTCGACGACTCCCCGCTGACACGAGCCCTGTACTCGTCGGACGCGAGCCTCTACCGCGTCGTCCCCTCCACGGTCGTGAAGGCGCACAGCGCCGACGACGTCATCGCGGCCCACGCGGTGGCGCGCGAGCTGCGGATACCGGTGACGATGCGCGGCGCGGGCACCAGCATCGCCGGCAACGCGGTCGGAAGCGGCATCGTCATCGACACCCGCCGGTTCAACCGGGTGCTCGACATCGACCCGGTCGCGCGGACGGCGCGCGTCGAACCGGGCGTGGTGCACGCGGACCTGCAGCGCGCGGCGGCGTCCCACGGGTTGCGGTTCGGACCGGACCCGTCCTCGCACAGCCGTTGCACGGTCGGCGGAATGATCGGCAACAACGCCTGCGGGTCGCGGGCGCTGGGCTACGGCCGGACCGTGGACAACGTCGAGTCGCTGCGCGTGCTGTACGGAAACGGCGAACTCGCCCTGGAGCAGGGCGGCCGGGCCGGCGGCGACACCGCGGCGCGGCTGGCGGCCGTCGGCGACGCCAACCTGGCCCACCTGCGCACCGAGTTCGGCCGTTTCGGCCGCCAGGTCAGCGGCTACGGCCTGGAGCACCTGCTGCCCGAGCGGCGCCGCGTCGAACGCTTCCTGGTCGGCAGCGAGGGATCACTGGCCACCGTCCTGGAGGCCACCGTCCGCCTCGTCGACGACCGGGTCGACCGCCGGATGCTGGTGCTCGGGTACCCGACGATGGCCGACGCGGCCGATGCCGTACCGGCGCTGCTCGCCGCGGCGCCCGGCCGGCTCGTCGCGTGCGAGGGCATGGACTCGCGCATCGTGGACCTGGTGCGCGAGAAGGGCTCCGAGGTGCCCGACCTGCCGCGGGGAAACGGCTGGCTGTTCGCGGAGGTGGCGGGCGAGGACGCGACGGACGCGGTGCGGCGGCTCGTCGCCGCCGGCGCCGCGCTGGACACCCGGCTGGTCGTCGACCCCCGTGAGGCGGCCGCGCTGTGGCGCATCCGTGAGGACGGCGCCGGGCTCGCGGGCCGGTCGCTGCCGACTCCGGCGTACGGCGGATGGGAGGACGCCGCCGTTCCGCCGGAGCACCTCGGCGCGTGGCTGCGCGACTTCGAGGAACTCCTGCGGGCGCACGGCCTCCAGGGCATTCCGTACGGGCATTTCGGCGACGGCTGCGTCCACTGCCGCATCGACTTCCCGTTCCGGCCCGGCGACCCGGCCTCGGCCGGAGTCTTCCGCGACTTCATGACCGCCTGTGCGACACGGCTGCGCGACTACCGCGGCACCCTGTCGGGAGAGCACGGTGACGGCCGGGTCCGCGGCGAGCTGCTGCCGCTGATGTACGACGAGACATCCCTCGCCCTGTTCCGGCAGGTGAAAGCGGTCTGCGACCCCGACGGCATCCTCAACCCCGGCATCATCGCCGAACCGGTTGCGCTCACCGACGACCTGCGCCCGGTGCGCCCGCAGGCGCCGGTGCGCCCCGGTCTGCGGCTGGTGCACGATGCCGGGGACCTCGGTGCAGCCGTGCACCGCTGCACCGGCGTCGGGAAGTGCGTGGCCCCGAGGACCGCGGGGGTGATGTGCCCGTCCTATCTCGCCACGAGCGACGAACGGGACTCGACCCGCGGCCGTGCCCGGGTGCTGCAGGAGGCGCTCGACGGCGGTCTGCTGCGCGGTGGTCTGAAGGAGCCGGCCGTGGCCGAGGCGCTCGATCTGTGCCTCGCGTGCAAAGGGTGTTCGAGCGACTGTCCCAGCGGCGTCGACATGGCCACCTACAAGAGCGAGGTGCTGCACCAGCGGCACGATGTCGCCGGGCTGCGCCGACCGCGGTCGCACCTGTTCCTCGGGCGGCTCCCGAAGTGGGCCCGGCTCACGGCGCCGCTGGCGAAGCCGGCCAATCTGCTCCTGCGGGTCGGACCGCTCGCCGCGCTGGCCAAGTGGGCCGCCGGCATCGACCACCGGCGGTCCGTACCGGAGTTCGCCTCCCCCACCCTGAGAAAGGCGACGGACGCGCCCTGCGCGGAAGACGCCTCGCCCGACGTGTGGATCTGGGCCGACTCCTTCACCGACCACTTCTTCCCGCGGTCCGGCCTGGCGGCGATCCGGTTCCTGGAGTCGCACGGCCTCACGGTCCGCGTCATCCGGGAGGACGCCTGCTGCGGTCTGACCTGGATCACGACCGGACAGCTCGACCGGGCACGGACCATCGTCGACCGGACCGTGCGGACCCTCGCGCCCTACATCCGCGGCGGGATCCCCGTCATGGCGTTGGAGCCGTCCTGTCTCGCGTCATTGCGCAGCGACGCGAGAGAGCTGTCCGACGCCGAGGAGGCGGACGTGGTGGCCTCGGGGACGCTGAGCTTCGCCGAACTGGTCGAGCGCCTCGACCTGCCGCTGCCCGACCTGACCGGGGTGGAGGTGGTCGCTCAGCCTCATTGCCACCACAGCGCGGTCATCGGCTGGGACACCGACCAGCGGCTGCTGGAAAGGGCGGGCGCGACGGTCACCAAAGTGGCGGGCTGTTGCGGGCTGGCAGGCAACTTCGGTGTGGAGAAGGGACATTACGAGGTCAGCGTCGCGGTCGCCGAGACGCACCTGCTGCCGGCGGTGCGCGCCCACGCGGACGCGGTGTTCCTGGCGGACGGCATGTCCTGCCGCGTCCAGCTCGACGACCTGGCCCGGGTACCGACCCAGCACCTGGCCGAGCTGTTCGCATCCCGCGTCTGAACCCGCCCTCCCGCTCCTGTCCTGGCAACACGTCTGCGGAGCCGGCCCGAGGGCTCGGCTCCGCAGACGTGCGACGCGGTACGGGTCAGTGGATCTCGTTGCGCAGGGTCCCGATCTTCTCCAGGACGACCTCGACCTTGTCGCCGGGGCGCAGCCACAGGGGCGGGTTCCGCTTCGCGCCGATCCCCTCGGGGGTGCCGGTGGCGATGACGTCGCCGGGGCCTAGGGTCAGGAACTGGCTGACGTAGGAGATGATCCTCGCGACGGAGAAGATCATGTGCCGGGTGTTGGAGCCCTGGACCCGGGTGCCGTTGACGAAGGTCTCGATGTCCAGGGCCTGCGGGTCACCGATCTCGTCCAGGGTGACGATCGCCGGCCCGAAGGGCGTCGCCCGGTCCACGGCCTTGCCCGCGAGCCACTGGGTGCCGCGGTACTGGAGGTCGCGGGCGGTGATGTCGTTGAGGACGGACAGGCCGGCCACGTACGACAGGGCGTCGCTCTCGTCCACACGGGCGCACTCCCTGCCGATGACGACGGCGAGTTCGCCCTCGAAGTCGAGGTTGTCGGTGACGTCGGACCGGTCGATCGCGTCGTGGGGGCCGATCAGGCTGCTGGCGAACTTGGCGAACAGGTCGGGGTGGGCCGGCAGGGCACGGCCGGTCTCACCGACGTGGTCCGCGTAGTTCAGGCCCACGCACAGGACCTTGAGCGGGTCGGTGACCGGTGGCCCGAGCACCACGGAGTCGAGACTCCCCACGGGCTCCAGGGTTCCGCCGTCGAGGACCGGGCCGACGGCGGCGGCGATCTGCGGCAACTGGCCGCCGTGTTCCCGGAGGAAGGCGCGGACGGACGGCAGGTCCGAGGAGGTCCGGCGGCCGGTGGCCCGGAGCGCGGCGTCGAGGCCGAACACCTGGTCGCCATGGAGAAGGCCCGGCTTCCAGCCGGTGCCGCAGTCGTAGGAAACGAGCTTCACGTCATGTCCTTCGGGGGTGAGTCGTCGGGCGGTGTGTGCCGTTCACGGCTGCGCCCTGCCCGCCGGGGAGGGTCGCGGGCAGGGCGCCGTATGAGGGCCGAAAGCCGTCAGGAGAGACGGATGGTCTTCTTGTTGGCGAACTCGTCCAGGCCGAGGCGGCCGAGCTCGCGGCCGATCCCGGACGCCTTGACCCCGCCGAACGGCATGTCGGGCTGGCTGCGGATGAGGGTGTTGAGGCCGACCATGCCAACCTCCAGGCGCTCGGCGATGTCCGCCGCGAGGTCCTCGTCGCGGGTGAACACGGCGGACCCGAGGCCGAACCGGGAGTCGTTCGCGAGCTCGACGGCCTCCTCGACGGAGTCGACCTTGTACAGGACCGCTACGGGCCCGAAGAGTTCCTCGCCGTGGGCGCGCATGTCCGGGGTGACCCCGGTGATGACGGTGGCCGGGTAGAACGCGCCGGGGCCTTCGGGGACCGCACCGCCCAGGTGCAGCTCGGCGCCCTTGGACACGGCGTCCTCGACCTGCTCGGCTATCTCCTGCCGGCCGGACTCGGACGCCATCGGGCCGATGCGGGTCCCCGGGCTCAGCGGATCGCCGGTGTTCCACTGCTTCGCCCGCTCGACGAACCCTTCGAGGAAACGGTCGTAGACGTCACTGTGGACGATCAGGCGCTTGGAGGACGTGCAGGACTGGCCGGCGTTGCTGAAACGGCCGGTCGCGGCCAGGTCGAGCGCGAGGTCGAGGTCGGCGTCGGGCAGGACGATGAAGGGGTCCGAGCCGCCGAGTTCGAGGACGCACTTCTTGAGATGCCGGCCGGCCTGCTCGGCCACGGTCCGGCCGGCCTCCTCCGAGCCGGTCAGTGAGACGCCCTGCAGTCGGACGTCGCAGATGAGGGCGCCGATCTGCGAGGAGGACACGAGGAGGTTCTCGTAGACGCCCTTCGGGGCGTCGGCGTCGGCGACGACGGCGTCGATGAGGAGCGCGGTGCCGGTGCAGGAGCGGGCGTGCTTGAGGAGGACGGTGTTGCCGAGCAGCAGATTGGGCGCGACGAACCGCGCCACCTGGTAGAGCGGGAAGTTCCACGGCATGATCCCGAGCACGGGGCCGGTGGGAGCCGTCCGGACGACGGCCCGCCCTCCGGCTCCGACCTCGATCACCTCGTCGGCCAGCAGCCGGGCGCCGGCGGTGGCGTAGTACTCGTAGATCGAGGCCGCGAGGTTGACCTCGCCCTCGGCCTGGGCGAGCGGCTTGCCCATCTCGGTCGCCATCGCCTCGGCGAGTTCGGCGGCGCGCTCGCGGTGCAGCTCGGCGATACGGGCCAGCACGGCGACCCGGTCCTCGACCCCGGCCCGGGCCCAGTCGCGGTAGGCGTCGGCGGCACGGGTGAGCGCCTCGGCGACCTCGGCGTCGGTCATCATCGTGTACTCGGCGAGCACCTCACCGTCGAGCGGCGAGATCGTCTGGTAAGTGGGCATGGCTTGCTTCTCCAAACCGCTTGCGGGGGGGGTGGGGGGTCAGACCGCGGACGGGACGCGGACCTCGTAGCTGGGGTATCCCTGGGCCGCTTCGGCCTCGGAGATCGCGATGAACCGGTCGAGGCCGCCGACGTAGAAGTTGGCCGTCCGGGCCTTGCGCTTGCCGGGGATGTTGTTGCCGAAGATCCACGACCCGGTCTCCAGGAACAGGGAGCCCTTGAGCGCGTCGAGGCAGGTCTGCAGCCAGTTCTCCTCGGCCTCCTCGCGCAGCCTGATGGAGGCGCCGGGCGTGTCCTTGACGCTCATGGCCGCCTGGGCGATCCACTTGGCCTGGACGCCGATGGCGGAGGGGTTGTTGACGAACGGGCCGTTGGGGCCGAGGACCATGAACAGGTTCGGGAAGCCGGACACGGTCATGCCCATGTGGCTGCGGGGGGCGTCGGCCCAGTGCTCCTTGAGGGTCCTGCCGCCGGTGCCGCGGATGTCCATGTTCCGGTAGCTGCCCTCGACGGCGTCGAAGCCGGTGGCCAGCACCAGGACGTCGAGCTCGTGGAGGGTGCCGTCCTGCGTGACGATGCCGTCGGCCACGAACTCCTCGATGGGGTTCTCCCGGGTGCTGACGAGGGTGACGTGGGGCTGGTTGAAGATCTCGAAGTAGCCGGAGTCGCAGATGGGGCGCCGGGCGAACAGCTCGGTCGGGGTGAGCTTGCGCGCCGTCTCCGGGTCCTTGACGATCTCCCTGATCTTCCGCTTGATGAAGTCGGCGGCGAGCTCGTTGGCGGCGCGGTCGCTGGTGACGTCGCAGAAGGTCTCGTTGGCGAAGGTGTAGTTCCCGCCCTTGCGCCAGGCCCACTCGAAGATGGCTTCGCGCTCCTCCTCCGAGACGCTCCAGATGCTGCGCGTGGTCTCGTCGACGCCGAAGCCGATCTTGGAGGTGCGGAACTCCTCCCAGCGGTCCTCGCAGGTGGCGTTGAACTGCTCCAGCTCGGCCTCGGACCACTCGCGGTTGCCGGCCGGGACGGTGTACTGCGCGGTGCGCTGGAAGGAGGTCAGACGGGCGACGGTCCTGGCTGCCTCGGTCATGAACTGGATGCCGGTGGAGCCGTTGCCGATGACGCCGATGCGCAGACCCGTGATGTCGAGGTCCTCGGGCCAGTCGGCGGTGTGGACGATACGGCCCTGGAACCGGTCGACGCCGGGGAAGTCGGGGACGTTGATCCGGGAGAGCAGGCCGGCGGCGGTGATGAGGAACCGGGCTCGGAACTGGCCCCTGTCGGTGACGACGTGCCAGTGGGCGCCCTCCTCGTCGTAGACGGCGCTGATCAGGGTGGTCTCCAGCTGGATCCGGGAGCGCAGGTCCCAGAAGTCGACGGCGTCCTCGACGTACCGGCGGATCTCGGGCCCGGGGACGTAGCGGGTGCGCCAGTCGGTCCGCTGGAACAACTCGCGGTCGTAGGGCAGCTGGTACATGAAGCTCTGCGTGTCGGAGAGCGCGCCGGGGTAGCGGTTCCAGTACCAGGTACCGCCGACCTTCGGCGCCTTGTCGATGGCGATCGCGTCGAGACCGGCGTCGGCGGTGAGGGTGCGCAGTGCCATGACGCCGCCCATGCCGGTTCCCACGACGAGCGCATCGATCTCACGCACGGTTTCTTCGCTGCCCATGTATTGCTCCTTTGCGGGATCTCGCGCACAGAAAAAGACTCGGCCGGCACGGCGGACGGCACGCGTTTCCACGCGGTCATTGTTTCGCCGGGATTTCCGGATGGGGGTCGAGTGCGATTGCGACAACGTGACGTTACGTCCGGGAAATGCTGATCGCCAGACGCCATTGATGCGAAGGTGGCGGGCGATTGTTCCCGGAACTGAAATGATCAATACGGCGATGCGCCCCGTTCAGGCGACGGCGGCCGATCGCTCGTGATGCAGATAACGGCGCAGATGCCCGAGTGCGACATCGACGGGCGGGTCCGCGGACCCGGATCGCCACGCCGCGCGCAGGTGCACGTCGGGTACGAGTTCGCATTCGCGTCGGGCGAGCGGGACGAAGACGACGTTGGGATTGGCCGTCGAGCGGGAGACGGACCGCAGGGCGAGATGGCAGCCGACCTCGGCTCCGACCAGGGCCAGACAGGAGGAGGTGTCGGGGGCGAACTGGACGTTGTTGACGCCGCCGGCGCCATGTGCGTAACCGAGCCGCCACAGCCTGTCGGTGGTGACCGATCCGGTGGCGTAGGGCAGGGAGACGAACGGCTCGGCGGCCACGTCCTGGAAGGAGACGACCTGGGAGCCGGCGAGCCGGTGGGTCCGGGGCATCGCGACCACGAGCGAGTCGGTGATCAGGACCTCGCTGTCGAGGCCGGGCGGCAGGTTGTCGAAGCGGCCGAGTCCGACGTCCACCTCGTCGTCCAGCAGGCGGCGGATCGTCGGCCTGGAGACGGCCTGCGAGGTCAGCTCGAGCCGGATGCCGGGGTGGTCGGCGCGCATGCCGCGGGAGAGGGCGGCCACCAGGGGGTGCGCCGCGACCCCGCAGAACTCGACCCGGACGGTGCCGGACTCGCCGGAGACCGCCGCGCCGACGGCGGCCTCGGCGACCACGACGGCGTCCAGCACCTCACGGGCCGGCCCGATGAGGGCCTTCCCGGCGGGCGTGAGGGAGACCGAGCGGGTGTTGCGCTCGAACAGGCGGCTGCCGAGCTCGCTCTCCAGCGCCTGAATGGTGCGGCTCAACGGGGCCTGGGCCATGAAGAGCTGCTCCGCGGCGCGGCCGAAGTGCAGGTGTTCGGCGACCGCGAGGAAAGCCTGAAGTTGTCGCACGTTCACGGTCGCACACCTCCGCTTGTGACACTTGACACCTACCATAGGCTAACGTCCGTTAGTTAGCTAGAGTCTCGGGCAACGAGATTAATCCGGTTCCGACAACACACCGTTTCCAGTTCGGACGTATTCCGATTCCACGGCACCGGACCCGTTGACGGGCTGTTCGTCGGTCCTTACGTTTCATTTCACTTTCCCCGCGAACAGGTTTAGGCGGCTGTTGAAATGTCTCTTGCAAGCAGCACCGAAATCCCAGCCGGCACCGCCGGTCCTGCCGGAGGCCTGCTCCTTGTCGGCCCTCAGCAATACCCGAGCCTGGAGCGGGAGCGGGCACTTGCCGAGGAGTTCGGGCTGGACTTCGTGGTGGCGCCCGACCGGAAGGCGTTCCGCGCAACGATTCCCGAGGCGACCGTGGTGATGGTGACCCCGTACGCGCCCGTCGAGGCCCAGGACTTCGCCGCGATGAAGAAGTGCATCGCCGTGGTGCGGTACGGCATCGGCTACGACAACATCGACGTGACAGCCGCCCGGACGAAGGGTGTCCCGGTCGCGATCGTGCCGGGTGCGGCGACCGAGGAGGTCGCGTCGCACGCGCTCACCATGGGGCTGCTGCTGGCGCGGCGGATCCCGGCGGGGCAGTCGGCCATCGAGGCGGGCCAGTGGGCAGGCAGCGTCGGGATGGACACGCCACGGTTCTCCCAGCTGGACGTCGCCGTCGTGGGCATGGGCCGGATCGGCCGCCAGGTCGCCCGGTGGTACGCGGCCCTGGGCACGAACGTCCGCGCCTACGACCCGTTCGCGACCTTCGACTCGGTGCCGGCCGCGCCGCTGAAGGAACTGCTCGAACAGTCCGACGTGGTGTCGCTGCACCTGCCGCTGTCGGCCACGACCAGAAACCTGATGTCGGCCGAGGTCATCGGACGCATGCGACACCGCTCGGTCCTCGTCAACGTCTCGCGCGGCGGGCTCGTCGACGAGGCCGCGCTGGCGGACGCGCTGCGCTCCGGGCATCTGGCGGGTGCGGGTCTGGACACCTTCACCACCGAGCCACTGCCGGCGGACCACGTCCTGCGCTGCGTGCCCAACCTGGTGATGACCCCGCACGTCGCGTGGCGGTCCGACCTGGCGATGGACGCGCTCCAGGAGGCCGTCGTACTGCGCGCCCGGCAGGCCCTGACGGGCCGGCCGCTGTCGGACCTGGTCACCTGACCGGACCGGCGTCGCGCCGGGCCACCTCCCCCCACACCCGAACGTCTGCGCGGGCACTGACGCCGGCGCAGCGAGCTCCACGCGGTGAGCACGTCCTGAACAGGACGGCATCCCCCGGGAGGCGACACCAACCCCAACCGGCCCCGCGGTAGCTCGGGTGGGCCCCATCAGGAAGAGAAACTCATGGCAAGACAAGAGCAGGTCCCCACCGTGAGTGGTGAAAGACGAAAGGCGGAAGTCGTGGATCAGCCGCGACGACTGCAGGGCAACATGGGCGTCGGAGAGCTCGCCATGAGCGTGCTCGCGTTCTCCGCGCCGCTGACCACGGTGGCGGGGTTCATCCCCGTGCTGCTGATGTACGGCGGCAAGACCGGGCCGGCGATCTACATCGTGGCCACGGTCATACTCCTGGCCTTCTGCGTCGGCTTCACCCTGATGGGCCGCGTCGTGCCGAACCCCGGCGGCTTCTACGCCTTCGTCACCCAGGGACTCGGCCGCTCGGCCGGTCTCGGCGGCGCGTTCCTGGCGACGTTCGGCTACTTCATGATCGGGTTCTTCGCCCCGCCGTTCTTCGCCATCACCATCCAGAGCTATGTGGAGAAGAACCTCGGCGGTCCCCACATCGCGTGGGGCTGGTACGCGCTGGCGATCGTCGCGGTGACCACCGCGCTGGCCTACCGGCGCATCGACCTCTCGGCGAAGGTGCTGACCGCCGTCATGGTGCTCGAAGTCGTGGTCGTCGTCGTCTTCGACATCGCGTCGTTCGCGCACGGGGCCCCGTCGGGCACCGGAGGTGCCTCGCTGGGCCTGCCCTCGGTCACCGACCCCAACATCGGTCTCGCCCTCCTGTTCGTGGTCGGCAACTTCTTCGGCTTCGAGGCCACCGTCATCTTCCGCGAGGAGGTCAAGGACCCCGACCGGACGATCCCCCGGGCCACCTACCTGTCCGTGGCGGGAATCGGTCTCTTCTACGCCCTGGCCGCATGGGCCTACATCGCCTTCACCGGCGCGGACCGGGCGCAGGCGGCGGCCACGGCCAACCTCGGCGGAATGTTCACCGACGCGCTGACCGCGCTGGTCGGCAAGACCGTGGTGGACGTCGTCACCGTCCTGCTGATGACCTCGATCCTGGCGTCGATGCTGTCCATCCACAACGTCACGGCACGGTACATGTACTCCCTCGGCACCGACGGTGTGGTGCCGACGGCGCTGGGCAAGGTGCATCCCCGGCACGGGTCGCCGTACCTGGCCGCGTCCATCATCGGTGCGCTGTGGGCGATCGGCGTGGTCCTGTTCGTGGCGCTGGGCAGCGACCCGAACGTCCTGTACGCGCGTGCGTCCGGCATCGGTTCCTTCGCGATCCTGCTGCTCCTGTTCGCGGCGAGCGTGGCGGTGTTCTTCTACTTCCGCCGCAATCCGTCCTCCGAGCCCGCGTGGAAGACCGCGGTGGCACCGCTCGTGTCGGCCGCCGGGATCGGCGTGGTGGCGTACCTCGCGGTGGCGAACTACGCGGACCTGCTCGGCGGCTCCGGCTTCGTCACGTCGTTCTTCCTGTTCTTCACCTTCGCCCTGTTCCTCGTCGGGATGGTCCACGCGCGGGTTCTGCGTGGTCGGCGCCCCGAGGTCTACCAGCGCATCGGCCGCCAGGAGCTGTGACGGCCTTCCGCTGACGGCGGCCGACCTCGATCGAGCGATCACGTCCTTCGCGAGAACGTGGTCGGCGCCCTCTACGCTAACTACCGTTAGTTAGCTACCGTTCATCGCACCTGTCGAAACTCTTCCGCAGCAACCGAGGTAGTCATGAGAACTCCGGCAGAGACAGCGCCGAACCGACCGGCCGCCGCCACCGGCGACGGGTTCCCGTTCCGGGTCGCGGTCGTCGGCGCCGGCCCCAGCGGGTGTTACACGGCCCAGGCTCTGCGCAAGGGACAGCCGGACGTCGAGATCGTCGTCCTCGACTCCCTGCCGACGCCGTTCGGGCTGGTCCGGTACGGCATCGCGCCGGACCACCAGGGCGCCAAAGCGGTGTCGCGTCAGTTCGAGCGGGTCTTCGCGCAGCCGGGAGTGGAGTTCGTCGGGAACGTGTCCGTCGGGACCGACGTCGGCTTCGAGTCGCTTCTCGAGCACTTCCACGCGGTCGTCCTCGCGACCGGGCTGGGGGCGGACCGGCAACTGGGCGTGGACCAGGATCCGGACGCCCGGGTCGTCGGCGCCGGAGAGCTGGTCCGGCTGCTGAACTCGGACCCGGACGCCCGTCTGCGCCACCGGCCGGGCGGCCTCGAAAGCCTCGGTGCCGAGGTCGTCATCCTCGGCACCGGGAACGTCGCGGTGGACGTCGCACGGCTGCTGTCGAAGTCCGACCTGGACTTCATCGCGTCCGACGTCGATGACGACGCCCTGCGCGCGGTGGCGCCGAGCCCCGTACGAACCATCCACATCCTGGGGCGATGTCCGTCGCATCTGGCGAAGTGGGACGGGTCCATGGTGAAGGAACTCGCCCAGGTCGTCGGTGTCCGGGTGAGCGTGGACGGCACACCTCTCCTCGGTGAGCCGACGGTCTCCCCGCGGACGGCGGTGAACGTGCGGTTCGAGCAGGTTCCGGCCTCGATCCGGCGGCACGACGGCCGGATCCGGGTGACGACGCACCGGGCGGGCGACGGCGGGCAGGTCGACCATCTCGACGCCGACACCGTCATCACGGCGCTCGGGTTCGAGTCCTCGGCGGCGCACGTGGCCCGGTCCGGTGGCCTTGAGGCGCCGAACGTCTTCCGGGTGGGCGGCCCGGCCACCGGCCGGCTGGGCAATCTGGCGGAGAACCGGAAGCTGGCGGCGGACACGGCGAAGGACGTCCTCGCCTTCCTCCGCGGCCAGGACCAGCGGCACCGTGCGGGCCTGGACGGGCTGCGCGGCCTGCTGCCCGCCTCGGCGGTGGGCTTCGAGGCGTGGCGGCGCATCGACGACGCGGAGATCCGGCGTGCCCGGCCCGACAGATGCCGGACGAAGTTCACGACCAGGGACGAACTCCTCGCCGCGGCGGCGGGTTCCGCCGTCCTGCCTTCCACCCCGCTGGCCGCGACCGGGCCATCGACAACCCAGGAGAAGTGAGATGACTGTCGTACACGTCCTGTTCGGGACCGAGTCGGGCAACGCGGAAATGGTCGCCGACGACATCGCCGCCGCGTTCGGCGGCCAGGGATTCGAGACCGTGACCGCGGAGCTGACCGACGTCGAGGTGTCCGACCTGGCGGCCATGGAGATCGCGGTGTTCGTGAGTTCCACCTACGGAGAGGGCGGGCTGCCGGAGACCGCGGCTCCGTTCTACGACGCGCTCATCGCGCGGCGCCCCGACCTGACCGGCGTGCGGTTCGCGGCGTTCGGGCTGGGCGACAGCATCTACGCGACGTTCAACAACGCCATCGACACCCTCCGCAGGGCGCTCCTGGAGCTCGGCGCGGAGCAGATCGGCCCCACGGCCAAGCACGACGCCGCGTCGACGACCCCGGCCACGGAGCTCGCCGACACCTGGGCCCGGGACCTCCTGACCCTGCTGCCCGCCTGACCCGGGCCCGGCCTGACCAGACCCGAAGGAGTGACGGAGATGAGCTTGACCATCGAGGAAGCCTCGGCGCTGTTCCCGTGGAACGACGAGGGATTCCGGGCCGACCCGTACCCGGCGTACGAGCGGGCCCGCGCGATCGCGCCCGTGCACCGGACGACGGAGAACACGTACGTGGTGCTGAACCACGCGGACACCACTCACCACGCGAAACTGCCGTGCATGCGGATCGGGGAGCCGCCGTCGTTCGCCGCCGCCGGCGAGCACGTTCATCCATGGACCGCGTTCGACAACACGGTCCTGTCGAAGGACGCGCCGGAACACACCCGCATGCGGCGGCTGACGAACCGTTGGCTGACACCGAAGATGATCGGCACCTGGGCGCGGCTGACGCACGACTTCACCGTCGAGGCACTCGACCGGCTCGCCCCGGGCGACGTGGTGGACGCCCACTTCGACCTGGGCGTGATGCCGACCCATCTGACGATGTGCCGCATCCTCGACATGCCCGTGGGTGACGTGGAGGGGATGTTCTGGGCGCTGTGGGACGCGATGCTCATCAACGCGACCGCGCCCGGTGAGGGCATCCACGCGAGGTCACTGGCCGGGATGACCTTCATGTTCGACGAGACCGAGCGGTACGTGCGGGAGAAGCAGACCGCCGAGGAGCCCGGGAACGGCCTGGTCGACGAACTCCTCGCGGCCCACGGGCGCGGCGAGCTCACCTGGCGCGAGGTCCTGGAGACCACGGTGCTGCTGTACATGTCGGGCGGCCCGAACCCCGCCTACCTCATCGGTGCCGGATTCAAGCTGTTCGCCGAGCGGCCGGACCTGATGCGCGAGTTCAGGGAGAAGCCGGAGATCCGGGACGCGTTCATCAACGAGCTGGCTCGGCTGAATCCGGTGGAACTCATCATCACCCGCTTCCCGAACGAGGACATCGAGATCCAGGGCGTGCACATCCCCGCCGGGTCCTGCATCAAATACCCGATCGGCGCCGCGAACCGGGACCCGGCGGTGTTCGAGAACCCCGACGACTTCGACTACAACCGTCCGCCCGACGCAAGCCGGAACCTGACGTTCGGACTCGGTACCCACGCGTGCGCCGGACAGCTGCTGGCGCGGGCCGAGACCAGCGTGATCCTCGGCCTCGTCGCCGAGCGGTACTCCTCGGTCGAACTCGCCGGCGATCCGCTCGAGGTCCGCACCGACCGACTGGTCGCGTTCGACAAACTGCCGGTCCGCCTCTCCTGATCCGAACGGTCGACTCGGCCGGTCCGTCGCGCTGTGAAGACCACGGCAGTCTGCCCCCACGGTGATCCGTGGGGGCACACTCTTGCCGGAGTTTCGAGCGGCCGGGCCCCGTCCGCTGTGCGGCGCTCCCGCGAACCGGCCACCGTGCCGGCGAAGCCGGTGCCCCGTCGACCGGCGCACCGCGTCATCCCGGAGGAATGCGAAACTCGAATTCGGGACGGTCCCACGGAACGGCGGGCGGGTTCGCGAACGCGGTCCCGGTCCGCACCGCGCCGACGCGGTGGTAGAAGTCCGCGGCGGGAAGGTGCGACACGACCTTGAGACGGTCGATCCCGGCAGCACGGGCCTCGGACTGCATGTGCGCGACGAGCAGCCGTCCGATACCCCGCCCTTGCACGTCGTCGGCGACGAACAGCAGGTCGAGCTCCGGTGGAGCGACGACGAGCGAGTAGAAACCGAGGACCCGGCCTCCGTGCTCGTCGGCGCCGACGGCCACAAAGGTGCGGTGGGCCTCGATGTAATCAGGACCGACCCGGTAGCCCGCGACTGCGGCTGCGTACTTACCCGCGTAGGCGCCTGAGCCACGCACGAGCCGCGTGAGCCGTTTGGCATCCCGCGCGACGGCCCTCCGTATCGTGATCGGCCGACTGATCGGGGAAGTGCGTGCACTCATCGGGAGAGTATTTCGCACCGGGCGGTGCCTTCGTGCGGCGGGTCGGCTGCTCGGCAGGCGTTCCTGCACCGCCGGCGGATACTCCCACCCGGCTCACGCCCACATCTCACGGCTCCTCGGTGCCGCCCCGCCCAGGCCGGTCAGGGCGCCCACCGGGTCGGGGTCGGGGGTGCCGCGGGGCCACCAGTCGTCGTGGCCGGGTTCGGACTCGTACGGGTACCAGAGGCCGTCCCGGCCGAAGCGGAGCTGGACATGGCCGGCGGGGTGGGTGAGGTGGTTGCGCCAGGGGCGGAAGGCGGGGAGGTCGGCGGCGAGGAGGAGCGGGCGGGCGCGGTCGAAGCGGCCCGCCGGCGGATCCCACGGCTCCTCCAGGACGGTGAGACCGTCCGGACCGCCCTGCCGCCAGGCGGCGACCGCACGCGCCAGTTCGGACGGGGTGCGGCCGGCGGCGGAGGCGAGCGAGGCGTACAGGGCGCGGGTGGCGGCGGTGAGCCCGGAGCCGGGACGGGCGGCGGCGAGCCGTACGGCGTCCTGCCACAGGGTCAGTTCGCCGATCTCGTCGTGGCCGGTGGCGAGCAGCGCATGGGCGCGGGCGGCGGCGTCGGTGGCGAGCTGGTCCAGCGCGAAGGAGTCGGGGCCGTTCGGTGCGGAGGGGTAGGCCGGGGGCTGCTCGGGGTGCGCCGGGACGGGCAAGGGGGCGGGCAGCGGCGGCAGTCGACGCGCCGGGCCCGCGGCGACCGCCTCCGAGGCGCGCACGCCCGGCAGGGTGGCCGGTTCCTGTTCCTGTGCGGCCCGGGCCGCCCGCGTGGCGTTACGGCGGGACAGCGCGTCCAGCAGCTCTCGCTCGCCCCGGCCGCGCAGCAGGAGCAGGACGAACGGGTCGGCGTCCAGCAGCCGCGCCGTCTGGTAGCAGAGGGCCGCGGCGTGTTTGCACGGGTGGGCGCGGTCGGGGCAGCTGCAGTGCGGTTCGAGGTCGCCGGGGCCCGGGAGCAGCGGCACCCCGCAGTCGGCGAGGGATTCCGGCATCTCCTTGTCGAGCAGCGCGGCGATGTGCGCGGGGCGGTCCACGGCGGCGTCCAGGAACCGGTCCCAGTCCTCCTCCCCGAGCGTCCGCAGCCGCACCTGCACGCGGTACGGGCGGGGGCGGCTGCCCTGCACGTACGCGAGGACGAGTCCGGGGGTCACGGTGATGGCGTCGACGTGCCCCTGCTGGGCGTACCCCCGGCCCCGCGCCAGCCGCTTCACGTCCAGCGCCCCTTCCTCCAACGCGGCCACCCAGGCATGCCCCCACCAGGTCTCGGCGAACCGGGTCTCCCCACCCTCTCCGGGCACGGGAAGCGCCGGGAAGGCGGGAAAGGTACGCCGATGGTCGCCGTCACGGGAGGGGGCGGCCATGGAGCGGGGGGAGATGGGGGTGGGAGCGGGGTGAGGGGGGTCGGGGAGAGTGGGCGAAGTGGGAGGCCTGGGGGGACTGGGGGGACTGGGAGGACTGGGAGGACTGGGGGGACTGGGAGAGGTGGGAGGCGCAGGAGGGGCAGGAGGGGTCGGGTCGGGCTCGTGTGCGGGGCCCGGGCTGGACGCGTCGGCGAGCGTGGGAGGGGTGAGAAGGGCAGGAAGGGCGGGGGACGGCTCGTGTGCGGGGTCCGGGTGGGGCGCGTCGGCGAGTGTCGGGGTGGGGCGTGGGGTGGTGGCGGCTCGGTCGAGCGCGGGGGTCGGTGCGGTGGACGGGGGCAGGTCGTCGGCGGGCATCCGGAAGGCGTCGGCGAGTGACTCCCGTACCAGCCGGGCGCGTTCGCGGGCCTTGCGGTCACCGCTGACGACGTCCCTCGGCCGGTTCGGGCGACGCAGGACCGGGTCGGCGGTGCCGGGAACGGCGGGACGCTCGGCGCCTCTGGCCGACGTCCTGGCCCGCCCGGCGTCCGACTCCCCCGCCTCGGCCGCGCTCTGCCGCGCCTGAGCCCGGGCGGCCCGCAACGCCTCCCGCGCGATGTCCCCGGGACGCGCGGTCGGCTGGGGGGAGTCCGCGGAAGGGGCGCCCGGGGCGGCCCTGTCCTCCGGGGCGGAGCCGCCCACGCCGGGGTCGGCGCTCGGGGCGGGGCCGCCGCCCGCGGCGGGGGCGGTCGTGTTCGGCCCGGCTTCGGTGGGGGCGGCTTCCGGTGCGGTCTTCTTCCGCGCCCGGGCGACCAGGTCGTCCCGTCCGGGCGGCGTCTCCCCCGGGCGAGGTCCGGCCGATGCCGATGACGGCCGATCCGTGGTCGGCTCCGCGGCGTGCGGCGTCGGCGCCTGGCTCCCCCGCTCCCGCGCCGCCCGCAGGGCGCGGCGTGCGGCGTCGGCCGGCCGCTCGGCCGCCGTGTCGCTCGCCCCGGACGCCTCCACCGGCTCCCCGCTCCCCGCTCGTTCGCTCATCACGCCTCCCTCCGCAGCCGCACCAGGTCGGTCAGTTCGCGGTGGGTGAGTTCGGTGAGGGCGGACTCGCCGGAGCCGAGGACGGCGTCGGCCAGGGCTCGCTTGGACTCGAGCATCTCGGCGATGCGGTCCTCGACCGTGCCCTCGGTGATGAGGCGGTGGACCTGGACGGGCTGGGTCTGACCGATGCGGTAGGCGCGGTCGGTGGCCTGTTCCTCCACCGCCGGGTTCCACCAGCGGTCGAAGTGGACGACATGACCCGCGCGGGTGAGGTTCAGGCCGGTGCCGGCGGCCTTGAGGGAGAGGACGAGAACAGGGGTGGCGCCGGCCTGGAAACGGTCCACCATGTGCTCGCGCTCCGGGACCGGTGTGCCGCCGTGGAGCAGGTCCACGGGGATCGCCCGGTCGGCGAGATGGGCGGTGATCAGACGGGCCATGCCGACGTACTGCGTGAAGACGAGCACCGAGCCGTCCTCGGCGAGGACCGTGTCCAGCAGTTCGTCGAGGAGGGCGAGTTTGCCGGAGCGCGCGGCCAGGCGTTCGCCGACGGGGGTGCCCTCCTCCTTCAGGTACAGCGCGGGGTGGTCGCAGATCTGCTTCAGCGCGCCCAGCAGCTTCAGCACCAGGCCCCGGCGCGCGATCCCCTGGGCCGTCTCGATGGCGAGCAGCGACTCGCGCACCACCGCCTCGTAGAGGGAGGCCTGTTCACGGGTGAGCGGCACCGGGTGGTCGGTCTCGGTCTTGGGCGGCAGCTCGGGGACGATCCCGGGATCGGACTTCTTGCGGCGCAGGAGGAACGGGCGGACCAGACGGGCGAGCCGCTCGACCGCTTCGGTGTCCTCGCCGTTCTCCACCGCGCGGGCGTGCCGGGCGCGGAAGGACTTCAGGGGGCCGAGGAGGCCGGGGGTCGTCCAGTCCAGCAGGGCCCACAGTTCGGAGAGGTTGTTCTCGACGGGGGTGCCGGTGAGGGCCACGCGCGCGGGGGACGGGATCGTGCGGAGCGCCTTCGCCGTCGCCGAGTAGGGGTTCTTCACATGCTGTGCCTCGTCCGCGACGACCATGCCCCACGGCTGTGCGGCCAGCGTGGCGGCGGTCGAGCGCATGGTGCCGTACGTGGTGAGGACGAAACCGCCGGTCAGGTCGGCCAGGGAGCGGTCGGGGCCGTGGAAGCGGCGGACGGGGACGCCGGGCGCGAAGCGGGTGATCTCGCGCTGCCAGTTGCCCAGGAGGGAGGCCGGGCAGACCACGAGGGTGGGTTCGGCGCGGTCCCGCCGCAGGTGCAGGGCGATCACGGTGATCGTCTTGCCGAGGCCCATGTCGTCGGCGAGACAGCCGCCGAGACCGAGGGAGGTCATCAGGTCCAGCCAGGCCAGGCCGCGGAGCTGGTAGTCGCGGAGGGTGGCGTGCAGCCCGGGGGGCGGCGCCGCCGGGCGCACGCCGGCCGTGAGGCGGTCGCGCAGGGCGGCGAGGGCACCCACGGGCACCGCCTCTACGCTCTCGCCGTCGACCTCGGCGGTGCCGGTGAGGGCGGCGGACAGGGCGTCCACCGGGTCCAGCAGGCCCAGTTCGCGTTTACGGGCCTTGCGGACCAGCGCCGGGTCGACCAGGACCCACTGGTCGCGCAGCCGCACCACCGGGCGGTGGGCCTCGGCCAGCGCGTCCATCTCGGCCTCGCTGAGCGGGTCGCCGCCGAGCGCCAGCTGCCAGCGGAACTGGAGCAGTTCCTCGCTGTCGAAGAAGCCGGTGCCGTCGGTCGCCGAGCCCGGCGCGGGCCGGACGACCGCCGTCGCGCTGAGGTCCTGCGCCAGGTCCCTGGGCCAGTGCACGGCGACTCCGGCCGCCGCGAGCCGGGTCGCCGCCACGCCGAGCAGATCGCCCAACTCGTCCTCGGACAGGGCCAGTACGTCCGGCGCCTCCTGTTCGGCGAGCCGGGCCAGCGGCGGCCACACCCGCGCCGCGCGCCGCACGGCGAGGGCGGCGTCCACGCGCGCGCGAGGTCCGAAGGCCGCGTCCGCCTCGCCCGCCCACAGGGCCGCCGCGTCGGTCACCAGGGTCGGGTCGGCGAGGCTGTGCACCTGGACGATCGCGGCACCGGCGGCGCGCCCCCGCCCGGCGTCGTCGGAGGCGTCGAACATGTCGTACGCGCAGAGGTCGAGGCGGAGCGAGATGCGCACGCCCGCGTCCATGCCGGCGGCGACCTCCGCCGCCCAGTCGTGCGCTCCGGGCAGCCGCTGGGGCCGGCGGTCGGCGAAGGGGTGTCCGGCGGCGTGGGGTGCGGCCGGGGTGCGGGGCAGGGTGTCGGCGACGGCGTCCAGGAAGGCGCGCAGCAGGGCCTCCGGCTGCGGCAGCCGGAGCGGGCCCGGGCCGGGCAGGGGGACGGCGTGCCCCTCGTGGGGCAGGGCGGCGGCGATCGCGCGCAGGTGCGCGATGTCCTCCGGGTCCAGAGGGCCGGCCCGCCAGGCGTCGTGGCCGGAGGGCGTCAGCCCGGGGAGCAGTCGGCCACGTGCGGTGAGCCGCAGCGCGTGCAGCGCGGCGGCGCCCCAGCAGGCGGTGGCGGGGTGGGCGGCGGGATCGCGGCGGGCGCGCACCAGCAGCGGGAGCGCGCGGTCCAGGGGCAGGGTGAGGGCGGGGACCTGCTTGCGGCGGACGGTGGCGCCGTGCGGGCGGACGACGGTCAGCTCGGTCGGATCGGTCCAATCGGTCCGCCCCGTCCGACCAGTCCGATCGGTCCGATCGTTTTGCTCGACCGCTCCCCCGTCGTCCGGGCCGTCCCGGCCGTCCGGAGGAGCCGTGGGGTCCCAGAAGGCCATCCGGCCCTCGCGTGGGAGCGGAGCGGGCAGGAAGACCGCGGCGAGGCGCAGCGGGACGCCCGCCTGTCCCGTCGGAGACCTGTCACTCGTACGCACTTGTCCACCTCCCGTCCGCATCCCGGATCACTCGTCTTCGACTCTACGGGCGGGGTCTGACAATCGGTCCCGGCCTAGGGAACCGTGCGCGAGACGACGTACACGAAGGGGTAGACGGGGTTGCCGTAGTTCACGACGACGTCGAGGGTGGGCGTGGGGTCCTTCTTCTCGACGACCATGCCGTAGAACTCGCCCTTGCGGGCGCCCGGTCCCTTGAATTGCCAGCCCGTGATGCCCTGGTCGCGGGCGCTGATGGTGATGTCGCCCCGCTCCAGGTCGGTCCGGTCGGCGCCGATCTGGCGGAGGAACTGGTCGAGGCCGGCGTGCGTGGTCTGGAACTGCACGTAGAGGCGGCTGGTCTTCCAGTTGTTCGTCTCGTAGTAGGCGACCTGGTTGGACGGGTGCGGGACCGGCACCTGGTAGAGGCGGCGCTGGACCTTGGAGGGCCAGCCGGCGGTCAGGCCGGTCGCCGAGTACTTCGCCTCCTTGTCCTTGCCGCTGTCACGGCTCTGGTTGGCGGAGATCACCAGGTACCCGGCCGGGACGCCGATGAGCAGCACGATGATCAGCAGGGTGAGCGCCCTGCGCCGGATCACACGGCGGCGGTCCTCCGGCGGCCGGGGCGGCTCGTCGGGGGGCGCGGCCTGGCGGGGCAGCGAGGCGGTCATGCGGTGTCCCAGGTGGTGCGGATGGTGCCGGCGGTGCGGAGGGTGCTGGTGGTGGTGCCGGTGGTGCGGGCCGCGCGAAGGGCGCGGATGGCACGAATGGCACGGATGGTGCGGTTGGTGCGGGCCCCACGGCCGGTGGCGGCCGCGGGGGTCGTACGGGGTGGTGCCTGGATCATGCGGTGTCCCGGGCGCGGCGGGCGGCGTCCGTGAACCGTTCGAAGCGTTCGTAGCGCTCGACGCGGCGCCGCTTGGCGCGCCGGAAGCGGCGGGCGACCAGGCGCGCCAGGTCCGCGGCGCCGACCATGCCGGCCTCGGGGCCCAGCTGGGCGCGGACGATCCGGGCCTCGGGGCGGTAGCCGCGCCCCGTGAGCTGACGCTTGAAGGCGTCGCGCGCGGGGCCGATGAGCAGCTCGTCGGCGGCCGACACCCCGCCGCCGATCACGAAGCACGAGGGGTCGAGCGCGGCGGCCAGGTTGGCGATGCCGACGCCGAGCCACTGGCCGATGTCCTGGAGCAGCTCGATGCACATGGCGTCGCCCTCGCGGGCCAGCTCGGTGATCATCGGGCCGGTGATGTCACCGATCTGCCCCTTGACGTGCTCGATGATCCCGTACGCCACCGGGGAGTCGGCGGCGGCGAGCTCCTTGGCCTCCCTGACCAGGGCGTTCCCGGAGCTGTACTGCTCCCAGCAGCCGCGGTTGCCGCACGGGCAGCGGTGGCCGCCGGGCACGACCTGCATATGGCCGAACTCGCCCGCGACGCCGTACTTGCCCCGCTTGACCTGGCCGTCCTCCAGGATCGCGCCGCCGATGCCGGTGCCCAGCGTGATCATGACCAGGTGGTCCTCGCCGCGGCCCGCGCCGAAGCGCCACTCCGCCCAGGCGGCGGTGTTGGCGTCGTTGTCGACGAGGACGGGCACCGAGAGGCGGCCGGAGAGCCGGTCGCGCAGCGGCTCGTTGCGCCAGGACAGGTGGGGGGCGAACAGGACGCGGTTGCGGTCGGCGTCGACCCAGCCGGCCGCGCCGATGCCGACGGCGTGCACGTCGTGCCGGTCGGACAGGTCCAGGACCAGTTCGACGATCGTGTCCTCGACGACCTTGGGGCTCTTCGACTTGTCCGGGGTCTCGGTGCGGACCTTCTCCAGGATGTTGCCGTCGGCGTCGACGACGCCCGCCATCACCTTGGTGCCGCCGATGTCGATGCCCACCGTCGGCACGCGGGGCGCCGTCAGGTGTGAGCGGCGCTCTCGGGTGCCCACTGTCCGCAGTGCGGGGGCACGCCTGGAGCCGATGGGGGCGCTGAAGTTGCCGTAGGTGCTCATCGTCGCCGATTCTGCCTCACGGTTGCGGTGGGTGCCGAGCGGGGCGGAAACGGGGTGGTTCCGGACCCGTGCCGGGTGCGGGTGCGTCGTGGCCGGTCGCGCAGTTCCCCGCGCCCCTTCGGGCTGCCCGCGCGGCCCGGTGTTGTCAGGACAACCGGACCACTGCCCCGTCTCGAGCTCCGCTCAGGCCCGTACGAGGAGCTGGAACTCGAACGAATAGCGGCTCGGGCGGTAGATGTGGTCGCCGAATTCGACCGCGCGGCCCGTGTCGTCGAAGGTGGTGCGTTGCATGGTGAGGAGCGGGGCGCCGGGCGTCTCGGTGAGGCGGTCGGCCTCGGCGGGGGTGGCGGCGCGGGCGCCGATGGACTGGCGGGCGCTGTGCAGGGTGATCCCGGCGGCCCGCATCAGGCGGTAGAGGCCGGTGGCCTCGAGCTGGCCGGTGTCCAGGTCGAGCAGGCCGGACGGAAGGTGGTTGCAGAGGTACGCCATCGGCTCGCCGTGCGCGAGCCGGAGCCGTTCCACGCGGTGCACCTCGCTGCCCTCGGCGACGGCGAGCGCGGCGGCGACCTCGGCGGAGGCGGGGACGACCGTGTTGGCCAGGACGGTCGTCGCGGGGCGCTGGCCGGCCGCCTCCAGGTCGTCGTAGAGGCTGCTGAGCTCCAGGGGGCGCTTGACCTGGCTGTGCACGACCTGGGTGCCGACGCCCCGGCGGCGTACCAGCAGACCCTTGTCGACGAGCGACTGGATCGCCTGGCGCACGGTCGGGCGGGACAGGCCGAGGCGCGCGGCGAGCTCGATCTCGTTGCCCAGGAGGCTGCCGGGGGTGAGCGATCCGTGCTCGATCGCCGCCTCGAGCTGCTGGGACAGCTGGAAGTACAACGGCACCGGGGAGCTTCGGTCCACGCGGAGTTCGAGCTGCACGGTCGGGTCCACTTCTGGTTTCGGCACCCGCCGAGCGTAGCCCCGAGCGCTGTTGACGGGAAGTTGTGTAGTTCGGTTGTCCGGACATACGCATTGACATCGTGTGGCCTGCGAGGTCACTTTGTTTTCATGCGCATCGGGGTCATCGGGACGGGCCGCATCGGCACGATTCATGCGAACACACTGAGCCGTCACCGCGAGGTCGGATCCCTGATCCTGACGGACGCGGACCACGCGCGGGCGCAGGAGCTCGCGCTGCGGCTGGGGGAGACGGCCGCCCCCGGGGTGGACGAGATCTTCCGCTGGGGCGTGGACGCGGTCGTGATCACCACGGCCACCTCGGCGCACGCCGAACTGATCGGGCGGGCGGCACGCTCCGGGCTTCCGGTGTTCTGCGAGAAGCCCATTGCCCTGGACCTGGCGGGCACCTTACAGGCGATCGCGGAGGTCGAGGCCGCGGGAACGGTCCTGCAGATGGGGTTCCAGCGCCGCTTCGACCCGGGCTACACGGGGGCGCGGGAGGCCGTGCGGTCCGGTCGGCTCGGGCGGCTGCACACCGTGCGGGCGCTGACCTCCGACCAGTCGCCGCCGCCCGCCGAGTGGCTGCCGGTGTCCGGCGGGATCTACCGGGACGCCCTGATCCACGATTTCGACTGTCTGCGCTGGGTGACCGGGCGCGAGGTGCGCGAGGTGTACGCGGCCGGGTCCGACGCCGGTCCCGCGATGTTCCGGGCGGCGGGGGACGTCGACACGGCGGCGGCGGTCCTCACCCTCGACGACGGCACCCTCGCCACCGCCACGGCGACCCGGCTGAACGGCGCCGGCTACGACGTCCGCATGGAGCTGGCCGGGGAGCTCGACCAGATCGTGGTGGGTCTGGACGACCGTACGCCGATCGCCTCCACCGAACCCACCGGTCCGCCGGCCGCGGACAAGCCCTGGGGCGGTTTCCTGGAGCGCTTCGGGCCCGCGTACGAGGCGGAGCTCGTCGCGTTCGTGGAGGTGCTGCGGGGCGAGCGCGCCAACCCGTGCGACGGCAGGGAGGCCCTCCAGGCCTTCCGGATCGCGGAGGCCTGCGCCATCTCACGCCAGAACCGCAGACCGGTGTCCCTGGCGGAGATCCCGGGAAATTGAAACAGAGGTCCAACCCTCCACCTCAGGGGCGCGGGGAACTGCACGACAAGCCCCAACGCACCCGCACCCGACCACAGTCCACAACACACCGCACCGGCCCCTTACCACCGCACCGGCAGACTCCGCATCCCCCGCATCAAGGGTCCCGGAAGCCAGTCGCCCGGCGGCCCGTCGAGGGCCAGGGCGGGAGCCCGTTCGAGAAGGGACCGCAGGGCGGTGCGGGCCTCCAGGCGGGCCAGCGGGGCGCCCAGGCAGTAATGCAACCCGTGGCCGAAGGCGAGGTGGCCGCGGGTGTCGCGGCGGATGTCGAACCGGTCGGGGGCGGGGTAGCGCCCCCCGTCCCGGTCGGCGGCCGTGAGGCCGATCATCACGGCCTCGCCCGCGGCGATGGGCGTGCCGGCGATCTCCAGCGGCTCGGCCGCGAAGCGGAACGTGGCGTTCTCCACCGGGCCCTCGTAGCGCAGGGTTTCCTCGACCGCGCCGTCGAGGAGGGTCATGTCGGCGCGCAGAGCGGCGAGTTGGTCCGGATGGGTCAGCAGGGCGTGGACGGCGTTGGTGATGAGGTTGACCGTCGTCTCGTGCCCGGCGATGAGCAGGACGAACGCCATGCCGCGCAGTTCGCCGGGCGAGAGCCGGTCGCCGTCCTCGGCCGTGGTGCGGATCAGGTCGCTCAGCAGGTCCCCGCTCGGGCCCGCGCACCGCTTGTCCTCGATCAGTTCGGTGAGGTACTCGGCGAGCCGGACGAACGCGTCGTACTCGCTCTGCGCGCCGGTCGGTGCGACGGCCTCGGTGGACAGCTGCCGGAACCCGGCGCGGTCGGGTTCGGGGACGCCGAGCAGCTCGCAGATGATCGTGAGGGGCAGCGGATACGCGAGGGACTCCACGAGGTCGGCGCGGCCCCTCGGCAGCATCGCGTCGAGCAGGGAGTCGGTGACGGCCTCGATCCGCGGCCGCAGTTCCTCCACGCGGCGCACGGTGAAGGCGCGGGAGACCAGCGCGCGCAGCCGGGTGTGCTGCGGCGGGTCGGCGTTGAGCAGGTACTTGCCGATCAGCTGCTCGTCTAGGAACGTGACGCCGACGCGGCTGCCGTCCTTGGCCAGCCGGGGGTCGGCGAACGCGGCGCGCGCCTCCCCGTGCCCCACGACGAGCCAGGTCTCGTGGTGCGCGTCGGGCGGGGGCAGCCGCACCCGGTGCACCGGGCCGCGCTCGCGCAGGCTCGCGTACACCGGATGCGGGTCCCGGCGGAACGCGTCGCCGTACTCCCCCAGGTCGATCACCGTCGTCATGGAATCCCCCTCCCCGTCACCCTCACAACGCCCGGGGGCCGCGACTAGTGCCCTTCCTCGTCCAGGAGGCCCGCGTCGTACGCCAGGAGGGCGATCTGCACACGGTTGTTGAGGCCGAGCCGGGCCAGGATGCGGGACACGTGGGCCTTGACGGTGGCGACGCTCATGAAGAGCGCGGCGGCGATCTCGGCGTTGGACAGGCCGCGGCCGACCGCGACGGCGACCTCCCGCTCGCGCTCCGCGAGGACGGTGAGCCGCTCGCGCGCGCGGGTGCGCCGGGTGTCGGCGGCGGAGCCGGCCGCGTGGTCCATGAGCTGGCGGGTGACGGTGGGCGACAGCACGGGGTCGCCGCCCGCGACCCGGCGCACGGCGTCCAGGATCTCGGCGGGCGGGGTGTCCTTGAGGACGAAACCGGCGGCACCCGCGCGCAGGGCGCGCAGGACCTGTTCGTCGGCGTGGAAGGTGGTGAGGACCACGACCTGCGGGGCGTCCGCGCGGCGGCGCAGCCGTTCCGTGGCGGTCAGGCCGTCCACGGCGGGCATCCGGATGTCCATGAGGACGACGTCGGGCCGCACGCGGTCGACGAGCGCCTCGGCCTCCCCGCCGTCGGCGGCCTCGCCGACGATCTCGATGTCGTCGGCGCCGCCCAGCATGAGGGAGAGACCGGCGCGCACCAGGGGATCGTCGTCGACGAGGAGGAGTCGGATCGCAGTCATGGCGTTACGTAACCACGGTCGGGAAGGGTGCGATGACGGTTTCGGGCGCGGGAGTCGCGGGCCCGTGGCCCTGGCCGCCGTCAAGCCGACGCCTCGGGCCAGGGGAGCCGGCCGCGCACCTCGAACCCGCCGTCGTCCCGGGGCCCGTGCTCCAGCCGTCCGCCGGCCAGGGTCGCGCGTTCGGTCAGTCCGATCAGTCCCTGCCCGGAACCGGGGACGTGCGGGACGTCGCCGTCGGGGGCGGCGTTGCGCACCACCACGGTGAGGCCCGCACCGGGACCGCCCTCGACGGTGACCTCGGCCTCGGTGCCCGGGGCGTGCTTGCGGGCGTTGGTGAGGCCCTCCTGGGCGATGCGGTAGGCGGTGCGGCCGACGGAGGCGGGTACGGCGCCGGGGTCGGTGACGCGCTGGTCGAGGGTGACCTTCAGGCCGGCCTCACGGGACTCGGCGACCAGCGCGTCCAGGGCGGCCAGCGTGGGCTGCGGGCGCCCTGCGTCGTCGGCCTCCCCGGCCCGCAGGACGCCGATGATCTCGCGCAGGTCCTGCAGGGCCTCGTGGGCGCTCTCCCGGATGACGCCGGCGGCCCGCTCGATCTCCTCGCGGGGCGCGTCCGGGCGGAACTCCAGCGCGCCGGCGTGCACGCTGAGCAGGGTCAGCCGGTGGGCGAGCACGTCGTGCATCTCGCGTGCGATGGCCTCGCGCGCCAGCCGCTGCGCCTGCTCGGCCCGCAGCCGCGCCTCGGTCTCGCCGCGCCGGGCCCGGTCGCGCAGGCTCAGCATGAGCTGCCGCTTGGACCGTACGAACATGCCCCAGCCGATGACCGCGACGGTGAGGATGACCGTGAACACCACGACCGCCGGGTAGGCCAGGTCGGGGTCGGGGCGCAGCCAGAAGAACAGCGGGATCAGCAGGAGGTTGGCGCCGCCGACGAACGCCACGTACCGGAAGGGGCGGTGCACGGCGAGGGTGAACAGGGCGATCGTGCAGACGCCGCCCGCCGTGTCGGAGAGGAAGCCGACGGGGATCATCGCCACGGCGAGGCCGAGCGGCCAGCGGCGGCGCAGCCAGAGCGCGGCGCAGGACAGCGCGCCCAGGAGCTGGTCGGTGACGGCGAGCGCGCGCGGGAGATCCTCGTCGGCGCCCAGGCTCCGGGCGGCGATCAGGCCGACGGCGACGGCCACCAGGAAGCAGGTGGAGTCCACGGCCCAGTCGCGCGCGGTGCGCCGGGGCGGCCGCCCGGCCCGCCCGGTGTCCGGGTCGAGCTCGGCGACCAGCGCGGACGGCAGCAGCCAGGTGCGTCGTACGAGCGCCGGCACGGTGTGCAGCGCGTCGGGTGTCCGTGCCGCGCCGTCCTGTCCCCTCATGGCCGACCAATCTACGCAGCGCGGAGCGCCGGCACCTCCCTGCCGACGGGACCGTCGACGAAGGTCGCGCCACCGCCTACTTTCGGCGCGCCCCGCCCGGCCGCCGCGCGCCTTCCGTCCGGGCCGCCCCGCCCCTCGGCCGATGCGCGCGCCCGCGGCTTTCTGGACGGGTACGAGGTGTATGTGAGCGGGGCGCCGGTCGTGCCGGCGGTCACGCTGTTCGCCGCCGCGGAGAGCCGGAAGTGGGGCTGAGGCGCGGGGCGGCGCCCCCTACCAGGAGGTGTGCGGCGGCGACGGAGGGGACGGCTGCTGGGCCAACTGCCGGGCCGGGGACGTCGCAGGGGTCCAGTCGTCGTCGCCGAGCATCATGTCGGGGTCGAACATGACGATGACGGCGGCGATCAGCAGGACCGCGAGGGGGCCGGCGAGCATGACGAGGAGGAACGACAGGAGGCTGGTGGAGGACTGGGCGGTGGCGGATGTGCCGGTGAGGTGGACGGAGACCGCGGCCATGCCGGTGTAGTGCATGCCCGTGACGGCCACGCCCATGACCAGGGCCGCGCCCAGGCTCGCCCAGAGCCGGTGGATGGAGACCGCCGCCCAGAGGGCCGCGGTGGCGGCCGCGACGGCGATCGCGACGGACAGCGCCACCGTCGGGGTGTCGTAGTGCAGGGTGCCGTTGGTGTGGATGGCGCCCATGCCGAGGTAGTGCATGGCGGCGACGCCGAGACCGGTGACCGTGCCCGCGATGGCCAGGTTCGCCGGGGAGCCGCCCCGGTAGCCGACGAGGAACACGCCGAGGGCGACGACGACGATCGCGACGGCGAGGCTGAGCAGCGTCTTCGTCGGGTCGTAGCCGACCAGGGCGCCCTGGACGCTGAAGCCGATCATGGCGATGAAGTGCATGGTCCAGATGCCGCAGCCGATGGAGACGGCGCCCAGCGCCAGCCAGGCGGCTCTGCGGTGCGGGCGGCGCATCGATCTCGTCGTGCACCGCAGCCCCAGTGCCGCGCCCAGACAGGCCATCAGATAGGCGGAAACCGGAGTCACCGCGCCGTAGTAGAAGTTGGAGACGGTCGCGGTCATCGAGGTCCCTTCGCGTGCTTTTCGGCTCGGCCCGGTGGCCGTGACCGAACCGGTCGATCAGATCAAGCCATCTGGCCGAATTGTGCACGATTCAATCACACAAAGCACACACGTCCCCCACATTGCGCATCCGTTCACCGAATCGATACTTCAACCCCTGTCGCCCCAAAACACTCTCAAAGCACCCATTTCGGATGAAACGGCGAGCAGGCAGCCGCCGTTCGCCCGGCCGGCCGCATTCCTGGAAACCCCGGATATCGGGTTTTATTCATACGCCATGAGATCGAACTCATATGCGGGTGCAATGGGTTGCGCATTTCCGGGGAGCAACGGGCTTCGCGCGCTCGGCGAGAGCGCTGAATGCGCCCTGCCTGCGGAAGCCGGCCTTACGTTACCTTCACATCGTGGACGCAAACCGGTCACAGTATCACCGCCCTCGGACGGTGAAACGGTCCGGCGTTGCCACTGCATCCGTCCGGGAATGTCGAATCACTGCGATGGGGGGCCTCAATGGACATGCGCTACGAGGCGTTTTCGTATGCCGATCCGGTGTTCTACGACTCGCCTGTCCGATGGGCGACGGTGGAGGAGTTCGACGCCGTCGGCGAGCCGTTACCCGCAGGCTGGGCCGGCCACGCGAGAGACGTGTGGGTGGGGCGGCAGCTCGCGGACGTCGAACTCCCCGACCAGGGCTGGAAGATCCATGTGTCCGCGTGCATGGACAACGCGGAGCACATCCTGTCCGTGGTCTCCGCCTACTGCTTCGAGAACCGCGTGGCGTTCAAGTTCCTGCGCAGCCCGGCGCTGGTGCAGACCCAGAACGCGAAGTACGCCTCACGGGGTTCGAGCGGGAAGTTCATGACGCTGTACCCGGTCGACGAACCGACGCTGGAGCGATGTCTCGGCGACCTCGACGCGGCCCTCGCGGGGCAGCAGGGGCCGTACATCCTCAGCGATCTGCGCTGGCGCGAGGGGCCGCTGTACCTGCGCTACGGCGGGTTCACCGAGCAGTTCTGCCGCTCGGAGACCGGCGAGCTCGTCCTGGCGCTGCGGGAGCCCTCGGGCCGGCTGCGGCCGGACGTACGGCGCGCGGTGTTCGAGGTGCCCGACTGGGCCCCCGTACCGGGTGTGCTGGCGCAGGCGCTCGCCGACCGGGCGAGATCGAGCACGGCCGAGTTCCCCTACTCCGTGGAACGGGCCCTGCACTTCTCCAACGGCGGAGGCATCTACACCGCCCGGCCCGCCGGCGGGGGCGACGAGGTGGTCCTCAAGGAGGCCCGCCCGCACGCCGGGCTCGACCAGCGCGGGGACGACGCCGTGCTCCGGCTCGGCAAGGAACGGGACATCCTGCAGCGGCTGGACGGGGTGTCCGCCGTGCCCGCCGCCCTCGACTACTTCACGGCCTGGGAACACCACTTCCTGGTCCAGGAGTATGTGGAGGGCGAGCCGCTGAACCGGTGGTTCGGGCGTCGCTACCCCCTGGTCCATCCCGATCCCGACCAGACGGACGTCGACCGCTACAGAGCGGAGGCACTCGAGGTCCTGGAGGGCATCGAGGAAGGCCTGCGCGCCATCCACGACCGCGGGGTCGTCTTCGGGGACCTCCATCCGCGCAACCTGATCGTCCGTCCCGACGGACGGGTCTGCTTCGTCGACTTCGAACTCGCCTCCCCCGTCGACGCGTTCGTCAGACCCGGCCTCGGCGCCGCCGGCTTCGCGGCCCCCGCCGATCTGCACGGGTTCGCGATCGACCGCCACGCCCTCGACGCACTGCGCCTGTGGATCTTCATGCCGCTGATGCAGCTGACGTCGCTGGACCCGGGCAAACGGGCCCAGTTGGCCGGCGCCGCGGCGGACCGCTTCGGACTGCCCGCCCCCGCCCCGGCCCCACCGCCCTCCGCGGCCTCCTCCTCCCCCTCCGGCCCACCGGGGCGCGACGCGCTCACCGCCCTCTTCAGCGGCGACCGCGCCTCCTGGCCCGCCCTGCGCGACTCTATGGCCGCGGCGATCAACGCCAGCGCCACCCCGGAACGCACCGACCGGCTCTTCCCGGGCGACCCGAACCAGTTCACCCACGACGGACTCGGACTCGCGTACGGCGCCTCGGGCGTGCTGTGGGCCCTGCACTGCACCGGCGCACCCGTCGCCCCCGACCACGTCCAGTGGCTCCTGGACGCCGTCGCCCGCGAACCCTGCCGCCCCGGTCTCTACGCCGGCTCGCACGGTGTCGCGCTGGCCCTCGACCGCCTCGGCCACGCCCGGCAGGCGCACAATCTCCTCGACCGTCTGCTGAAGGACCCGCCGGACGGCCAGGGCAGCGATCTCGCCGGCGGACTGCCCGGCATCGGACTCACCCTGCTGCACTTCGCCGGCACCACCGGCGACGCCTCCCTGCACGCCGCCGCCGTGGACACCGCCGGACGCCTCGCCGACCGCCTGCGGGCACCCTCCGGCGAGGGCGGCCCGCCCACCGCCGCCCGCAGCGGGCTGATGCACGGCAGCACCGGAGCCGCACTGCTCTTCCTACGCCTGTACGACAGCACCGGCGACCCCGAGCTGCTCGACCTGGCGGAACTGGCGCTCGGCCGGGACCTGGACCGCTGCGTCCTCGGCGAGGACGGCACCCTCCAGGTCGACGACGGCAGCAGGGTGCTGCCGTACCTGGAGTCGGGCAGCGCGGGTATCGCCGCCGTCCTCCACTCCTATCTGAGCCATCGCCCGGATCCGGCACTGCGGCAGAGCCTGGACCGCATCCGCGGCGCGGCCGAGCCCGAGTTCATCGTCCAGCCCGGGCTGTTCAACGGGCGGGCGGGACTGGTCTCGCTGCTGTGCCTGCTCCAGGACGACAGCGGGGTCCACGACCGGGTGATCCGGCGTCACATCCGGCGACTTGTCTGGCACCTCATCCCCTATCAGGGACACGTGGCCTTCCCCGGCGAGCAGCTCCTGCGGCTGTCGATGGACCTGGCCACCGGCTCCGCCGGCATCCTGCTCGCCCTCGGATCGGCCCTCGCCGACACCCCGGCGCTGCCCTTCTGGCAGCGGACGGCCTGACACCACCGCGGCACCCCCTCTGCGAACCACCCTTCGCAGCCCAGAGTTTCCGGCGACCGCCGGGAAGCAGAAGCACCAACCGAAGTGACAGGAGTACACCATGTCCATCCTCAGCCTGCAGGCCCTGGAGACCGTCGAGGAGACCACCGAGTACATGTCGGTGATCAGCTCCCTCTCCGCGGTGAACTGCACCAACAGCACCGTCAGCACCCTGCTGTGCCTGTAGTCGGCACTCCCGGGGCCGGTGCGCCCCACCACCGGACGGCCGGGTGACCGGAGGGCCGGATGAACAGAGCCGGCCCGGGCTGAGCTAGAGCCCGGGCCGGCGCTCATGTGCCACCCGTTCGGACCGTCCGTCCCTCTCCCGCAGGAGCCCCGTATGCGGCACGGCCTCACCACCACCGTACTCCGACTGTGGTGGCCCACCGCGCTCGCGCTGTCCGTGGCGGCCGGCTCGCTGGCCGCGCTGCTCCTGCCCGCCGCCGTGTCCCGGGCCGTGGACCGGGCCCTCGCCGGTGGCGGCGGCGCGGGGGTCGTCCCGCTGGCCGCGGTCGTCGGACTGCTCACGGTGGCGGAGGCCGCCGCGCAGTACGCGGGACCGCGCGCCACCGCCGAGACCACGGCCCGGCTGCGCGCCGCCCTGGTGCGGCACATCATGGCCGGCGGCCCCCACCCCGCGCGGCAGACCGCGACCGGCGACCTGGTGGCCCGGCTCACCGCCGGCACCGCGGAGGCCGGGCTGGCCGGGCAGGCGATCGTCTACGCGGTCGCCCAACTCGCCATGGCCAGCGGCGCCGTGGTGGCCCTCGCCCTGCTCGCCCCCGAACTGGCCGCGGCCTTCCTGGTGACCGCCCCGGCCGGCTGGCTGCTGCTGCGCCGGCAGCTGCGGCGCACCGTACGGCGCGGCACGGGCTACCAGAGCGCGCAGGCCGCCGTGGCCGCCCGGCTGCTGGACGCCCTCGCGGGCAGCCGCACCATCGCCGCCGCCGGAACCGTCGAGCAGGAGATCGAGCGCGTGCTGCGGCCGGTGGCCGAACTCTCCCGGCACGGACGCGCGTTGTGGGACAGTCAGCGCCGTGTCGCCTGGTCCACCGGTCTGCTCGCCCCGGCGACCCAGATCACCGTGCTCGCCGTCGCCGGACACGAACTCTCCACCGGGGCGCTCAGCACGGGCGAGTTGATCGCCGCGCTCGGCTACACCGCGCTGGGGCTCGGCGGCTTCGGCACGGCGCAGAGCCTGCTGGACCTCGCCCGCGCCCGGGCGGGACAGGCCCGGGTGTCCGAGGTGCTCGACGCCCCCCGGGGGCCGGTCGGGCTGCGCGCCCTGCCGCCGGGTCCCGGACGGGTGGAGATCCGTGAGGTCACCGTACGGCGGTCCGGACGGGCCGTCCTGGACCGGCTGGAGCTGGTCCTCCCGGCGGGCACCTGCACCGCGCTGGTGGGGAGTTCGGGGTCGGGCCGTTCCACGCTGGCCGCGGTGGCCGGCGGGCTGCTGGTCCCGGACGGGGGCCTGGTGCTGTTGGACGGCGTGCCGCTGGACGAGATCCGTCCGGCGGACCTGCGGGGCGCCGTCTCCTACGCCTTCGGTGACCCCGTGCTGACCGGGGTCACCGTCCTCGACGCCCTCACGGCCGCCGCGGAACCGGTCCGCGCCGCCGACGCCCGCCGGGCCGCGTGCGCGGCGCAGGCGGACACCTTCGTGCGCCGGCTGCCCTCCGGTTACGACACCCCCCTCGCCGACGCGCCCCTGTCCGGGGGGCAACGGCAGCGGGTGGGGCTCGCGCGCGCCCTGGCCCGCGACTGCCGGCTGCTCGTCCTCGACGACGCCACCTCCAGCCTCGACACCGCCACCGAGGCCGCGGTGCTGCACGCCGTGGCCGCCTCCCACGGGGACCGCACCCGGCTGATCGTGACCCACCGGACGTCGACGGCGGCCCGGGCGGACGCGGTGGCCTGGCTGGACGCGGGACGCATCCGGGCCGTCGCCCCCCACCGGGACCTGTGGCGCACACCGGCCTACCGCCGCATCTTCACCGGCACGGGGGACGCCGACGGGCCCGGGGAATCCGGGGACTGAAGGCCCGTACGGCCGGATGCGGACCGGACCGGACCATGGACGAAAGGACTGGCACGCATGGCCCAGGCCCACGGCACCGCCGACGCCCCCCGACCGCGCCCTCACCCGCACCCGCACCCGGGCCCCGACGGGGACCCGGGTTCTCGTACGACGGTCACGGCGCCGCTCACCACCAGCGCCGCCGCCCTGCACCTGGTCCGGGGCGCCCTCACCCACAGCCGGGCCGCGGCGCTCCGGCTGGCCTGGTGGACGCTGGTGTCGGCCGCTCCCGCCCTCGTCTCCGGCAAGGCCCTGGCCCTCGCCGTCGACGAGGGTTTCCTGGCGCACCGCCCCCGGACGGCGGCCCTGGGCCTGGCGGTGTTCGCCCTGTGCACCCTGGGCGGGGCCTGGGCGAGCCGGCAGACCTACCCCTGGCTGGCCGAGATCGTCGAGCCGCTGCGGGACCGTCTGCTCGGCGAGGTCGTCACCGGCACGCTGCGCCGTGCGGTGGGGCGCGGCGCCCGGCGGGACGGTGTCGACGCCGTCGCGGTGGCCCAGCTCACCCGGCAGGTGGAGGCGGTCCGTGACGCGCTCGCCGGACAGCTCATGCTCGTCTGGCAGTTCGTGCTGACGGTCGGGGCCGTCGTCGTGGGCACCGCCTTCATCGCCCCGGCCGCCGTACCGCTGGTGGCCGTGCCGCTGGTGGTGGCGCTGGGCGTGTTCGCCGTCCTGGCGCCGGTGACCGTCCGGCGCCAGCATGCGGCGTTCCAGGCCGAGGAGACGCTCGCCCGGGAGACCGTCGCGACCGTCGGGGCCCTGCGCGACATCGTCGCCACCGGCACCCACGACCGGGCGGAGCACGAGGTGCTCGACGCCGTGCGGGCCCACCTGCGCGCCTCCCGGAAGCTGGCGACCGTCGCGGCGGTGCGCCGGCTGATCGTGGCGCTGGGCGCGCACAGCCCGCTGCTGCTGGTGGTGTTCGCCGCGCCGGGCCTGGTGGACCGCGGTATGACACCGGGCGACGTCGTGGGTGTGCTCAGCTATGTGCTGTCCACCCTCGAACCCGCCGTCCGGCTGCTGGTGCAGGGCGTCGGCGCCTCCTGGCTGCGGCTGTCCGTGGCGGCGGAGCGGCTCGCCGGGGCCGCGCGCCACCCCGGGCCCCCCGAGGACCCCGACCCCGCGCTCCGGCCGGCCGACGGATCGGTCGTGCTGTCGGACGTCACCTTCGCCTACGGCCCGGACGCCGAGCCGGTCCTCGACGGTCTCGATCTCCTCCTCGCCCACGGTGACCATCTGGCCGTGGTCGGCCCCTCCGGCGTGGGGAAGTCCACGACGGCCGACGTCCTCACCGGGATGCTCCGGCCCGACCGCGGGCGGGTCACCCTGGGGGGCGTGCCCCTCGACCGGATCACCCGGGACGAGCTCGGCAGGGCCCGGGCCCTGCTGCCGCAGAACCCCTATGTGTTCGCCGGGACGGTGCGGGAGAACCTCACCCAACTCGCCCCCGGCGCCCCGGACGAGGCCGTCGCCCGCACCGTGGAGGAACTCGGCCTGGGCCGGGTCGTACGACGGCTGGGCGGGCTCGACGGCCAGGTGGACCCGGCCGGGCTGTCCTCGGGCGAGCGGCAGCTCGTCGCGCTGGCGCGGGTGCATCTCTCCCCCGCCGCGCTCGTCGTGCTCGACGAGGCGACACGGCATCTCGACGCCGAGGCCGAACAGCGGGTCGAGGAGGCGTTCCGGCGGCGGCCCGGCACGGTCGTCACCCTCGCGCACCGGCTCGCCCTCGCCCGCCGCGCGGACCGGGTGCTCCTCCTGGACGGGCGGCGCGCGTGGGTCGGCACACATGACGCCCTGCTGGCGCAGGTCCCGTTCTACGCCGACCTGGTGGGCATCTGGAACACCGGTGCGGCCGGGCCCGACGACGACGGGCCCGGCCTGGGCGGGAACCGGCTCAGCAGCCCGGACGCAGCATCAGATCGCTCATCGTCGCGTCCCTCGGCAGACCGAGCGCCGTGACGACGGCGGCGGCCACGGAGGCCGGGCTCATATGGGCCTCCGGTGCGTACGGCAGCCCGAACTGCTCGTGCAGCCGGACCTGCATCGGTGTGTCGGTCTCGCCCGGATAGACGGTGGTGACCCGGACGCCGTGCTCGTACTCCTCCGCTCTCAGGGTCTCGGCCAGCGCCTTCAGTCCGAACTTGGACGCCGCGTAGGCGCCCAGCCGCGGCGGCGCGTGGACGCCCGCTCCCGAGTTCATGAAGACGACCTGTCCGCGGGCCGCCCGCAGCGCGGGCAGCAGCAGCCGGGTGAGCTCCGCCGGAGCGACGAGGTTGACCGCGAGCGTGCGCTCCCAGACCTCGGCGCCGGCCTCACCGACCCGCCCCGACTCGGCCACACCGGCCACGTGCAGCAGCGAGTCCAGCCGCGGGGGCAGCGCCTGTGTCTCCAGCCGGGCGCGCAGGGCGCCCGGCGCGGCCAGGTCCGCCACCAGGGTCCGGCTCCGGGGGAACCGCGCCCGCAGCGTTCTGGCCCGGGACCCGTCCCGGGCCAGCAGCCACAACTCGTGCCCCCGCGCGGCGAAATGAGCGGCCAGGGCCGCTCCGATGCCGGAACCGGCACCTGTGATCAGAAACACTCCCATAACCTGATACTTACCCAATATGGCGTTCTTTTCCCCTACGGGGAGGGCGAGTTCGGGCGGGGACACGCCTCGCCCCGCGGCCGTGGTGCGTGGGGGATGGCCGCGGGGCGGGGGTGGTGCGCTTGCGCCGTTCCTGAGGCTGGTCCGTGGGGTGACTCAGCAGTCGTAGTCGATCAGGTCGAACGTCGCGTAGTGGTCAGCCGTGTAGTAGTCCTCGTCGGTCTTCTTGCCGGTGACGACACGGCGGGCGCCGCGGGTGGAGGAGCCCGGCGTCTTGACCGTGTACTCGTGGTAGTAGCCCGTGGACTGCGCGGGCAGGACGCCTTCCCGGTTCTGGAAGACGGATCCGTCCTGCGAGTACGGGAAGGGGCCACCCTGCTCGATCAGTTCGAGCGTGTCGTACGCCTGGGAGGGCAGGTCGCCGTAGCAGACGCTGCCGACCGCGGCGGCCGCGGGAGTGGCGGTGACGGTGCCGCCCACGAGCAGGGCGGAGAGGACAGCGGCGGCGGCGCCGACGCGAGTGATGCGTGGGGGGAATCTCATGCCCTCATGATGACGCGCGTAGACCCTGGCATGTCAATGACAACTCCGGAGATTTTCCCGTCAAGTCCCATGAGTTTTCACCGAGTTAACTTCACGAACGGCCCGTCGGGGGCGTCTGTCCTAGGCCTCTTCCGGGGGGCCGAAGGAGCCGTAGTTCGGGCGGCCCGCGAAGTCGTACGTCTGGATGGAGACGCCGGCTCCGGTGACGCGGCCCGCGGTGTGCCGGAAGGCCGTCGGGACGGCGCCCTCGGCGAAGAAGCGCAGGCCGGTGCCGAGGACCACCGGGAAGGTCAGCAGATGGAGCGTGTCGACCAGGTCGAGGGCCAGCAGCGACTGGACGAGGGCGCCGCTGCCGTGCACCTGGAGCTCGCCGTCGGTGGTCTCCTTCAGCGCGGTGACCTCCTTGGCGAGGTCGCCGCCGAGGACCGTGGTGCCGGCCCACCGCGGGTCGGTGAGGGTCGCGGAGGGCACGTACTTCGGCAGTGCGTTCAGCTTGCCGGCCACCGGGTGGGCGGGGTCGGTCACCTTCGGCCAGTACGACGCGAAGATGTCGTAGGTCCGGCGGCCGAGGAGGAACGCCCCGACCCCGTCGAAGACCTCGTTGACGAAGCCGCCGAAGCCCTCGTCGGCGAACGCGAAGCTCCAGCCGCCCTGCGTGAAGCCGTCCCGGGTGTCCTCCTGGGGGCCGCCGGGGGCCTGGTAGACGCCGTCGAGGGTGACGAAGATGGTGGAGACGAGCTTGCCCATGGCGGGTGCCTGCTTTCTGGCGCGGGGTCTGTTGTCATCACCTCAGACCCCGCCGGTGCCCGCAACTCATCGGTGCGCCCGGCTCAGCCCGCGTTCGTCGAGAACAGTCCGCCCGTCGGGCCCTGCTTGTCGCCGCCCTGGGCCTTCTTCAGGGCGTTGGCGAGGCTCTCGATGGTGAGGGACTGCAGGATGACCCGGCCGTTGCCCTCCAGGGTGGCCAGGGAGAGGCCCTCACCGCCGAAGACGGCGTTCATGAGGCCCTGGCGGTTGAGGCCGCCGACGCGCTGGACGCCGTACTGGATGCCCTCCTCGAAGGCGACCACGCACCCGGTGTCGACCTCGACACGGCCGCCGAAGTCGGCCGGGTTCAGGTCGATGAAGTTGCCCGCGCCGGCGATGATCACCGTGCCGTACCCGGTGAACTTCTCCAGGACGAAGCCCTCGCCGCCCTTCATGCCGGTACGGCCGCCCTGGAAGGCGATGCCGAAGTCGACGGTGGACTCGGCGGCCACGAAGGCGTCCTTCTCGGCGAACCACGCGCGCGTGCCGTTCAGCTCCAGGGCGCGCATCTCGCCCGGCAGGACGCCCGCGAAGCCGACCGTGCCCTCGCCGCCCTGGGCGGTGAAGTACTGGAACGCCAGCGACTCGCCCGCGAGGGCGCGCTGGCCGACCTGCATGGCGGTGCCCATGGCCTGGCGGAGCATGCCGCCCATGCCGCTGCCGCCGCCGCCGTTCTGCGCCGGCTGGCCGCCGCCGCCCGAGGGGCCGCTCAGACGGGTCTCCATGGTCACGTTCGTGGTCTTGAACAGGAACTTTCCGGCTTCGCAGTACACGGTCTGGCCGGGGGCGAGGTTGACGACCGCCATCTGCATGGCGTTGCCGACGATTTCTTGCTGAAGGGTCACGGAAGGAGAACGCGGGAGGTGGAGGGAAGAGTTCCGCTCGGTGGGGGGTGAGCCGAGGTCGGCGTCCGGCGACCGCCAGCACGCGGGGGTGCGGGCCGGTGGGATGGACCCATGACAACGACTTACGGAACTCTGCGCGGCAAGGTGGCCCTGGTGACCGGCGGTGGCCGTGGCATCGGTGCCGCCACGGCTCTGCGGCTGGCCCGGGAGGGCGCGGACGTGGCGGTGACGTACGTGAACGGCGAGGAGGCGGCCGTGGACGTCGTACGGGCCGTGGAGGCCCTCGGGCGCCGGGCGGTGGCCCTGCGGGCCGACTCCGGGGACCCCGAGGAGGCGGCCGGGGCCGTGGCGCGGACGGCGGAGGCGCTCGGCGGGCTCGACGTGCTGGTGAACAACGCGGGGGTGGGTGTGCTGGGGCCGGTGGAGGGGCTGGCGCTCGCGGACGTCGACCGGGTGCTGGCGGTGAACGTCCGCGGGGTGTTCCTCGCCTCGCGGGCCGCCGCCGGGCGGATGACGGGCGGGGGGCGGATCATCACCGTCGGCTCGTGCATGGTCCAGCGGGTGCCGGGGCCCGGCGGGACGCTGTACGCGATGAGCAAGGCGGCGCTGGTGGGGCTGACGAAGGCGCTGGCCAGGGAGCTGGGGCCGCGGGGGATCACGGCGAACATCGTGCACCCCGGACCGGTCGACACGGACATGAACCCGGCGGACGGCCCGTACGCGGCCGGACAGGCGGCGATGACGGCGCTGGGTCGCTTCGGACGGACGGAGGAGGTGGCGGCGACGGTGGCCCACCTGGCGGGGGCGGACTACGTGACGGGGGCGGAGTTCGCGGTGGACGGCGGGCACGCGGCGTGAGACGTCAGGCCAGGGTCTCCCGGACCCTGTGCAGGTAGCTGAAGTCGTGGTCGTCGCGGGCCCGCGCCAGGGGGCGGATCTCGCGGGTGGCCACGTTCAGGGCGTAGCCGCCGACGGCCCCGAGGACCCAGCTCAGACCGGGCTGCACGGCGCTGCCGGCCGCCGCCGCGAGCGCCACGGTCACCGTCACCGACCGCTCCACCCAGGCCATACGGCTGCTCCGCGCGGCCTTGCGGTAGTCCTCGACGGACTGCTCGACCTCGCGGCGCAGATGGGCGAGGACGTCGGCGGGATGCTCGTAGTCGCGGCGGAGGTCGCCGAGGAGCCGGTGCAGGGCGCGCATCAGGCGCTCGCGTTCGTCGGCGTGGCGTGCACGGAAGGCGAGGACCTCGGCGGTCCCCGTTCCCGGGGCGGGCACGGGGAGGAGACGGCCGATCTCCATCTCCCAGGCGGCCACCGACAGCCGGGTCGCGCTCAGGGAGAGGCGGTGGGCGTCCGGGCGGTCGGTGTACGGGGTGTAGGAGCCGTCGGCGTGCCGGGCGAGTTCGCGTGCCATGGCGCCGACGACGAGTTCCTGGACCCGGTGCGGTACGCCCACCTTCCAGGAGTGCGGGTCGAGCGGGGTGGCCAGACCGAGCCGCCCCAGTTCCCTGGGCAGCCAACTGCTCATCTTCGACTCGTAGAGGAAGGCTTCGGGCGGTGACGAGAGCGGGGGCCGGTGGGGGCTCGCCGCCAGGCGCCGCAGTTCCTGCCTCAGGGCCAGGGAGGCGGCACAGCGCCGCTCCTCGGGCTCCAGCCAGGAGAGGACGTCGTCGGGGTCCCTGAGGAGGTCCAGGTAGCGCTCGGTCAGCGCCAGCGGTTTGTACAGACCCCGTTCCCGCAGATCCTTCAGCTCCGGGGAGACGGCGACCTCGTAGACCTCGGGATCCGCCGGCACGACCGAGCCGATCCCGTCCCAGTACAGCAGTGCCTGGTGGAGGACCTCCGTGGGCGGCCTCACCGAAGGGTGGTACAGCAGGACCGCCATCACGCCTCCCCGTGAACACCCCGTATCCCGACGGGGTGTTCACAGTAGCGGAGGTCAGCCGCCCAGTTCCTGGTTCCGTGCCGTGAGCGCGGTGGTGCCCGCGTCCGTGAGGGTGCCGTGCAGGCGGAGGCGGGAGATGCCGCCGTCGGGGTAGATGTCCACGCGCGCGTGGGTGGCGACGGTGGGGGTGGGGAGGCGGAAGCGGTGGTTGGTGTCGGGCTGGAGGCGGGTGCGGGGGACGATCTCCGTCCACTCGCCGTCGTCGCCGTCGCGGACGGAGACCGACGCCCAGCCGGCGCTGTTGCCCTTCAGGTACGCCGTGTCGATCTCCACGGCGCGGATCACGGACTGGGCGACCAGGCGGTAGCGGATCCAGTCGTTGCCCCGGTCGCGGCGGCGGCGGGTCTCCCAGCCGTCGTCCATCTGGCGGGAGCGGCCCGGGCGGATGGTGTTCGACGGAGGTGAGTAGAAGCGGTTCGAGGCGTCCTCGGCGCGGCCGCCGTTCTCCAGGGCGACGACGTCGAAGGCGCCGAGCAGCGCGAGCCACGCGGGGTCGGGGACGACCTCGCCGTACACGCGCAGGCGCGCGATGCCGCCGTCGGGGTGCTGGTTGACGCGCAGGTGGGTGAAGCGCTGTTCGAGGGAGACGGCGAAGCCGTTCGCCGCGTGGCCGCCGACCGGGGTGCGCGGGACGAGCGTCGTCCATTTCACGTCGTCGCCGAGGAGGTCCTCCGGGGACGGGGTGCCGGGGACGGACGTGCCCTCGACCGAGACCGCCTGCGGGTAGTTGCCGCGGAAGTGGGCGGTGTCGACGACGATCCCGCGGATCACCCCGGGGGCGCCGAGGCGGACCAGCGCCCAGTCGTGGTCGTCGGCGGTGGGCCACGGGTGGTCGGCGGAGGCGCCGCGGCGGCGGCGGGTCTCCCAGCCGTCCATGATCTTGCCCTTGTGGCCGAAGCGCTCGGGGTCGAACTCGGCGCGATGGGGCAGCAGCAGGTTCTCGCGCTGGGCGAAGAACTCGTCGTTGGCGGCGACGACGGCGGCGCCGAGCTGCCGGTCGGCGAGGTCGGCGAGGTGGGTGAAGGGGAAGTCGGCGGTGCGGTAGTCCGCGTACGGGTCGCCGCCGCCGTAGGGGTTCGCGTCGCCGGTGAACGTCGGTATCGCTGCCACGGGGTGTGCCTTTCGGGATCGGCCGGTGCGGGTCGCGTCAGGGGGTGCGGGTGAGCAGGGTGCCCTTCGGTGCGGTGAACTCGCCGTCCGCGACGATGCGTTCGCCGCGCAGCCAGGTGGACCGCACGACGCCGTACAGGGTGCGGCCGGCGTACGCGGTGACGCGGTTGCGGTGCTGGAGTGCGGCCGGGTCGACGGTGAAGGTGGCGTCGGGGTCGAGGACGGCGAAGTCGGCGTCGTGGCCCGCCGCGATGGCGCCCTTGCGGGCTTCCAGGCCCACGAGCCGCGCGGTGTTCGCCGACATCCAGCGGACCACGTCCTCCAGGCCGTGCCCGCGCCGGCGGGCCTCGGTCCAGACCGCCGCGAGGCTCAGCTGGAGGCCGGAGATGCCGCCCCAGGCCGTCGCGAAGTCGCCGGTCTTCAGGTCGGCCGTCGACGGGGAGTGGTCCGTCACCACGCAGTCGACGGTGCCGTCGGCGAGCGCCTGCCAGAGCAGGTCCTGGTTGGCGGCCTCACGGATGGGCGGGCAGCACTTGAACTCGCTGGCGCCGTCGGGGACCTCCTCGGCGGTGAGGGTGAGGTAGTGGGGGCAGGTCTCGGCGGTGATGCGCACGCCGTTCGCCTTGGCGGCCGCGATCAGCGGCAGCGCGTCGCTGGAGGACAGGTGCAGGACGTGCACGCGGGCGTGGAGGTGTCTCGCCCGGTCGATCAGGGCGGCGACGGCCGTGTCCTCGGCGGCGCGGGGGCGGCTGGCCAGGAAGTCGGCGTAGCGGGGGCCGCCCTGCTGGGGCGCGGTGTCGAGGTGGTGCGGGTCCTCGGCGTGGACGATGAGCAGACCGCCGAAGCCGGCGATCTCGGTCAGGGACCGGGTCAGTCCGTCCTGGTCCAGGTGCGGGAACTCGTCCACGCCGGACGGGGACAGGAACGCCTTGAAGCCGAAGACCCCGGCGTCGTGCAGCGGGCGCAGGTCCTTGACGTTGTCGGGCAGGGCGCCGCCCCAGAAGCCGATGTCGATGTGCGCCTTGTCGGCGGCGACCTCCCGCTTGACGCGCAGATGGTCGACGGTCGTGGTGGGCGGCAGGGAGTTCAGCGGCATGTCGACGAGGGTGGTGATGCCGCCGGCCGCCGCCGCGCGCGTGGCGGTCCAGAAGCCCTCCCAGTGGGTGCGGCCGGGGTCGTTGACGTGCACGTGGGTGTCGACCAGGCCGGGCAGCAGGACGTCGTCGCCGAGGTCCTCCGGGCGGGCCCCCGCGGGGACGGGGGCGTCGTACGGCAGGACGGCCGTGATCGTCCCGCCGGAGACGGCGACCGAGGCGGCGCGTGTCCCTTCGGGAGTGATGACACGCGTCGAGCGCAACACCAGTTCAGCGTCGGACACCCGGACCCCTCTCTGCCGCCGTTTACTTCCACGTAACGGAATTCAACGTTCTGTTGAAGGAGTCTTCCCTCCCGGCTCGCGAGCCGTCAAGGGCGCCCCTCTTCAGAGTGCCTCCGCCGTCGCCACTCTGGAGGTTTCCATGAAGTGGAAATATAATTCCAGCAAGCAGAACGTAGCTACGCACGACCGGGGAGTCAACCGACCGCCGGGTAGGCTTCAGCTCCTCCCGCCAGTGTCGAAAGGAACGCGCCGTGCCGACGTCGAGCGCCAGCACCTCCGACTCCGCCCGGTCCGCCGGCGGAGGGGTCCAGTCCCTCGAGCGCGCCTTCGACCTGCTGGAGCGGATGGCGGACGCCGGCGGCGAGGTCGGGCTGAGCGAGCTGTCCGCGAGCAGCGGGCTGCCGCTGCCCACCATCCACCGGCTGATGCGCACGCTGGTCGTCTGCGGGTACGTCCGTCAGCAGCCCAACCGCCGGTACGCGCTCGGTCCGCGGCTGATCCGGCTCGGCGAGTCGGCGTCCCGGCTGCTGGGCACCTGGGCGCGGCCGTATCTGGCGCGACTGGTCGAGGAGACCGGGGAGACGGCGAACATGGCGCTGCTCGACGGGGACGAGATCGTGTACGTCGCGCAGGTGCCGTCGAAGCACTCGATGCGGATGTTCACCGAGGTGGGGCGGCGGGTGCTGCCGCATTCCACGGGGGTGGGCAAGGCGCTGCTCGCGGGGTTCCCGGACGCCGAGGTGCGCGCGCTGCTCGCCCGTACGGGCATGCCGGCCGCGACCGAGAAGACGATCACCACTCCGGAGGGTTTCCTCGCGGCGCTCGCGGACGTGCGGCGCACGGGGTACGCGGTCGACGACAACGAGCAGGAGATCGGCGTGCGCTGCCTCGCGGTGTCCGTGCCCGACTCCCCCACCGCGGCGGCCGTCTCCATCTCCGGCCCGGCGGGCCGCGTCACGGAATCGGCGACGGAACGCATCGTCCCGGTCCTGCAGCAGGTGGCGGCCGAACTCTCCCAGGCCCTGGCCAACCCGGGCCCGGCGGCCTAGAAACCAGTGCCGCGGCAGGCAACGTTAGCCCGTCAAGGAGCGGCGTCCGGTGCGTGCTCTCGTCGTGCCGGCCGGAAGCCCTCGTACTGGATGTACTTGGGCTTTCGGCCGGTGCGGCGAGA